>CAZDRT010000064.1:0-16963 GCA_964507815.1 uncultured Puniceicoccaceae bacterium
AGTCTCAGCCCGCTGAAAGCAGTCCACTGAAGACAATGCTACGCCGTGGCACGGCCGCCGCCCTCCCCACACTTGTGGTTGCGCCCAAAGAACGATCAAGTGGATTCTTTTCTTGTCAACGGTGCGACCCGGGGCAAGACTCGGGTTTCGTTTCGCCGGAATAGCTCAGCTGGTAGAGCAACTCATTCGTAATGAGTAGGTCGTCGGTTCGAATCCGACTTTCGGCTCCAGACTTCGTTACGAGCGGAAGCGAGGGACGACGCCTGCACCGGGAGCGGATTCGACCAGCGCCGGACCGAAACCCCGCTCTCGTCCCTGCTCGGGCAAGCCAGATTCCACTACGTCTATTGCCTGGGGTATAACCCCAATCCCGAACCGCGGCACCCTCCCCTACCTCCGCTCGCCCGGGGCCTCTTCCTCGAAGCGGAAAATGATCTCGTCCGCCCGCGCGTAGCCGAGACGGTCCCGGACGACGGCTTCGAGAAACTCGGGCTCGTTCATCAACCGGCGGTAATACTTGCGCTGCCGATCGTACTCCGCCTTTTCCGCCTCAATCCGCTCGCGTAGCTGGATCTCCTTCTCAAGGAACTGGCCGTATTCCTTGAAATTCTGCCGACCGATCACGGCGAATCCGACCAACAGGACGGTGATCGCTCCCAGAAGAACCCATCGGACAAGTTTTTCCACCACGGCAAAGAGAATAAGGGCCTGCCGCCACCGTTGGAAAGAAAGAAAAATCCCATCCCGTACCCTTGCCACGGACCGCTTCGTCGGTCTGAATCGTCGAAGGGATGTATCAGAACTTTTTTGGACTACGGGAGATGCCCTTCAACATCACCCCGAACCCGGATTTCCTATTCCGGAGCCCGACCCACGAGGATGCCCTCCAGCATCTGCGCTACGGGATTCTGGAAAAGAAAGGGTTCATCGTCCTCACCGGCGAGGTGGGTTGCGGAAAGACGACCCTGTGCCGGACGATCCTCTCCGAGCTGTCCTCCGACCAGTTCGACACGGCCCTGATCCTGAACACCCGCCTCTCGGAGACCCAACTGGTCCGCGCCATCGTAACCGAGCTGGGCATCGAGACGAAGGCCCGCTCGAAATCGGATTTGATCGACACCCTTTACCGGCATCTGCTGGAGAGGATTGAACAGGGCCGCCAAATCGTGGTCCTTATCGACGAGGCGCAAAACCTCCCTTTCGAAGTCCTCGAACAGGTGCGGCTGCTCTCCAACCTCGAGGCCGACGACCAGAAGCTGATGCAGATCGTGCTCATCGGCCAACCGGAACTCGACGGAAAACTCCGCGAGAAACGCCTCCGCCAACTCCGGCAGAGAATTCTGGTTTACTACCGGTTGAAGCCTCTCTCCCGTGACGAAACCGCCCGGTATATCGACCACCGTCTCTCGCTCGCCGGGGCGGGCGGAAAGCCACTCCTCACCCGATGGGCGGTGCGGAAGATACACCGGAAATCCCACGGAATCCCCCGGCTCATCAACAACATCTGCGACAAAGCCTTTCTCGCGGCCTTCGTGCGCGGGAAGGAACGCGTGACGGCGCGCGACGTGCGCCGGGCGATCCGCGAACTGGACGAATTTCTGCAACCATGAGCATTATCAACGAAGCACTGAAAAAGGCCCGCCGGGAGGGAAACCCCGTCGGGACACCCCCTGACGACGACACGGTGATCCACCCCCGGCAGCGGTCTTCCTCCGGCCCCGGAATATGGATGATCCTGTCCGCCGCCCTCGTAGTCATCGCCTTTGTCGCCCTCGTCGGGGGCCTGGGCTATTTCGTTTACTCCCAATACTTCCGCCCGACCGAAGCCGCGGAACCGGCTCCCCCGCCCCCACCGGCGGAGATGGCGGCGGCGGTGGAAGAGGAGAAAAGCATGCCCCCGGAAGAACCGGAAAAGGCGGCTCCCAAGGGAACTCTCACCGTTCGCTCGTCCGCCACGCCGGAAAAAGAACGCCGGGCGGATCCGCCCCCGTCCCCACCGTCGAATCCGGTCGTCGCTCCCGTGCCGGAAGAGATTCTCTCGCAGTTTTCCGTCAACGGCGTGATGCGCGGCGGAAACTCCGTCCGGGTCCTGACCAACAGCGGCGTTTATCAGGTCGGGGACATCGTCCGTTCCCCGCCCGGATTCCGCATCCAGTCCATTGAAGAGGATTACCTTCTCCTGCGCGCGCCCGGCGGAGAATCGCACAGAATTCCCCTGCCGTAAAAATTCCCAAACGGTCTTGACAAAACCGGGCCGGACGATGTTCTCTGGCCTTTCGACCAGGGGAGCTTCCCATATCCGGAAGCTGAGACCGGGGACGGACGTCCCCGGGACCCTTCGAACCTGATCCGGCTCATACCGGCGGAGGAACGGTCGAGGGTTTGGATCGTTCCTCCGAAGCAAAGCAGACCCGCGCTTCAACGATCCAATCATGATTCACAAGACAATCGCCCTCCTTCTTCTCGGAGCCGCCGCGCCGCTTTCCGGCGAAACGACCGGGAATCCCGATGCCACCGAATTCGAGGCCTACACGGTCGCGGCCTCCTCGATACGGGTCACCCCGGGGGAAACGGCCTCGAGCCTCTCCCTCTTCACCGGGGAGACCCTCCAGGACCCCAACACCAGCCACCTCGAGGACCTCGTCCTCGACACGCCGAACCTGACCTTCGCGGGAGGATCCTCGCGGGCGCGGTTCTTCCAGATCCGGGGAATCGGCGAATACGACAACTTCATCGAACCGGTCACTCCTTCGGTCGGCCTCGTCATCGACGGAATTGATTTCAGCGGATTCGGAAACATCGTCTCGCTCTTCGACGTGCAGCGGGTCGAGGTGCTCCGCGGACCCCAGAGCGGACTCTACGGCACCCAGGCGCTGGCGGGGCTGATTTACGTCGAGTCCACCGATCCGACCGACTACTGGACCGGCCAGATCGAAGCGACCGCCGCCGAGTACGATACTTTCCGCGGCGGCGTGGCCGTCGGCGGCCCCCTCGGCTTCATCGACGAACACCTCTCCATGCGGCTCTCCGTGTATCAGAACAATACCGACGGATCGACTTTCAATGAGTTTCTCGGCGAGCACCGCGGCCGGGACGAGGACGAGTTCACCAGCCGCCTGAAGCTCCATTACGAACCCTCGGAGAACTTCCGCCTGAAGATCACGGGGCTCTTCAGCGATTTCCAGAATGGCTACGACAATTTCAGCCTGGTCTTCCCGCAAGGGGGCCGGACCGTGCAGAGCGACCGCCCCGGAGAGGACAACCAGCGCTCGCGGGCCGCCGCCGTCGAGGCCGCCTTCGGTCCGGTCGAGAGCGAATGGGTGTCCCGCACGACCGCGTTCCGCACGAACACGAAGTACAGCTTCGACGCGGACTGGCTGAACACCTCCGATGATCCCCTCAACCTCCGCCTCTGGAACGAGGTGTGGTTCGAACCCGGTCCACAGAACTGGTTCGAGGAATACAACCGCGAGGCCCGCCGCTTCCGTCAGGAGTTTCTCTACCGCCGGAACGAGGGTCCCGGCACGACCCGCTACACGGCCGGCACTGGCGCGGGCTACCTCGACCAGGATTCCGACGGCCTCCAAAACTATCCGACGGCTGCTTTCGGCCCTTCGCTGACCGAACTCCAAAACACGTTCGAAGAGGGTCAGCTTTTCGCCTTCGGCGAGATCCTCCACCCCCTTTCCGAACGCCACGAGATCGGGGGCACCCTCCGGATCGAGGGCCGGCGCATCGAACTCAAGGACTCCGGCTCGCCGCAGTTCGTCGGCGCGGCCGACGACGGGGAATTCCTCTGGGGCGGCGATATTTCGTACCGCTTCCTCTACAGCGAAAGCCAGGCGCTCTACCTGAAGTTCTCCCGCGGATACAAGGGCGGGGGGATCAACGCCGACCGCAACGCCCGCGAACTCTTCTACGAGGACGAAGCGCTCTACTCGCTCGAGGGCGGCTGGAACTTCAGCAATCCCGACGGAAGCCTGCAGTCGCGGATCTCCGTTTTCGCCTTCGACCGCGAGAATCCCCAGGTCCGCCGATGGGAGATCGACCCGGGCTTCAACTTCGTCCTCACCCAGACCAACGCCGACCGCTCCTACGGATTCGGAACCGAGGCGTCGGCCGACTGGCAGGCCCGCGAGTGGATCACGGTCGGCGGCTCGCTCGGACTCCTCCGGTCGCGGATCGAGGCCGAGAACATTCCCACCCTGGTGGACGGGCGCGACCAGGCGATGGCCCCCGGCTACACCTTCTCCGCCTACGCAGAGGTCCGCCCCATCGAAGCGGCCTTTGCCCGGATCAAGGTCCGCGGGCAGGACACCGTCTTCTACGACTCCTTTCACAACGGCCGGGGCGATGCCTACCAGCTCGTCGATCTGCTTTTCGGCTACGAATGGCGCGATTTTCAGTTCAACCTCTGGGTCACCAATGTCTTCGACAACGATTACGGTACCAGGGGACTCTTTTTCGGAGACCTGAACGACCCCGTGCTCGACCCGGATCTCCTGTTCGAGGAACTCGGCGAACCGAGGCAGATCGGGGTGACGGTGCGGTATTTTTTCTGAGCGCCGAAATTGCAAACCGCCGGGAAAAGTTCCTTGCAGTTTTTGCACAATCCGACTTCCGGCGAAAACCCCGACACCGAATTTTCTTTTCCGGTCGCATCGGTGAATCTTCACGGAGTGCTTCAGCCGGCCGCGCGTCCAATTACGCAATGGCATTGGCCTACCGCCGCAAACGGCGATTCCCTGTTGAACGACGCGCGATTTTCGCCGAAAAGACTCTTCCATGTTGCAGGTATCCGAATTGTCGGCCGGGTTTGAGACGGAAGCGGGTTTTCTCGAGGCCGTGGACCGCGTCTCTTTTTCCGTGGGAGAGCGCGAATCCCTCGGCATCGTCGGCGAGTCCGGCTGCGGCAAGAGTGTCACCGCCCTGAGCATCCTGCGCCTGCTGCCCCATCCGGCGGGAAAAATCACCGGCGGACAGATTCTTCTCGATGACCTGGATCTCGCCCAAGCCGATGAAGCGACCATCCGCCGGGTGCGGGGGCGTCGAATCGGCATGATCTTCCAGGAGCCGATGACCGCGCTAAACCCGGTCCAACCGGTCGGTCGCCAGATCGCCGAGTGTCTTTCCATCCACGGCATCGCCGACGGCGACGAGGCCCGCGGGCAGGCGCTGGAGATGCTGCGCAAGGTCGGAATCCCCTCCCCCGGGCAGCGGATGCGGGAATACCCCCACCAGCTTTCCGGGGGCATGCGCCAGCGAATCGTCATCGCCATGGCGCTCGTCTGCCACCCCGACCTCCTCATCGCCGACGAGCCGACCACCGCCCTCGACGTCACCACCCAGGCCCAGATCCTCGACCTGCTCGCGGAGTTGAAAAACTCGCTCTCCATGGCCCTCGTCCTGATCACCCACGACCTGGGCGTGATCGCCGGCACCTGCGACCGGGTGATCGTCATGTACGCCGGTCGGATCGTCGAGAGCGCCCCCGTGCGGGAGATTTTTTCCAATCCGCTGCACCGGTACACAGCCGGTCTGCTGCGCTCCATTCCGGCTCTTGACACGGTGCCCAAGTCGCCTCTTCCCACCATCGCCGGCCGCGTGCCCTCGCTGGCCGAGCTACCCGTCGGCGCCCGTTTCGCACCCCGGTCCGACCATCCAAACGTCCGCGACTACCTTGCCTCTCCCGAGTTCGCGACCGTCCGCCCGGAACTGGTCGAGGCCGCGCCCGGGCACTGGGTCGAGGACTGCGACTTCGTGAGGACCGACCGATGAGCGGAGGACTGCAAATCCGCGACCTCCGGGTCCACTATCCCGTCCGCGGCGGTTTTTTCTTCCGCAACCGCAGGCTCTGCCGGGCCGTTGATGGCGTCGATCTCGACATCCGTCCCGGAGAGACCCTCGGCATCGTCGGGGAATCCGGCTGCGGGAAAACCACCCTCGGCAAGGCGATCTGCCGACTCGTACGGCCGACCGGCGGCTCCGTCCGCATGGACGGGCTGGACGCCCTCCGCCTGCGGGGCCGCCGACTCCTCGCCTTCCGGAGAAAGGTGCAGATGATCTTCCAGGATCCGGCGGAATCCCTCAACCCCCGCCAGACGGTGGGCGAGATCCTCACCGAACCGCTCCTGATCCACCGGATCGGCACAAAGGCCGAACGCTCGCGAAGGGTCCGCGAAATCCTCGACCAAGTCGGACTCGACGCGGGAACGACCGACCGCTACCCCTTTGAATTCTCGGGGGGGCAGCGCCAGCGGATCGGCATCGCCCGGTCGCTGGTCCTGCGCCCGTCCCTCATCGTCTGCGATGAGCCCGTTTCCGCCCTCGACGTGTCCGTCCAGAGCCAGATTCTCAACCTCCTCCTCGAACTCCAGCGGGAATACGGATTCGCCTACCTGTTCATTTCCCACGACCTGGCCGTCGTCCGGCACGTTTCCGACCGGATCGCGGTCATGTACCTCGGCAAAGTCGTCGAACGGGCCCCCCGCGACCGCCTTTTCGAGGAGCCCCTGCACGCCTACACCCAATCCCTGATCTCGGCCATTCCCCGGGCCGATCCCGACGCCCCTCCCCGGCGGCTGCTCCTACGCGGCGACGTACCCTCCCCCATCGACCCGCCGCCCGGATGCGCCTTCGCCTGGCGGAGCCACCTGCATTGTTCGGACGAGGAAGCCGCCCGCCCCGGTCGCTTCGTCGAGGCGTCTCCGGAGCATTGGGTCGAGGCCCACCCCGGCACGATCAAGGACTACGCGCGGCGATTCGGCTCCGGTAACGACCAGACCGGGTCCGCCTTGGGCGACCACACCCCGTCATGAGGCGGAAAACGAACAAAAAGGAGGCGGTCACCGCCCGCTACGGCGACACCGACGTGCCGCTCTTCCGCCCCTCCCTCCGCCGGAAGCTCCTGCTCCTGCCCGCCTTCTGCCTGATCCGGCTCTGGAGCCTGACCCTCCGCCTTCGCTTCGAAGAAGGAGCGGTCGAGCGGTGCCGGTCGGTCGGGAAACCGGCGATTTTCCTCTTCTGGCACAACCACATATTTCTGGCTGTGATTGCGAAACGCCGTTTCAGGCGCCCCTACCGGATGTCGGCGATCGCGAGCACCAGCCGCGACGGGGCCTGGCCGGCGGCGGTTTTCTCCCTGCTGGGCACGACCATCATCCGGGGCTCCAGTTACACCCGGGGCGTGCGGGCGGCCCGCGAAATGCTCGCGGTACACCGCTCCGGGCAGGATCTCTGCCTGACTCCCGACGGTTCCCGGGGTCCCATCTACCACCTCCGCCCCGGGCCGGTCTTTCTTTCGGAGCAGGCGGAATCTCCCCTCCTCCTCTTCTCGGCGACCTTCCACCGGGCCTGGCGGCTGAAATCGTGGGACCGCTTCTACCTCCCGAAACCCTTCAGCCGGGTGGACCTGCGGGTTCGCCTGATCGAAGCGGAGGAACTCGCGGCGATCAACGATCCAGACAAGGCCCGGAATTTTCTGGAGGCCCGCCTGCTCGAGATCACCGAGGACCCACTGGTCCGCCCGCCGGATCGAACGCGGTAAGATGTCTGCATTTTTTTTGCAACCAGCTCTTTTTGGAAGGAAGGGAAAGCGGGCATCGATCCGGTGGCGGCGTCACGGGTGTTCGACGAAGAGGGCGGCGAACTTTCGCTGCCCGCTGTATTACGGAGCCGATGTCGCTACCTGACCGCCAGTCTGGTCATCGGTTCACGGAGTTTCATTTCCGAGGTGCTTCAGCCACAGCAATCCCGCCGGAAGCGGCCCATTCTCCCCCACCCCCTGGAAGGCGGGGATTGGGAGGGGCTGAACGTTTTCCCGAAGATGCATCCGTGACCCGTCTGGTTTCGACCAGGGTCTAACCACCCCGTATTTTCCCCTGGACAATATGTCCCATGTGTTCATCCTTTCCCTTGATGAAAAAAACCCTGATTATCGCAACATCCGCCCTTCTTCTCCTCGGCCTCCGGGTCCAGGCGCAGGAAGGGACCCGCGCCTTCGAATTGTCCCTCTGGTCGCCGGTCCAACTCGGCTCAACCACGGATAACGTCGAGGGCATTCGTTTGAACCTGTTCTACGCCAAAAACAATGACCTGGCCGGCTTGGACCTGGGCTTCCTCGGACTCGGCTACAACACCGGGGACGTCAAAGGCGTTCAGTGGAACTTCATCGGCAGTGTCGTCGAGGGAGACATGATCGGCTGGCAAACCGGACTCTACACCCACACCAAGGGAGAGTTCCAGGGCTTGAAAGGCGGGTTGATCAACCTCCAGGGCGGAGACTTCTACGGCTGGCAGGCCGGATTCATCACCCTCGGCGATTCGAAGGTGGTCGGTCTCCAAACCGGGCTCTTCAACAAAGCCGGCGACATGGAAGGTCTCCAACTCGGAATCATCAATTACGCGGAGAAGCTCTACGGCGTCCAAATCGGCTTGGCGAACATCAATGTCGAAGCCGATCCGCTCTACTTCTTCCCGTTCGTAAACGCCTCCTTCTAGTCGGGGATTGACTCGACCCTTGTGTCAATCCTTGCCCAAGCTTTTTCAGTAAGAACGACCCGAACGTTTTTCGAAAAAGTTGATGTAGGCTTGGTTCAGGGCCCGGTAGCCGCCCGGCGTCGGATACGTCCCGGTGAAATACCAGTCGCCGCAGTGCCCGGGAAGGGCTTCGTGGAGGTCTTCGATCCTCTGAAAGAGGATTCGGACCTCTCCGGTCCAACCGGGCACTTCAGGGGAGGCCATTTCGGATATTTTCCCGGCGATACGCTCATCCGAAAAGCAATCGTAGAGAGTGGAAACATGGTTTTTCATTTCTTCGGGCGGAGCATTCATCTGTTCGATGCATGCGCGATAGACTTGATCGAGCATTTCCGACCGACCCTCATCGTGAAGTAGTTCCACCATGGCTTGGAAGGCGATAAAATTCCCCAGCTCCGACATATCGATTCCGTAGCAGTCCGGATAACGGATCTGCGGCGCGGTCGAGGCGATGAGGATACGCGACGGCTTCAGTCGGGCGAGAATCTTGATGATTGATCGCTTCAACGTCGTCCCCCGCACGATAGAGTCGTCCAGACAAACGAGGGTCTCGCCCTCCCGGACCGAACCATAGCTGATGTCGTAAACGTGGGAGACCATTTCGCCCCGGCTCTTTTCCTGGCTGATGAAAGTCCGTAGCTTGATATCCTTGTTCGCCACTTTCTCCGACCGGGGCCAGTTCGTCATGATCAACTCGTCGAGACTTTCCTCGTCCAGGGTGCCGTCGCGCATCCGTTCGATGATCGAGTTTTTCACCGCCGCGCGACGATGCCTGCGGAGCCCCTGCATAAGACCGTAGTAGGCGACCTCGGAGGTATTCGGGATATAGCTGAATACGGTTCCCTCCAGATTCCCGTCGATCTCCTCGAGAATCCGAGGCACCAACGCCGCTCCGAGGCGCTTGCGCTCGGCGTAGATTTCAACGTCGTTTCCGCGGGAGAAATAGATCCGCTCGAAAGAACAGGCCGACCGGGGCCGCTCCTCGCGAACCCTTTCCACGGAGTGGGAACCGTCGAATTTGACAACCTCGACGGTTCCGGGCCCGACCTCCCGGACCTCCCCGGCTTCTTTCTGGAAAACGGTCATCAAAGGTGCCCGCTCCGAGGCGTAGGCGATGACTTCATCGTCCACCATGGCGTAGAGGGGCCGGATACCCCACGGATCACGCACGACGAAAAGATCCCCGTTTCCGATCAATCCGGCGATCGAATAGCCCCCGTCCCAGGAATCGCCCGCCTCGCGGATGACCCTCGCCGGATCCAGGGATCGCGATATGCGCTCGCTGTTCTCCAAGCCCCCCAGACCCTCGTCGTCGCGGAAATGCCGGTAGAGACGGTTGTGCTCTTCGTCCAGGTGGTAGCCCACCTCCTCGAGAATGGTCTGGGTGTCCGTATCGAATATCGGATGCTGCCCCCGGGCCACGAGCCGGTCGTTGAGGTCCGTGGTGTTGGTCATGTTGAAATTTCCCGCCAGGAGCAGATTGCGCATCGGCCAGTTGCTCTTCCGGAAGTAGGGGTGGCAGACCTTCTGGCTGTAGCCGCCGGACGTTCCGTAGCGCAGGTGGCCCAGCAGAAGCTCGGCCCCGAAATCGAAGTTGAGTTTCACCGTCTCGACGAACTCGGGGTGAATCCCCCCCTTCTTCACCTCCGAATCGTAGGTCTTGATCAGGCTGCGGAAAATCCGGTCGAGCGGATTCGACTTAATGCTCCGCGCCCGCGTGATGTAGGGGGCCCCCGGCGGCATGTCGAGTTTCACCGCGCCCACCCCGGCACCATCCTGACCCCGGTTGTGCTGCTTCTCCATAAGCAGGAAAAGCCGGTAGAATCCCCAGAGGGGCGTCCCGTATTTCTCGGCGTAGTAGGCCAGGGGCTTTCGCAGCCGGATGACGGCGAGGCCGCATTCGTGCGGGATTGCGTCGCTCATGAACGGATTCTCCCGCCGAAGCGGGCCGGTTGCGGATAGGCGTCCAGTTTCATTCGGAAAAGCGCGAAAGACTTACCGAGGATCCGACGCAAGGCAAACCAATTCGTAGCCGCCGGCCACGGGGAGAGAGCCCGAAGTGTGCCATGCCATGGGCCGCTCCCGCGACTCTTTCTTCGCCGATCTTGCATCAGCGATGCCCATCGGTCGAAACACAGGATGCGGGGTTGAATCGAACGGCGAGATGTTTCAATCTCGACCGTTTAGCAACTTCGACGACACACCAAATGAACAAGCACGAACAGGAAGAAAACGAACCGGAAACGGAGATCGCGGACGCCGGGCCCGCTCCCGACGACGAACCCTCCACGGACGCCGAACCCGTAACGGAAGAGACCGGGGCGTCCGCGGAAGAGGAGAACCCTTCGACCGAGTTGCTCAAGCGGCTGAACGAGGCCGAGGAATCGGCGCGCGTCCACCAGGAGAAATACCTCCGCACGGTGGCCGATCTGGAGAATTTCCGCCGCCGGATGGCGAAGGAGCGCGATGACCTGCGCGAAATGGCCGTCGCTTCGGTCATCGAGGAACTTCTGCCGGCCATGGACAATCTCCGGCTGGGGCTCCAGGCCGCCGACAACCACCCGGAGGCCAAAGACGTGGCCGAAGGGTTCCGCATGGTGGCCGGGCAGCTCCGGAAGGCGCTCGAATCCTTCGGGCTCGAGGAGGAGTCGCCGACCGGCGGGACGTTCGATCCGAATCTCCACGACTGCATGGCGCACGAGCCTCACGACGAAGTTCCGGAGGGCGGGGTCGTCCAGACCATCCGGCCCGGCTTCCGGCTCCGCAAGCGTCTGCTCCGGCCCGCCTCCGTGGTCGTCTCGAGCGGGCCTTCCGAAAAGGAAGAGGAACAGTAAGCGGAAAGGGAACCGATGGCGAAAGAAGACTACTACAAGCTCCTGGGGGTCGGTCGTGACGCATCGTCCGACGAGATCAAGAAGGCCTACCGCAAGATGGCGGTCAAGTGGCACCCTGACAAGAATCCCGACAACCCGGAGGCGGAGGCGAAATTCAAGGAGATTTCGGAGGCCTACGAGGTGCTCAAGGATCCCGAGAAAAAGGCCGCCTACGACCGTTACGGGCACGCGGCCTTCGCCCCCGGGGGCGGCGGCATGGGCCGTTCCGCGGCGGGCGGGGGCGGATTCCACGATCCTTTCGACATCTTCCGCGAGGTCTTCGGGGGCGGCGGGGGCGCGGCCCGCCGGGGCGGCGGCGGTGCCGGCGGCATCTTCGAAGAGTTTTTCGGGGGCGGTGGAGGTGCCGGGGGCGCCGGCGAAGGCGAGGACGGGGCGGACCTGCGGTTCGACCTCGAAATCACCCTCGAAGAGGCGGCCTCCGGCGTGGAAAAGGAGATCCGCTACCGGCGGCCGGTCGTCTGTGACCGTTGCAACGGAAACGGCGCCGAGCCCGGGTCGGGCAAGACGACCTGCCCGACCTGCGGCGGGGCGGGTCAGGTCACCTCCTCGCGCGGATTCATCAGTTTCCGGCAGGTCTGCCCGACCTGCGGCGGCACGGGGACGGTCATCGAGAAACCCTGCACAAAGTGCGGCGGCGAGGGCCGGGTGACCGAAACGAGCAGCCTGAAGGTGCGCATCCCCGCCGGGGTGGACACCGGATCGCGCCTTCGTTCGGCCGGCAAGGGCGAAGCCGGCATCCGCGGCGGCCAGTCGGGCGATCTCTACATCGTCATCCACGTGAAGGAGCACGACCTGTTCGAGCGCCGGAACGACAATCTCCACCTGGATCTGAAGATCCCCTTCACCCTCGCCACCCTCGGAGGGACCCTCGAGGTCCCGACTCTCGGCGGAAAGGGGTCGATCAAAGTCCCCCCGGGCACCCAGAGCGGCACGACCTTCCGGCTGAAGGGGAGAGGCATGCCCCACCTGCGCGGATCCGGCACCGGGGACCAGATGGTCAAGGTGGCCATCGATGTTCCGAAGAAGCTCAACTCCGAGCAACGGGCCGCCCTCGAGAATTTCGCCAAAGCGTGCGGGGACGAGACCGATTCCTCCTCCGGCGGGTTTTTCAAGGGCATCTTCAAGTAACCGGCCATGACGGGCACACTCCCCCACCCCCCGTCCGCCGCCGACCTCGCCGCGCGCCGGGAGGGATTGCGGCGGGCCGGGAAGTCGCTCGTCCTGACCAACGGCTGCTTCGATCTGCTCCATCCGGGGCACCTCCACTTTCTGCGCGGGGCCGCCGCCCTCGGCGACGAGCTGTGGGTCGGCGTCAACGCAGACGCCGGGGTGCGCGCCCTCAAGGGCCCGGCCCGGCCCGTGCTGGACGAAGACGCGCGCGCCTTCGCCCTCTCCTCCCTCGCCTGCGTGGCGGCGGTCTTCGTCTTTCCGAAACCGCGCCTGACCGACGAGATCCGCCTCCTGCGGCCGGACATCTACGCCAAGGCGGGCGACTACTCCCTCGAGAGCCTGCACCCCGCCGAGCGCACCGCGCTGGAGGAGGCGGGCGCCTCGTTCCGCTTCCTCCCCTTTCTCGACGGATTCAGCACCACCGATCTGATCCGTCGGATCAAGGAAGCCTTCTGAACCTTTCCGCCCTCCCACCGAATCCGACTCCCTCATGATCCGTCTCCATTCCCCCATCCCCGCCGACTTGGTGGGTCCGCTCGAAGACCATTTCTGCGAGACCCTCTCGCCCTGGACCATCGTCCACCCGCGCCCGGAGGACGAGGTCACCCTCCACGGGTATTTCGAGACCGAGGCGGACGGCCGCGCGGCCTGGTCCGAGTTGCGGAACCACTTTCCCGATGTGCCGGACGGGCCGGTCCGCGAATCCGTCCGCGACGAGGACTGGATGGAGTCCTACAAACTGCACCTGCGCCCCTGGTCGCAGGGCCCCCTGCAATGGGTGCCGGAGTGGGAGCGCGGGACATTTCCGGTGCCGGAGGGGAGCGTGGCCGTCTATCTCGATTCCGGCCTGGCCTTCGGGACGGGTAGCCACGAGACGACCCGGCTCTGCGCCACGGCCCTCGTCGAGTATTTCCTGGCGAACGGCTCCGGAGCCCCGGTCATCGACGCCGGTTGCGGCAGCGGCATCCTCGCGCTTTCGGCGGTCAAACTGGGCTTCGCCCCGGTCCACGCCTTCGACAACGATCCCGAAGCCATCCGGGTGACGGCTGAAAACGCGGCCGCCAACGGAATCGGCGGCGGCGAATTCAGCCTCGCCGAATCGGGAATCGAGGACGGCCTGGCCGGACGCGGCGCCGATCTCGTTCTCGCCAACATCCAGTCCAACATCCTCTGTCTCTACGCAGCGGAACTGTGCGCGGCCGTCAACCCCGGGGGCTGGCTGGCCCTGAGCGGGATTCTCCGGCGCGAAGCCGGGCGGGTGGCCGGGACCTTCGAGCAAGAGATGCAAAAGACCGGGAGCCCGGCGGGCGCCGGTCCGGCGGAAATCCGGTACGACGGAGACTGGGCGCTCGTGTTGCTGCGCGGAAACGGGTGAGCACCGAATCCCCGCTTGTCTCGGCCAAGGAGAATCTCTTACCTGATCGACGATGAACCCCTCTCCCATTCTCGTCGTCGGCAGTTTTGTCCAGGACCTCACCTTTTCGACCGCCCGGTTCCCCTCGCCGGGGGAGACGGTGGTCGGGCACTTTCTCACCGGCCCGGGGGGGAAAGGCAGCAACCAGGCGGTGGCGGCCCGGCGGGCCGGGGCGGAGGTCGTTTTCGCCGGGGCGGTCGGCGACGACGCGTTCGCCCACGATGTCCGCGGGTTCTACCGCACCGAGGGAATCGAGGCGGCCCTCGCGGTCTATCCGGAGGAGTCCACCGGCACGGCGGGCATTCTTTTCGACCGGACGGGACAAAACGAGATCGTCGTCGCCCTGGGTGCCAACGACCGCATCCAACCCGGCGACGTTCCCGACGAGTTGATCGAACGCGCCGGGCTGCTCGTCTGCCAGTTGGAGTGCAACCTCGGGACCGTCGCCGACGTGCTCGCACGGGCGGGGCGGATGGGCAAGACCCGCATCCTGAATCCGGCGCCCCTGCGCGAGGATTTATCCGTGGAAATGCTGGATCTCGCGGAAATCCTCATGCCGAACGAATCCGAATTCGCCGCCGTTGCCGCGCTCCGGGGAATCGATCTCCCCGCCGGCGTTCCTCTGGCGGATCTGCCCCCCGGGCGGCTCGACGAGCTGTGCCGCTCCGTCGGAACCGGGACCATAATCGTCACCCTGGGATCGGCGGGCGTCCACCTCTCGACGGCGGAGGGTTTCGAACGGATCCCGGCGGTCAAGGGGATCGAGGTCGTCGATACCACCGGCGCCGGAGACGCCTTCGCGGGTGCCTTCGCGGCGGGTTTCCAGCGCTTTGGAGGGGATCTCACCGAGGCCGTCCACTTCGCCAACCGCGCGGCCGCCATCTCGGTGACACGGAAGGGAACGGCTCCGGCGATGCCCACTCTGGCCGAGATCGCCGCCTCCCCCTGGGCCACCGATTGAAGCTCGATTTGGATTGATCTCGATCCGGAAATCCTTTCATCACGTTTTCTTTCAACCTGTATTCATTATGACTGATCAAAAACCCGAAACCAGAGAGTTCCAAGCCGAGGTAAAGCAGCTCCTCGACATCGTCGTCCACTCCCTCTACACCGACCGCGAGATATTCGTCCGCGAGCTGGTCTCCAACGCCTCGGACGCCCTCGAGAAATTGCGCCACCGGCAACTGACGGAGAAGGAGATCTTCGACGACAACCTCGATCTCGAGATCAACGTATCGACCGACGACCAGGCCGGGACGATCACGATCCAGGATTTCGGAGTCGGGATGGACCATGACGAGCTGGTGGAGAATCTCGGCACCATCGCCCACTCCGGATCAAAGAATTTCCTCAAGGCGATCCAGGAGGGCGGCGAGCGCAACGAAAACCTGATCGGCCAGTTCGGCGTCGGGTTCTACAGCGCCTTCATGGTCGCGGACGAAGTGCGCGTTTACACGCACTCCTGGAAAAACGACGCCCGCGGCTACTGCTGGAAGAGCGACGGCTCCGGCACCTACGAAATCGAAGAGGCGGAGGGCCAGCGCCGCGGAGCGAAGGTAGTCGTCCACCTCAAGGAGGACCAGAAGGAGTTCGCCAAAGCGGACCGGGTGAAGCGCGTCCTCGAGAACTATTCCGCCTTCGTGCCCTTCCCGCTGAACCTGAACGGCGAGAAGATCAACACGGTCGGCGCGCTCTGGCTCAAGAGCCCCTCGGAGGTGAAGGAGGAAGACTACAAGGAGTTCTACAAATTCCAGGCCCACGCCTTCGACGAGCCCCGTTTCTGGCTCCACTTCAGCGCCGACGCCCCCCTCGAGATCCACTCCCTCCTCTTCGTGCCGCAGGAGAACATGGAGCGCTTCGGGATCGGTCGGATGGAGCCGGGGGTCTCGCTCTACTGCCGCAAGGTGCTGATCGACCGCCACCCGGAAGGCCTGCTCCCCGAATGGCTCCGCTTCCTGCGGGGTGTGGTGGACAGCGCCGATCTGCCGCTGAACATCTCCCGCGAATCCATGCAGGACAGCTCCATGATCCGGAAACTGAGCAAGGTGCTGACCCGCCGTTTCCTGAAGCTCGTCGGGGAAAAAGAGAAAAAGGATCCGGAAGCGTTCCGGTCCTTCTATCAGGCGTTCGGCCACTTTCTGAAAGAAGGGGTGGTCTCGGACGCCGGACACCGCGAGGACCTGGCCAAACTGCTGCGCTACGAATCAACCCGCACGGAAAACGGAAAGGAAACGAGCCTCGCCGACTACGTGAGCCGGATGGGATCGGAGCAAAAGGACATCTACTACCTCTCGGGCGCGAGCCGGAAGAGCATCGAATCCGGCCCCTATCTGGAGGCCTTCGAATCCCGCGGGATGGAGGTGCTCTTCCTGACCGAACCGATCGACGAATTCGTGATGTCCCATCTGGCCGAGTTCGACGGGAAGAAGCTCGTCTCCGCCGACCGGCAGGACATCGAGCTTCCCGACTCGCCCGACGCGGGCGGGGAACCTCTCGACCGCGAGACCGGGGACAAGCTGGCCAAGTGGGTCCGCGAACGCCTGGGCGAAAAAGTCAGCGACGTGGTTCTGAGCAAACGACTGACCGGAAGCCCGGCGGTCATTCTGGGAGCGGACGACTTCATGAGCGCGAACATGCGCCGGATGATGAAGGCGATGAACCAATCGGAAGCCGAAATGCCCGAAACGCCGGTGCGCTTCGAGATGAACCCCTCGCACCCTCTCGTCAAACGACTGGCCGAACTCCACGGCACCGACGCCGATCTTGCCGGCGAGGTGGCCGACCAACTCTTCGCCGGGGCCCGCCTCAACGCCGGACTGGTCGAAGACACCGGCTCGGTGGTCAAGGGGATGAACGATGTTCTCGGCAAACTGCTGGCAAGGAGCTGAGTCATTGACCGGGGGTGAATCATTCCGAGTCGCGCAGCGACTCGGAATTGATACCAAAT
>CAZDRT010000065.1:0-16860 GCA_964507815.1 uncultured Puniceicoccaceae bacterium
GCCGCTACCTGACCGAGGGATATATCATCGGTTGCCGGGAATTCGTGCGGGAGGTCTCAGAGCCGTTGGAGCGGAACCGGAAACGCCCGATCCGGCCCAAGCCGATGGAAGGTGCCGATTGGGATGGGCTGACCGTTTTTCCCGGAATGCGTTCGTAGTTGTCGATTAGGCCGGAGCCGGATCGGTTTCGGTGAAGGCGGGCAGTATCCAACCACAAGCGGGGTCCGAAAGTGCGGGAGTCTTATCGGTGGAGGGTTTGGCCACAAGTGCGCGGAGCGAATAGGGGAAAATCAACCACTACTTTGGATCGAGGGGCAAGCCATCGCTGATACAAGATCGGCGAAGAAAGAGTCGTGGGAGCGGCCCATGGCATGGCACTCTTCGGGCTCCCTCCCCGTGGCCGACGGCCTTCAGGCCCCGGTGAACAACGGCGGAGCGTTACCGGTTGGCCGTGCGGTGGCGGCGACACCAGTGCGGAACCCCACGGTCGTCCCGGGCAAGGCTGCCTTCGACCAGTTCGACAAGCTCACGACAGGCAAAGCTCAGACTAGGAAAGCCATGCCCCACGGGAATCCCGTGGAAGTTCTCCCTGCATCACCTAAAACGACTCGGTCAAAATAATTTGACAGACAATTTTGCGATTCGGTCAAAAATAGGCCCTCCTCAGGCTTTCTCTCCGTGGCCGGTGGCCTTCAGGCCCCGGTGAGCAATGGCGGAGTGTTACCGGTTGGCCGTGCGGTGGTGGCGACATCAGTGCGGAACCCCACGGCCGTCCCATGCAAGGCTGCCTTCGTCCAGTTCGACAAGCTCACGGCAGGCAAAGCTCAGACTAGGAAAGCCATGCCCCACGGGAATCCCGTGGAAGTCCTCCCTGCATGACTTAAAACGACTTGGTCAAAATAATTTGACAGACAATTTTGCGATTCGGTCAAAAATAGGCCCTCCTCAGGCCCTCGCTTTGTGGCCGGCGGCCTTTAGGCCCCGGTGCGCAACGGCGGAGCGTTACCGGTAGGCCGTGCGGTGGCGGTGGCGTCAGTGCGGAACCCCACGACCGTCCCGGGCAAGGCTGAAGCCATGCCCCACGGGGAACCCGTGGAAGTCTTCCCTACATCAACGAATACAACGTGGTCAAAATTATTTGCTATTATTCATCAGCGATGAGGGGCAAGCCCTTGCATTTATGCCCAAGTCGATTCGCGGCATCGCGCGAGCCCTACAATCCCGCGTAGGGTCTGACCCTCCTGAGGGGCGTAACTTGCAGAGCGAAGATTCTTGCGGCGCGCCGCCTCCGGGGATTCGAAAACAGGCGACCCATCTTCTGAAAAAAGTAGGGAAACTTGGGTATAAATGTCAGGGCTGGCCCCGCGACCACGGGGGGCGACCACTCCGACGCGGCAGGCTGAAGCCTGGACACCGAACCTTATTTCCCGGCTCCTTTTCAGCCGGGCTTTTTCAAATCCTCAATCAGGATCCGGGCGATCGCTTCCTCGTGGACGGATTTGCCGAGGCTGGCCATGGCGGCGGAAAGTTCCGGATCCCAGGGTGTTTCGGACGGGGAACCGTCCAGGTTTTTTTGCTTGGGAGCGGCTCGATAGGCGGCCGCGTCAAAACGCCAGGGGCGGGCACCGCAGCAGCGGAAGACGCGACCGGCGATCTGCACGCCCCTCCAGTCGAAGTCGCCGTGATAACGGATGTCCGCACCCGCTTCGCGCAACTGGCGCAACAAGGTGCGCGCGGGGGTGGCGGGTTCACCATTGGTGCATACCAAGGGATGGCTTGCCGGGCCGAGGGCGTCGGCGGCAAGCGCGGTGATGGTGGGATTTTCGCACACGAATATCGGAACGCCGCGCAGGGAATCGTCGGTCGAGAGCGGATACCGCAACAGTTGCCGAAGCGTGAGGTGGATCGGTTCGCCGAAATCCGCCGCGCGCCGGAGGATTTCGCCCAGGAAATGATTGCCGGTGGAGCGTAGGTTGAGGACCACGGGAGGGGCGCTCAGGGCGTCGCAAAGGACTCCGGCGGCCGCCCATGTGTCGCGCCGCCGGTCGGTGCGGGAGGCCTTATGATCTTCCCCGGGCGGTTGGAAGAGGTGATGGATTAGGCGAAGAGCGAGGTTCGCGAGGGACTGCCCGGGGTCGAGGGCGTGGCTGTCGCCGAAGAGCCGGGCGGCGAGCTGTGCGAGCGGTTCGCCGCCGGCGGGAAGAGCGCGGCGGAGCCGGGTGAGTTGTTCGAGGCGAAGGGCGGCTTCATCCGGTTCGCCCAGCCGCTTGAGCCGTCCGGTGGCGCGCAGTCCGGCCAGCCATTCGGCGGGAAGGTCTCCGCCCGGCGTCCCGTAGTCGGCAAGAAGGCGATCCCACCGCGCCTCCCGGGCGGCGTCGGCGGCTTTTCGGTTTTCGACCGGGCCGGTGAGCGCGGTGATTGCCGCTTCGAGCGAGGGGGCGAGGCCGGCGTGGATGACGGATGCTTCAAGTGCTCCGAGGTCCAACCCGAAGGACTCGCCGTGACCAGGCGGTCGCCCGAGCAAGACCTCGATATCGGTGCGCTCTTCGGCGGACGGGCGATTCAGAGTGATGCGCCCGGCCAGGGGTAGTCCGCGCTCGAGGCGCCGGCGCAGCCGTTGGAGCAAGCGCCCGCACCCCGGTCTTCCGAGAGTTTGCTTCAAGCGGACTGGATCGGGAGGGGGCATGGCTCGCGGAGAATTCGATAAATCCGGATTAGGGCTGCGTTTAAAACCAAAATATTCTGTCCTGCGGCATGCCGGTGCCTTCGGATTTTCAGGGTGTCAGCAGCTGAACTTCGGGAAAATAGGTCGAGTAGCGTCCGGTATCGGAGGTGGCGAGAGGCAGTTCCAAGATCGAGGCATGCGCCCCGATGAAAAAATCGGGGAGCGGGCATTTGGGTGGCGGCGTGTCCCCGTGCGAGCGGCGTCGCCGCAAGTAACACTCGTACGCTGCGGCGCACCGCAAGGCACTCCCTGTCGGAAGATCCATGAGAGCGACGCCAAGTGCCGCCAACCGCTGTGCGACCGTCGCCGGGTCGGTATCACCCACCATCAGTTCAGCAAGGATCACAGTATTGGCGGCGGCTCCGCTGCCAACCAGTGCGTCGTGCAGGGTTTCGGCAGCCCAGCGGTGATGCGGTGAATTCGGGTTGAAGGCATCAATCAGGACATTCGTGTCGAGCAGGATCATGGTTCGCGGGTCAGGCTGCGGAGTTCTTCCCAATCCATTTTTGGTGTGAGCGCGGATGTGGACAGGAGCTTCTTCAGCTCGGCCGAAGTCGGCTTGTTTTTCCGAGGTGCCGGAATGACCTTTGTGAGTGTGTAGTGGCCTCGCTCGGTCTGGCTTACGGCGTAGGATTCGCCGGGCTCGGCCCCCGTCAGGACCAGCCGTCGTTTGGAATCAACCGTTTGGACTTTCATGGTGGGATTTTCCCACAGTGGTTTGAGTTTGTCAATGATTTCGGATCAATCGCCTCTTCTTTTCTCGCGGCCGTTCCAGAGCCAGCGGGTCACACCGACGGCGTTGAAGCCGGGGCGGGTGGAGAGTTGGCAGATGGAGAGGGCCGGCAGGGCCGGGTAGCAGCCCCATTCGCGTTCGCTGGTCATGATGAAGTCGAGGTCGAACTGGGCGAGCAGTTCCATGCAGTTGGCCCGCATCTCGCTGTCGATGCCGACGAAGACTTCGTCGAGGAGGATGAGCCGGGGCGCGTGGGGGGCGGCGCTGCGGTAGTGGGCGGCGGCGGCGGCGAATTGGGGCAGGGTGAGGGCGAGGGCCTTTTCCCCGCCGGAGCCGGTGCCGTGGGTGCGGCGGGTGAGCCGCTTCCACTGCTTGTTCTGCTCGCGCTCGATGAAGAAGCGGTGCCAGCGGCGGTAGTCGAGGGCGGTGCCGAGGAGTTCGGGCCAGGAGGCGGAGGGGTTGGCGGTGCGCTCGGCTTCGATCAGCTGCTGGAAGAATCCGGCCAGCCCGGCGCGTTGCTCTTCGTTCCACATCTCCGCCCGCTGGTGCAGCTGGGCGCGGGCGGCGGGCAGCCCGGCGGGTCCGTCGGGATCCGGTTCCCATTTGAAACGCAGGCGCATGCCGGTGCTGGTGGGACGGCTCTCCAGCTCGCGATTGGTTTCGGCGACCCAGTTCTCGGCGGAGCGGAGGAGGCCCTGGATCTCGGTGGCGGTTTCGCTGAGGAGGTGGTTTTCGATGACCTCGCGCTCGCGCTCGTCGAGGAGCCGCCGCCGGTCCTCGATCTCGGTGGCGAAGGCGTCGTGCAGTTCGGATACCGAGCACTGTCGGCCGCGAAAGGGGATGCGGATGATGACTAGGTCGTCGAGCGGGCGGGTTTCGGGCGAGTGTCCGTGGGGGACGAGGTTGTCGCGGAGGTTTTCGATCTGGTTGTAGAGGGTCTTTTGCCGCCGGTTCCACTGTTCGTCGTCGGCCTCGACCGCGCCGAGGCGCTGTTCGGCGCGGCGGGCCAGCTCGACGGCCCGGCTGACCGCCGCGAAGTCTTCCTCGGCATCCGCGTCGGCGAGCCCGGGATCGGCATCGGCGAGGAGGCGCTCGGCGGTGAATTCACGGAACACGTCGATCGCCTTTTGCCGCGATTCGGCGTTGCGTTGCCGGTTTTCGGATTCGTGCGTGACGGCTTCTTCCGCTTTGGTTTTGCGGATGAGCACTTCATTGCGGCTCTTTTCGTTTTGGTTTAGTTCCCCCTTGCATTGTTTGGCTTGTTGCTCGGTTTCGCGGACTTTGGCGAGGATCTCCTGAACCGCTTTGCCGGAGGTGGCTTCGAGGGTGCGGTATTTTTCGCGGGCGGCGACCGCTTCCTTCCGGGCTTCGGCGAGCCGTTCGCGTTTCCCGGCGAGGTCGTGCGCGAGCTGGCGGGCGCGCCCGGCGGCCGCCTCGGCGATGGACCGGTCGCGGGTCCAGCGGGAGAGTGTCGGCCAGAGTTCCACCAGGGCCGTTTTGTATTCGGCGAGGTGACCGCGCAGGTCGGTCAGCCGGTCCACCCACTCGGAGAGCCGCAGATCGGCGGCGGTGCGGTCGCGTTCCTCCCGCGCGGAGGTCTCCGCCTCGGCCGCCGCCCCGGCGTCGCGCCGGGCTTCGGCTTCCTCGTCGGTCTTGGTGACGACGCTCTGGTGTGCCGTCCGGCGCTCGTATCCGCGCTCGCGCACGGCATCGTCGGTCGGCGCGGCGGCGGCTTCCCGGCGGGCGATGGTCTCGCGCTCGTCGAGGCGTTTGAGATCGGCTTCGATCGCGGCGATGGCTTCCCCGTTTTCGGCGATCTCCCGCCGGAGCGTGGCGATGCGGCGTTTGCGGGCGGCGGCGCGGCTGCTCTCGCCGATGTATTCCGCCTCGTCCTTGGTCCAGCGTCCGCGCAGGGGGCCGAGCTGGTAGGTTCCGTCGTGGGCGAACCAATACGGGGAGGCCGATTCCCGGTCGCCGAGGCGGCGGAGGATGCGGGCGACGGTGTCTTCGCCGAGGGCGGCCGCGCCGGGGTCGTCGGGGTTGAGCGCGGGTTTGAGCCAGCGGGCGAGGCTGTGTTCGGCGGGCGGTTCGGGAAGGTCACCGGGGGCGTCCGGCAGGAAGGCGTCCAGCGTTTCGGGGTCGGCGAGGCGGCCGTCGGGCAGGATCCAGGCGTCGAGGAGGCCGGAGGCCTGGAGGGCCGCTTCGAGTCCGGCGCGATGTTCGGCGGACAGGTCGCCGGCGAAGTCACAGGTTTGCCAGAACGGTGCGCCCGGTCGTCCGGCACGGTCGGCGGGACGGGTCGGGAGTGGGGCGGGGGGTTCCTGCGCGCCGGATTCGAGGCGTTGGATTTCGTCGCGGTGTTCGGCAATGATGCGGGCGTGCTCGGCGCGTTGGCCGTCGAGGCGGTTGCGGGCGGTGGTGGTGGCGCGGGTGTGCGCGGTGAGGGCCTCGGTTCGGGCGAGGGTCAGCGGGCTGTCGTTTTCGAGGGTTTCGAGCCAGGTATCCCAGGCTTCGAGCAGATCTTCCGCGTCCGGCGGTTGCAGCTCGGTGCTTTCCTTGCGCCAGCGGCGGTAGGCTTCGAGTTGGTCCCCGGCGGCTGTTTCGAAGGCGGCTTCGGCGTCGCGGGCCCGGGCGCGGGCCTGCTCGAGGGCGTCGGTGGCCTTGCGCAGTTCCTCTGTGGCGCGTTCGTGGCGCTGTCGGGCTTGGGCGAGTTCGTGGTTCTTCCCCTCCAGGAGCTTGATCGCCTCCTCCCGCTGACGGATCACTTTCTCCAGGCCCCGGCGGGTGGAATCCGGATCGCCGGAAAAGAGAGGCGCGTCCGGGTCCGGGGGGCGGGGGATGAGGCGGGTATGCTCTTCGAGCAGGGCGGCGTCGTTGGCGGTGCGGCGGCTGCGGTCGAGCAGGTCGGCGGCATTGGCGCGGCTCTTGTCCGCTTCGGTTTCGGCCTGTTCCTTTTCGCGCGTTGCCGCTTGGGAAGCTTCGTCGGCGCGGGCGGCGTCGGCTTGGGTCGCCCCGGCGTGTTTTTCGGATCGGTCCGCGTCGGTACGGGCGTGGTCGAGGGTCTCGGCGGTGCGCATTTCCGGGCTCTCGCGGAGTGCCCGGAGGGTGGTCTCGGCGGCGGTGAGCGTTTCCTCCAGTCCGGCGCGCTCTTTTTCGAGGGCCTCGTGCTCCCGGGTCGCGGCGGTGTGGGCTTCCTCCGCATCGCGGAGACGGCGCTGGGCGTGCTCGTAGGCCGAGTGAGTCGAGCGCACGGCCTCCGCCCGGCGGCGGGCGGCGACTTGCACGTAGATCCGGTAGTCCTCGAGAAAGGCGGAGACGGCGCTTTGCGCCTGCTGGAATCCGGTCAGCTCCATGCGGTCGGCTTCGAGTCCGCGGAAGGATTCCGCGACCTCGTTGACGAGATTCTCGGGAAGGGGGGTAAGCGCCTCGCTGAGGGCGTCGGAGAGGACGCGCTCGTCGAGCTTTTCCGAGAGTTTCGGCTGGCGGAGTCGGATCAGGAGTTCGACGAGCGATTCGTAGCGACCGCCCAGGCCGAAGAGGCGGGAATCGACGGCGCGGCGGTAGTCGCGGGCGCTGGTGTAGAGGTCGCCGTGCCCGCCGAGAACTTCGGCGAGCTGGGGTCGGCTGAGCGGCTGGCGGGCGTCGTTGTGGAGTTCGAAATCGGCTCCCATGCGGCGGGTGGTTGTGAAAAACCACTTCGCGTGGAGTCCGCGTCCTTTGCTGGCGCGGAGACCGCAGCCGAGCGTGAAGTAAACGGGCTCGCCGGCGTCGTCGATCCGGCCGAACTCGATCCAACTGTAGCCGAGGCGGTCTTCGTATTCGCCCATGAGCAGGTTCCACTCCATGCGCTTGGCCGGGTCGCCGTCGGGCTCGACGCGGTGGGAGCTGGTTTCGCCGTCGATGAGGAAAGGCAGTTGCAGCGCGAGGACGCGGGACTTGCCGGAGCCGTTGTTGCCGCGCAGGAGGAGACGGCCGTCGGCGAAGGGGAACTCGACCTTATCGAACCGGAAGAGGTTGAGAAGGCCCGCGCGGAGGGGTTGCCAGCGGTTCCGGGCCGGGGTGGGGAGTGCGTTCCCGCCGGAGACGATGGGTGCGACGGTCTCGTCGGGGAGCGGGTCGGGGGCGCTGTTGAGGGATTCCGGTGGCATTGCGGGTGGGCTGAATCGGTTACGGCGGTCAGGAAAAATCGAAGGTGGCGTTTGCGGATGCGGATTTCGTGGGAGCATCGGGATCGCCCGGAGCCTCCACAAGGGCAAAGCGTCCGATGGCCGGTCGAGGGAGAATGCCCCCGGCGTCGATCCGGATGAGACCGAGGCCTTCCAGGCGTTCGAGGACGCCGGGGAGCAGGCGTTTCCCGGCACCTTCCTCGGAGGCATCCTTCCGCCAATGCCGGGCGTGCCGGTCGATGAGTCGGCGCGTCTCGGCGAGCGCGGTTTCGTAGGGGAGGCGGCCCCCTCCGGTGCGGAGATGGTCGGCCATCCAGGTGGCGAGCAGGAGGGTGAGGTGGCCCTCGGTCCCTTCCTCGGGGATACCGATGTCGGTGGCGTCGCCGAAAAAATCACACAGGGCGATCCCCTCGGCTCGGATTTCCGGGATAAGGCCGGTGCCGTCCTCGAGATCCCGGAGGATGAACGCGCGCTGGCTCTCGAGGTAGGCCTTTTCGTCCGGCGTGAGATCTTCGAAATAAAGGACGGGGTCGTCGAGCAGCCGACGGACGATGCGGAGGCGGATGGAGCGGTTCCGGGCGTCGCGGGTTGTCGGAGCGGCGGTGTCGAGAAGGGTGCTGTGGACGCGGGCCGTCTCCGCCGGCAGGAGCGACGGGCTGCGGTTGCCGCCGGGAAGCGCGGCGAGGCGGGCGCGTTCGACATTGTAGAGGGCGTCGCTTTCGCGGTTGCGGACGAAGCTGTCCTCGTCGCCCTGGACCCGCCGGAGGGCACCCAACTCGACCAGAAGACGGAGCACCAGCACGAGGTCGCGGCGGCTCGATTGTTTTTCGCGGTCGAGAAAGACACCGCCTTCCCCGAACTCCGGTTCGGCGGCGAGGAGGGCGCTCATCCGCTCGACGAGCGCCCCGAGGGTGATCTGGCTGTCGCCGCGTTCGAGCACGCTCAATGCGATGCAAAACAGGGCGTAGCGGCGGCGGTTGAAAGGCTCGCCGCTTTTCGGGTCGGTCGCCGGGCGGGTGGCGTCCTCCGGATCGGCCGGGGTTTTGCGCAGCCGGATGACCTCGGCGCCGATGCTGAGGGTCCAGGCCGCATGATGGGCGAACCACTCCGCGAGGTAGCCGCCGTGGCGGCGGACGCGGGCGAACTCCGCGGCGGTGCCGCCCTCGGGAAACAGGAGCGGACGCCGCAGGAGCGTGCGGATGGCCTGCTGGCGCTCGGCGCGGACGGAGGCATCGACCTCCTCGCGGAGGCGTTGGGAGCGTTGGTCGAGACGGCTCCGGAGTGAGGGTTGGGGGGCGGTCATTGGCGCTCGATGGTGATCCAGTGGTCGTGGCCGTGGAAGTCTCCGTGCTCGCTGCGGATGGTGGCGACGGAGCCGTCTCCGACAGGTGCGAGGTGAATACGGAGGGAGCCGTCGGCGGAGGAGACTTCGACCGACGCATCGGGCCGGGTCTTGCGGTTGAGGGCGTCGCCGAGGAGATCGAGGAAGAGTTGGAAGGCGAAATCGTCGAGCGGATCGAAATCCCCCAGCCGCATGCGGCGGCCGAGGGCGAGGCGCTCGCGGGCGGCTTCGATCTGGCGGCTTTCCTGGGCGGCGAGGCGCTCGAGCGCCTCCCGTTCACGGGTGAGATCGACGATGGTTCGCGCCGGGCCCCGGGCGGCGGCGCGCCCGGACTTGCGGAGGCGCGGGGTGATCTGGAGGGGGATGCCTGTGAGCCACGACGTGCGGGCCGTTTCCCGGCTTTGGTCGCGGGCGTCGAGGGTCTCCGTATCGATGCGCAGGTGGCGCGAGGCTTGCAGACCGTAGGCCGTGCGCCAGAGGCGGTGGGCGTCGGCCTCCGTTTCCGCGCGGGTGAAAAAGCGGGCGAGGGCCAGGCAATCGGCGGAGCGGTCGGTGCGGCGGGTGCGGCGGTCGTTGAGGTTGGCGACGGTGCTGAGGAGGGCCGGGATGGCGGAGCGCGCGCGGGCCCGCAGGAGTTCGGCCTGGGAGGGGTTTTCATCGCTGATGAACCACCGGCGCAATCCCTGCCAACGCTCCCGCCAGTCCCGCTCGGCGGCGGCGAGGGCCTCCGGACCGGGTTCAAGCTGATCGGCGATCTCGCGCCCGGCGACGGCGCTGAGGCGTTCTTCGAGGCCGCCCCGCTCGATCTCCCGGACGAGCGCGGCGATGCGGTTGGTGGCGGTGACCAGCTCACCGAGAAAGCGCTGGAGGTATTCGATGAGGCGCTCTTTGTAGGCGAGAAAGGCCTCGAGATTCATCTCGTGGAGATCGACGGTGCGCTGTACGCCGCGCATGAAGGTCTGCGCCCGGGAGGTGAGCTGGCTGAACCGCTCGGAGAGGCTCCGCAGAAGATGATGGGCTTTGGCGGGATCGTCGCTCTCCGCCCGCCCGAGCGCGCGGAGGGACTCCAGCAGCTCGATGATGTCGTGGAGCGCCGTGGTCTGCAGTTCGCCGGGCTTGCGCAGTTGCTCGTCGAATACGGCCAGCGCCTGCTCGGCCGCCTCGCCCGCCGCGCTGAGCTGGTAGAGAAAACGGGGGCGGTAGAAATCCTCGACCGTGGCGACATCCCGCTGGTCGTCGCTGCTTTCGAGATTCCCCCAATCGGTCAGCTGGCGCAGGGCGCTCTCGATCTCGTCGAGGGACGGCACGGCGGGCAATCCGCGGGCCGGATCCCCGAGAGCGGCCTGAACCTCGCCCGGTCGCAGGGCGATGGTGAAGTGTTGTTTCTCGGAGACGAACAACTCGAGAATAAACCGGTAGAGCCCGGCCTTGTCGGCCTGCAGGTGGGCGAAAGCGCGGTGGGTCTGGCGGATATCCGTGGTCACGAATTGGAGTGGTGGAGTTCCGACACGCTTCGCGAATTCCCCTTCCTCGTCAAAGTCGAAAGGATGTTCCAGGAAGACGTCGAGTTTCGTTCCCCGATGGACGCCGCTCTTCTCCCTTCCACGCTCTTCGAGCTTAGGAGGACAAGTCGAGCTATGGCTGTCAAGAGGCGGGACTCCAACGGAAACAGCCAGTTGAAATGCCCCTGTTTTGGACGCCGGATAATCGATCACTTTCTTCCCTTTTCCGGAATTTTCCGTAGGGTCGTCCGTTTTATATGGTGAAGCGATTCGTGCGATTTTTTTTCGGGGCGGCGGGTGTCCTTTTTCTGGTTCTGGTGCTGCTCCTGGCTACCAGCGGGTACTGGCTGCCTTGGGCGGTGCCGGGGTTGCTGCGGCTGGCCGATGCGGAGGTGGATTCCGTCCGGCGGGCGGAGAACGGGGATCTCGTAGTCCGGGGGGTGCGGTACGGAAATCCGGCGATGGATTTCTCGCTCGCCGAGTTCCGGTCTCCCATGCCCCTGCCGTGGCTCTGGCACGGGTGGCGGGGGAATCCGGCCGGGGCCGGGGAGATTCGGCTGGACGGCCTGGAGGTGCGCTCGCGCGAGGGTGCCGGGCGGGAGGAGGCGCGGGGTCCCATTCCCGGTCCGGGGGAAATTCTCGGCGAGGCGGAGCGTTGGCTGGAGTTGGCGGACCGGTGGCTGCCCCCGGTGTCGATCAGGAATGTCGCCTGGATTCCGCCGGAGGGGGGCGCCCCCTTTGTTCTGGCCGCCGCTTCGTTTCGCTCGCGCGGGCTGGATTTGACTACGGAGGCCCGCGCGGAGTTGCCCGCTCTTCGGGTAACCGCCGCCTTTCCCACCGATGATCCGTGGGATCTGCGGGTGGAGGTCGAGGCGTGGGATGCGGTTCTGCGGGGGAGGCTGGAGCGGAAGATCGCCGGTTCCCGTTTGGCGGGGGATTTCGACCGAAAGTCCGGGGCCGGCACGTATTTCCTGGAGTGGGGGGAGGATGTTTGGACGCCGTTGAAGGCGGCGGTCGAGGGGGCGGATTTTCAGATTCCGGAGGGGATGGGCGGCCTTCCGTTGGAGGTCGGATCGTTCGCGGTGGATTCGCTGGAGGCGGAGTGGGATGGGGCGGACTACTCCGCCACCGCCCGGGTCCGGGGCGGACCGGCGGGGGAGGCACTGACGCTGGATCTGGCGTTTGGCGGGGATCTCGAGACGGTTTTGCTCCGCAAGGCCGCGGTGACCGGGTCGTGGGCGCGCCTGATTCTCGGCGAGCCGGTGCGGGTCGATTTGGCTACCTTCGAACCGGAAACGCCGTTGCGCTTTTCGGCGTTCGCGGATTTGTCCGGGCAGGATTTTTTTCCGGTTCGGGGCGAGGTGGGCGGCACGCTGGAGGCCGATGCCGGGCCCGGCGGGAGCTTTCCGCTGCGCTTCGCGCTGGCGGGCGGGAATCTGGTGGCCGGTGGACGCGCCCTGCGCTCCGTGGAGTTGGAGGGGCGGTTCGCGTTTCCGGAGTTGGTGTTCGAATCGCTCCGGGTGGTGTTGCCGGAGGGGAGTTCGGCGGAGGCCGACGGAAGCGCGGACTTGGATACGCGCACGTTTTCGCTGCGGGCGAAGGCCGATCTCGAGGCGGCGGATCTCGATTCGTGGGCCGGGCGGGCCACCGGGCTGGAGGGGTCGTTGGTGGTCGAAGCGGAGGCGTCCGGGCCGTGGGAGCGGGCGGACCACCGGGGGACGGTGCGGGTCGGTACGTTTACCCCGCCGGGCATGGTTCCGCTGGCGCTGGATTTGGATTGGGAAGGCGAGGGGGCGAAGCGGCTGACCACGAATCTGAGGGCGTCCGCCGAGGGGGAATCGCTGCGGGCGCGCGCCCAATTCGCCCGGGAGGGCGCGGTGCTGATCTCGCGTCTTGCGGAGGCGGAGTGGCGACGGGGGGGGAGGCGGTTTCTGGCCCTGGCGGAGTCCGCCGAGGTCCGGCTGGATTTTGGCGAACGGGCGCGGTGGCCCTGGCAGGGGGTGCGGGTCGGTGAGATGCGTTTGACCGGGGAGGGACGGGAACTGGGGGTGCGGTGGGATCCGCCCGGGGCCGCCTCGCTGGCGGTTGTCGGTCTGAAGGCCGGCGATTTCGCGGGCTGGCTTCCTCCGGAGGTGGTTCTGCCGGAGGTTTCGCTGGAATCGGTGTCCGTGCGGGTCGAGGATTTTGAGCCGGTTTTGATCGCGGAGAGCGGCGTTCGGGCATCCTGGCGGCCCGATGCGGGGATGCCTCCGGTTCAGGCACGGGTGCGGGGGCGGTTGGACGGGAGAGGTCTGAAGCTGGCGGAGATTCGCGCGGCTTACGACGACACGCCGATGCTCTCGGGGGAGTTGACTCTGCCCGTGACGCTGCATCCGTGGAGCCTCTCCGGGACTGGGTCGGGTGCTCTTCCGGCGGGCGGGGAAGAACCCGCGGCGGCGGCAGCCGCCCCGGGTGCGGGTGGGGGAAAGGATCGCCTTTGGCGGATCGTTTCCGGGGGCGAACTGGGCGGATCCATTGCCGCGGATTGGAGCGCCGAACTGCGTGAGTTGATCCACGATCTGGGTGGTCCCTATCTGGAGAACGCTGCTGTGGAACTGGGCCTCGGGGGGACTGTATCGGAGCCCGAGGTCCGTCTGGCCGTAAATCTGCATTCGGCAAGGCTCGACGAGGAATGGGTGGGGGCGGACTTCCCGGAGATCTGCGATCTGCAACTCGACCTGCGGATGGACTCGGAGAAGATCCGGTTGACCGAGGGTCTGCTCGAACTGCGCGATTCGGGGATCCGGCTCACCGGCGAGCTGCCCTATCCGGAGCTTTTGCGCGAATACGAGGAGGGAAAGCGGCCGGATGTCCGGAAGGTGCTCGGCCATCTGCGCGCCGACGCGGAGTTGCGGAACTGGGATGCGGCGGTCTGGAGGGACCGTCTGCCCGATATCTTCCGTCCGCAGGGAAAGATCACCGGCACGGTGGGAGTGGATCCGGGACTGGTCGCGCGCGGCGAGGTGGGGGTGAGCGGATTTTCGCTCCGACCGACGCTGTACTCGCCGCCGGTGGATGATATCCACGCCACGCTGCTTCTGGAGGATCGCACGGTGCGGATCGCGGACGCGGGTGCCTCCGTGAGCGGTGGCCGACTTTCGGCCAGCGGAACCCTGAACCTGGAGGACGCCCGGGATCCCCACTACGAAATCAGAATCGGGGCGGAGAACGTCCCGGTGGTGCGAACGCCGGACATGATCCTGCGGACGGACGCGGACCTGACCTTCGCCCGCGCCCGGGAGGAGGAGACTCCCCTCCTGCGGGGGGAATTGAATCTGCGGAACAGCACCTATCTCATCGATTTCGATCCGTTCTCCCCGAATATCGAGACGGGCCCGGGTACCCGGCCTCCCTATTTTTCGGTGGAGGCGGAGCCCTTCGCCGGGTGGCGGTGTGATCTGGCCGTCGAAGGGAGGGATTTTTTGCGGGTGCGCAGCTCTCTTTTCTCGACAGAGTTGTCGGCCTCGCTCCGGCTGACCCGGACCCTGGGAAACCCGCTGCTGCTCGGCTCGGTCCGGGCGGACGGCGGGCGGATCCGTTTCCCGGGCATGAGCATGCGGATCGAGTCGGCGGAGGCATTCATCGCGCCGGGGAATCCGAACCTTCTCCGGATCGAGGCCGACGCCATCGGACAGAACCGTTTTTACGTGGTGACGATGAACGCTTCGGGCTCGGCGGAGAATCCCCGGATCGAGTTTTCCTCGACCCCCTCGCTCACCAACGCGCAGATCATCCGTCTGCTCGCCACCGGCAGTCTCGAAGGCGGCGGCGCCGGAGCCATCGGGCTGTATCTCGGCCAGGCGCTGCTCGGCCCGGGCACCGGGGAGCAGACGCTCGCCGACCGCCTGAGCGTCGAGGTGGGTCAGGAGGTGACCGAGAACGGGCGCTCGACGGTGGAGGTCATCTACCGGTTGAACGACCGCTGGTCGGTGGAGGGGGAATACGACCGCTACGATACCTACAATCTGAATTTGGTTCGGAAGCTCCTGGAGCGGTAATTTTGGGCGCGTGATGTTGATTTCGTTGAGTGGAGAGCCCGAGCAAGTCCCGGTGCCGGAGGGCCGTAGGAAAATTGGGAAGCGGCGCGCGGGCAAGCCGCGGCCCCACGGGGGAATTTTCAGGGTGAGCCGATTTTTATTTTCCATGAACTTTGATCGGCACAGACCTTATAAACGGGACCGGACCTGCCGCCTCGGGTGGCTTTTCGTGGTTTGTCTCGGGCTTTGGCTGGCTGCGACGCCGGCCGGTGCCCAGGAAAACATCGAGGTCAAAGGCATGGGCTTTTTCGCCGACATGCGCCTGAAGAACCGCCTGGCTTTTTTGCACGGATTCACCGGCGACGAGACGGTACGCCTCGATTCGGCTCTGCTGGAGGATTCGGCTTTCATCCTCCTCGAGCAGATCAAGCTCACCGGGCACCTGCGTCCGAAGATCATCGGGGTCATGCGGACGGCGGACGGCGAGGTGTCCCGGACCTGGACGCATCCCTACACCGTGGTCCTGCCCTCGGATTTCGAGGCCGAGCGCGTGGAATTCCGGATCGAGCCGGGGGTGCTTTACTATTACGAGGAGGTCGGGGTGGAGGGAATCGAGGCGATCCCCGAAAAGGATATCCTCCGCTTTTTCATTCCGAGGGGAACCCTGTTCCTGCGGAAAAGCGACCGCGCCTTCACCCCGGACAACCTCGGCAACCGGATCGGCCGACTCCTGCGCCAGTTAAACGGTCTCGGCTATCCGGATGCGCGGCTGATTTCCCGCGAGGTGGAGCGCGACGACGAAACCGGTGCGGTCCACGTGCGGTTGCGGTTTGACGAGGGGCCGCTGTTCAAGGTGCGGACCCTCGAGGTGGTGACCCGGCGGGAGGGCGGGGTGAGCGACACCGAGACGCGCGCGCCGGAGGACACGGTCGATACTCTGGACTGGAGGCAGGATGTCCGCCGGGAACTCGCGAACGCGGCGTACCGGAGGGGGTATCCGGATGTCCGGATCGAGGAGGAGATCATCGGGGATTCGCGCGCGGGCGACGGTGTTGTCGAACGGGACTACCGTTTCACCGTCGAAGAGGGGGCGAAGGCGTTCATCGGGAATATCCGGTTCGCCGGCGATCCGGATGTGAAAGCGAGCATCCTCCGGCGGCAGACCAATCTGCGGCGCGGGAAACCGCTGGACTACCTGCAGGTCTCGGAGGGGCGGCGCAAGCTCATGGCCCTCGGGGTCTTCAGCGAGGTGAACCTGCGCCTCGGGGAACCGGACGCCGAGGGGCGGCGGGATGTGATCTACGAGCTGAGGCCGGGGCTGCGGGAGGAGGTGAGCGTGCTGGCGGGCTGGGGCAGCTATGAGTTGGCGCGGGTGGGGGTCCGCTGGCGTTTGAACAACCCCTTTCACCGCGCGCACCGGATCGATCTGGACGCGAAGCAGAGTTTCAAGGCCACCTCGGCGCGCGGCACCTACAGCGTTCCGCAGATTTTCGGGACCGACGTCACGGCTTTCGGACAGGGGGGGTATCTGCGCCGGGAGGAGATCACCTTCGAGCGGGAGGTCGCGGGGGTGTCGGTCGGTGGCACGACCAATCCGACGTTTCTTTCGGGGCTGACCACCGGGGTCGAATACAGTTTCGAGAGTCAGCGCTCCATTCGCGGGGACGACCGGAGCTTCCAGTCGAGGGACAACGCCATAGTCGCGGGCATCCAGGTGCAGGCGACGCTGGACCGGGTGGACAACTCCCTGTTTCCGACCCGTGGATACCAATTGGCGGTGATCTCGAAGACGGCGAGCGACAGACTCGGGGGGAACGTCGATTTCCAAAAGATCGAGCTGGGCGGGGCCGTCCACCATCCGCTGACGGACGGGCTGATCGCGCACGCGGGACTTCGCTACGGGGGAATCTTCTCCTGGAAACCGGACGCGGAAAACATTCCGTTCTCGGAGCGTTTCTTCCTCGGCGGAGAGAATTCGATCCGGGGGTATCGAAGCGGGGAGGCCGCCCCGGTCGATTCATCCGGCGAGTTGATCGGCGGCCAGACCTATATTCTCGGAAATTTCGAGATGGAACAGCGGGTCGTCGGTGATTTTTCGGTGGTGATCTTCTACGACGCCGCCACGATTTCACCGAACAGCAAGGTCATCGCCGACGGCGTATTCCTCGACTCGGTCGGACTGGGCGTCAACTACCGGACGATCGTGGGCCCGATCCGGCTGGAATACGGGTACAACCTGAACCCCCAACCCGGCGACCCGGCCGGCACGCTGCTCTTCGCGTTCGGGTTTCCGTTTTAAACTGCGGAAAAAAGATCCAACCCTGTAGCCGGGGTCGCCGACCCCGCTGTAGCTGGGGTCGCCGACCCCGGGAGGAA
>CAZDRT010000066.1:0-16686 GCA_964507815.1 uncultured Puniceicoccaceae bacterium
ACCCACCGCTGACCACCGTCAGCCACGCCCCCCTGGAAATCGCCCGCGCCGCCGTGGAACTGTTGCTGCAGCGCATAAAAAACGACCCGCAGGCCGCCTCTCGCGCGCAGACGCCCCCGAAACATCTCCTCGTCACCCCCCGACTCATTGTCCGCGTCAGCACCGCGCCGCCGCGGCATGGGAGACAATTTCCATAAGCGGATGGCCTTCGACTCCCGCGAGCGGCAGGTCCACGCGGCGGTGGGCGCGGGCGGACTCGTAGAGGGCGAAGATCACCTCGGCCGCGCGGATGCCGTGTTTGTAGTGCAGTTGATTCTCCTCGCCCGCCATGCTCCGGAGCACATCCTGGTAGGTGAGCCGCAGAATGTCGTCCTTCTCTTCCACGATCCCGGGCGGCGTGTAACCGGGCTGATCGTAAATGGCGAATTTGCCAACGGCACCGGTCCAGGCGATCTCCATGAAACCCTTCGTTCCAAAGACCTTGATTCCCGTGCCCTGATCGGGTTCGGGAGTGTTGCAGTAGATGTTGGCGAGGATGCCGTTTTCAAACGCCAGCGTCCCGGAGAACATGCCGGCCTCGGGAATGCCGTAAGCCTCATCCGGCGCGGTCATGTCAACGGCGCCATGCACCCACTTCACGCCCACCCTGTCGTCGAGAAACCGAAAGGCCTGGTCGATGGTGTGGGTGCCGCAGTCGAGCAGTCCTTTGGGGGAGAACAAGTCCATCCGGATGATCTCGCCGAACAAGCCCTCGCGAAAGAGGCGGTGCGCGATTTCGTTGCCCCGGTGGAAGCGCCGCTGGTGGCTGATCGACAGGCGGCAGCCGGTGGCGTCGGCAATGCGCTCGATCTCGCGGCATTCGCCCCAGGTCGCGGCCACGGGCTTTTCCATGAAAACGGCTTTGACGCCGGCTTCGGCGCAGTCGCGGAACACCTCCAGGTGCAGGCCCGTCCACACGCAGATCACACAGAGATCCGGCACCGCCGCCCGCAGCATTTCCCGGTGGTCGGTGAAGACGGCGGTCGCGGCGGAGCCGTGCTCCCCGCGCAAGGTTTCGGCGGCGGCGAGGTTCGCATCGACGAGTGCGGCGAGTTCCAGCCGGTCGTTTTCCCGGATGGCCCGGGCGTTGAACTGGCCGCGGCGGCCACATCCGATCAAAGCGGTTTTATAAGATGACATGAAGCGATAGGTTGATTGGTGGATTCGGGGTTGGCTGCCGGGCATCCGACGCGGCGGAAGAAAAACCCGGCAACAAGACCGACTATTCGGCCAGCAAAACCGGCTCGAAGTCAAACTCTTAGCTCTACCTTGACGCCCGCAGAGGATCCGCTCTTGCTGGGATTGTTTGCCGGAATCGTTTGGAATCGTTTCCGCAGTCGAAAAGCACGATCCGCACAAAACCCGATCACTCACAAAAACAAACCCCATGCACAAAAAATTGAAACTCGGATTCATCCCCGGACTCGCGGCGGACCGCCTTGCGGCGGACTGGGACGGCACTCTCCAAACCCTGGCGGGCCATGGCTACCAGGGTATCGAGCTGAGCGCGGGCATTTTGGAGCAGTCCGGGATGACGGTCGAAGCGGCCCGCGAAAGCCTCGCCCGTCACGGGATCGACCCGGTGTCTTGGTTCTCCAACTGGGGCGAATACCGCGACCGGGGGGAGGAAATCATGGCAAAGGCGAAGACACTCGGATGCCGCCACATGATCTGGGGCTGGGCACCGGCGAATGACCGCGACCGGATGCGCGAGGTCTTTCCGGCCATGCGCCAGGCCGCCGAAGGCGTGCGCGCCGCCGGTATGACCCTGCTGTATCATAATCATGATCACGAGTTTTTGAGCCGGGACGAAGCGGGGCGCACGGCCTACGATTGGCTGATGGAGCACTTTCGCGCCGATCTCCTCCAGTGCGAGCTGGATATCGGCTGGGTCGCCTACGGGGGGCTGGATATCGTCGAGACCATCGGACGCTATGCGGGGCGCTGCCCGATCCTGCACATGCGGGATATCCGCGACCCCGCCACGCGCGGCGAATTCATCGAGGTGGGCGAAGGCGTGCTCGATTTGAAAGCCGCCCTCGAGGCCGGCCTCGCCGTCGGCGGCAGCGAGTGGGCCATTGTCGAACACACCAAGCCCCTGAAAGCGCCGCCTCTCGAAGGTTTGGCCACGGCCGCCCGCAACCTGCTCGAGACCGGCTTGTTTTAGCGATGGTTGCGCACGATCCACTTCGCGCCGCCGTGGTCGGCTACGGCTATTCCGGACGCGCCTTCCACGCCTACTTGCTTTCGCTCGCTCCCGACTTGGCGCTCCACGGCATTGTGGTGAGGGATCCGGCGAAGGCCGCCGCCGCAGGCGGGGATTATCCGGACGCGCGCATCTACCGGCATCACCGGGAGGCACTCGACGATCCGGCGGTGGATGTGGTGGTGCTGGCCACCCCGAGCCGCAGCCACCGCGCCCTTGCGGTCGAGGCTCTGGACGCGGGCAAGCACGTGGTGACCGACAAGATAATGTGCCTGGGGCTCGACGAGTGCGAGAGCATGATCGAGGCCTCGCGACGCAACCGCCGGGTCTTGTCGGTCTTTCAAAACCGCCGTTGGGACGGGGATTTTCTCACGCTGAAAGCCCTTCGCGAGCAGGGTCGTCTCGGCGATCTGCGCTGGATCGAGTGCGCCTGGCAGGGCCCCCGCCCCATGCGCAACTGGCGGGCGAGCCTGGCCGAAGGGGGCGGACGCTTCCTCGACCTGGGCGCTCATCTGATCGATCAGGTGCTGTCGCTCTTTCCCGCGCCGGTGGCGCGCGTGTATCTCCGCAGCCACCACGACCGGGACGAGACGGATACGGAGAGCCATGCGCTCCTCGTGCTGTCGTTCGCGGATGGACGCACGGCGGTGGTGGATACGGGATCGACTCATTTCGCCCCGAAACCACGTTTCTACGCCATGGGAGATGGCGGCACTTTTGTCAAATACGGTCTGGATCCGCAAGAAGAGGCCATGAAAGCGGGCCGGATCGACGCGGCGGAAGAACCGGCGGAGAACTACGGCAGGCTGCACCACGCCCACGGTGTGGAAACGGTGGCGACGCTTCCGGGCCGCTGGCGCTCCTACTATGAACGGTTTGCCGCCGAGGTGCGGGGAGGCCCGCCCGTCGTCCCCCTCGGGGAGGCGCGCCGCGTGATCGCGGTGGTCGATGCCGCCTTCACCTCCGCGCGGGAAAACCGGGCGGTCGAAACCCACATCGCCTTGCCATGAATACGCCCATTCCACTCGCTCTCAATACAAGCACCCTACGCTGCGGGAAGGCTTCCCTGTCAGACAAGATCGAAGCCACGGCGGAGGCCGGGTTCAGCGGGATTGAGCCGTGGGCCGCCGAGTTGGACGCTTGGGTGGAGGACGGTCGTACATTGGCCGATCTGCGGCGGGAGATCGCCGCGGCGGGACTTCGGACCGTCAACCTGATCGGCTTTCCGCACTGGGCCTCGGGCGACTCCGACGAGCGGGCGCGGGGGCTCCGCGAGGCCGGGCGGCTTTTCGCCATGGCGGCGGAGTTGGAATGCCCGGCAGTCGCGGCCCCGCCGGCCGGCATCCACCGGCAGCGCCTCCCCCTGTGCGACGTCGCCGCGCGCTTTGCCGAGCTGTGCGCGGTGGCGCGGCCTTTTGGCGTGGAGCCTTTGCTCGAATACTGGGGGATCGCGCAAACCCTCGGAACGGTGGGCGAAGCCCTCCAGGTGGCCGCCGATGCCGGACCGGAGGGAATCCGTATCCTCGCCGACGTGTTTCACACTTTCAAGGGCAGCGGTGGGTTCAGCGCGTTCTCCTACCTCAACGGAGACAACCTGGGGCTGCTGCATCTCAACGACGTTCCCTCCGGCACCGCCGCTCCGGCCAGGGAGGCGATGACCGACAAAGACCGGGTGTATCCGGGGGATGGATGCGCCCCGCTCGCCGGCATTCTGGGAAATCTGTGCCGCTCCGGATTCGTTGGCCCCGTCTCGGTGGAACTTTTCAACGAAAACTACTGGAGCCGTCCGCTGCGGGAAGTCGCCCGAACCGCTTACTCCAAGGCCACCGGAATTCTCTCCGAATCCGGCGCCTGATCGTTGCGGGGTTCCTTGACCCGGAGCATGAGCAGCATGGCGGCGAGGGTCGCGAGCGCCGAGGGCACCGCCAGGGGCCAGAAGGCATCGATCCGTTCGGCGTAGCCGCCCGCCACTACGGCGATTCCAGCCGCCAGCAGCATGAAGGGCGCGGTTCCGCTCAAAGCCAGTGCGAAGTAGGTTGGCAATCGTTCGAGCGGAGCAATCTCGAGCGTAAGCGTCTGTTGTCCCACGACCCGCATGGTAAACCCCATTCCAAAGAGGAGAAACACCAGCAGGAAGCCCGCCACCGAGGTCACGAAAAGCGAGAGAACCGCCGTCAGAAAGAAGCACGAATACGCGGCCAGAAAGACGCTTTTCCCGCCGAAGCGGTCTCCCAGGATGGCACCGAGAAGATTGCCGGAGAAAACACCGGCACTCTTGGCGGCCAGCAACGCTCCCGCAAACGCAGTCGGCTGCTCCAACACGTTCAATGCATGAATGGAGAGAAAAGGCAGGATGATCAGAATACCGTGCCCGCAGGAAAGGGAACCCAGAAAATAGCAAAGCCGCCGATCCTGGCGAAGAATAACGGGCAGACTCCTCAGATTGCTCCAAACCGAGGGATTGCCCTGCGGCCGCACCTCCGCGCGAGCCTCCCGGAGACGCGAAAAGGCGGCGAAGCTGACCATGAACAAAGCGAAGGCGATCAGGTGCAGCCAGGCATATCCCCGCACCCCAGGTGCGATTTCCAAAAGCCGCTCGGTCAGCAAGCCCGCCAGTATCCCCAGCAATGCAGCCAGCGTGTTGCGGATGGCGGCCAGAGAAGCCCTCCGCTTCGGCGCGACGGTTTTCGCGACCAGAGCACTCCATGCGCTGATGGCCACCCCGCCCATCAACCCGGATACGTAGGGTGCACCGACGATCACCGACATTGCCGCCCAATCCGGGAAAAACGGAGAAACGACGGCGGCGAAAAGCACCAGCGAAGCCAGCAGGTAAGGCAAACGCTGGAACAAACCCCAGAACATCACCCGGGGGAGAATCCTGTCCCTCCCCTCGGCCCGATGAGCGAAGAACAGGGGTGTCGTCATGAAGCCCAGCAGCATCAATTGCGGGCTGATCGCGATGAGCCAACCCGGCGAACCCATTTCCCGGAGCAGCGGGGGCACCAGTGTATCCGGCGCGACAAATGCCACCGCACCACCGAAAAATCCTCCTTCGACGCAGTGCATCAGGAAGTTGCGGCGACGCGTCCGGCGCTCGCCTTCCCGGAGGGGAGCGGTGTCGCCGCCAGTTTTTACCACCTGTTTAGCCATTGGATGAAACCCAAAACCGGCGATCCTCCCACTCGCCCCGCGCCCTGGCAAGCCCTATCATTTATACACAAGTCGATTCGCGGCTAACTATTTTCGAGGGTGTCCATCTTTTCGGTCGATTTGCGGCCATCGCGCAAGCACGAGGCCCTACAATTTTTTTGGGGCGGATTTCTTTTTGTAGGGCCGCGTGCTTGCGCGCGTGCCGCTCCCGGGGATTCGAAAACAGGCGACCCATCGCTGAAAAAAATCAAAGAAGCTTGCGGACCCTCAGCTTGCGGATCCTCAGCTTGCGCGTTCGTACGAGTCGCCCGGGAGCATGAAAGGCACTTCGGGGTGTACGTAATGCCCCCCGCCGAAGCGGTCGTTCGTGGCCTGACACCAGCGGCGGAGAATCTCGCGGTGCGCGAGGCGGGTGTCCGCGAAGCGGGCGCATTCGGCCAGATTCACCTGTTCGCCCGGATCCGTTCCCATGTCGTAGATCTGCTCGCGGTGGAGACCGTTTTGATAGGCGATATACTTGTAACGCTCCGTCCGCACCATCCGCCCCTGCGTCCCCGCGTAGGGGTTGCGGATCATCGAAACCACCGCCCGGGAATCCACCCCGACGCCATCCTCCGGTGCCCGCAGGTCGTGACCGCGGGCGATTCCGGGAGCCTCCGCTGGAACGCCAGCCGCCGCGAGAATGGTCGCGTAAATATTGATGCACGCAGCCGACGGGCGGGAGCGGACCGAACCCGGGCGACCTGTGCCAGGGCCGGCCAGAATCAGCGGAACACGGCAGGACTCGTCGTAGAAAGTGCTTTTGAAAGGCAGCTCGTGGGCGCCCTGACCGTCCCCGTGATCGCTGGAAAAAATGACCAGCGTGTCGTCGGTCAGCCCGTTCGCCTCCAGTGAATCGAGCACCTCGCCGATCTGCGCATCGACCTTTTCCACCAGCCGGTTGTAGGCCCAGCGGTAGCGCTGCCAATCCTCCGGCCCACGCCGTACCCCCTTTTGCAGGAACTGCCGGATGCCCTCCAGCACAGACGGCTCCGACGGGGAAGGCCGGAAATTCGGGGGCAGTGGAGGCAGGTGCGGCGGAGCGGGCGGCTCCGGCAAATCGCCCTCGGGCAAAGCACCCTCCACCGCCCACTCATGGATGTTGTGGGGATTGTCGAAGGAAGCGACCAGGAGGAAAGGGGCCTCGTGCGTTCGGGATAAAAAACCGGCGGCGGCCCGCACGGTCCGGGCGTCGTGAATGTCGCAGAGTTTTTCCACGCCGAAGCGCTCCCGGGCATCCTCGGGCAGCGACTCCGTGGGCCCCCACTGGCCGACATGCCATTTGCCCGCGTAGGCGCAGTGATACCCCGCCTCCGCCAGTTGCGGAAACAGCAAGCGCCCGGACGCCTCCGGCCTCACTCCCCGTTTCGGGTCCTCCAAGCGCGCACCCATATCCGTCTCCGTCCCGGGCAGCATCACCTCGTGGGGGAAAGCTCCATAGAATAAGCTCGTTCGCGCCGGCACACAGACCGGGCAGGTCGAATAAGCACTCTCGAAGCGGACGCCCCTCCCGGCCAGGCGGTCGAGATTCGGCGTCTCCAGCCACGGGTTGCCCGCGCAGCTCAGGGCCGAGGCCGACTGCTGGTCGGTGAGGATTAGCAAAATATTGGGTGATTTAGCCATAAGTCTATTAACGGTAAGCGTATAAAGAAGTTTTCGCGCTCAGTCAACTGCGGGCATACATGTCCCTGCGCTAGCCCGGGATACTTTCCCTCCACAAATCAGGTTCTTCGCTAAAACGTGTGGGTTTTCAGTGACGGGAGGTTGAGGGAGATTTTGCCTGCCTTGAGGTACGCCATGGCGCGGAAGTTCGCGAAGTTGCGGAACCCCCTGGCGAGGCGTTTGGCGAGCTGTATGAGGCCGTTGATAGCCTCCATGCGTCCGTTGGTCACGCGGGTTTCCATGAATGCGGTGATGCCGTCCCAGTGGTTGCGCACCGAGCGGGCCAGGATGACGAAAGGCAGCAGCCTGCTTCTCTGCGCCCACGAGCACCACCAGCGCAGCAGCGAGGTGTCCTCGCTTTGCAGGAAGTCCTGCAAGGTGTCTCGCAGGGCCATGGCGCGGGCCAGTTTCGGGTATGCGGCCAGCAGCTTGCGGCGGGTCGCCAACTGCTCTTCGCTGCGAGTGCACGGGTTGCCCCGGATGGACCACAGGGATCCCTTGAGGTCGGCACCTTCGCGCTGCAGGAGCTTGCGCACCAGGTCGAGGGCGCGTCCTGCCATCTGCATGACGTGGAACCGGTCGAAGACGACGCGGGCCGCGGGGAAGACGGCATTTGCCCCCTTGCGGAAGGCCTTGGACATGTCCATGCAGACGAGCGCGATCTGCGAGGCCTTCGCTCCATGGGAGGCCATCTGCGCCTCGAACTCCGGAAATGTCTCCGCCCCTTTGCCCTGCGTCATGAAGAGAAGCTCGCCGGTGTCGGCGTCCACGAAGTTGGTCACATACCGGTGGCCCTTCTTCGCGCTCGTCTCGTCGACCAGCAGGCGAGTGACGCCGCTCCAGTCGCGCCCTGCCTGCGCCGCCTCGACATGGCGGCAGACGACGCGCCACAGGCGCGTGTCGTGCTCTCCGAGCACTTCGGCGGCCTCCGCCACCGGCATCCTCTGGCAGAGCAGCATGATGAAGGCCTCCATCATCAGCGTGAAACCACTGCCTGCGCCCGCCCACGGAGCCTCCGCCTGCCGCACCCCGTGCTGCGGACACTCCACCCGGGGCACCCGGGCCTTGAGAACCGTACGGTGCTGCCAGAAGTCCAGGTGCCTCCACTCCCGTTGCGCCGTGTCGTGCACGGGGCACGAGGCGCCGCACTGCGGACAGGCGAAGCGCGTCCCCCGCTCGAAATCCAACTCCAGGCAGAGCCCGCCGTCCTTGGCGAAATCGCTGGCAACCACCTTCCACCCGCCCGTCAGGCCGAGCGCCATCCCGAAAAGTTCGTTCGTGTTCATTCCAGGACAAGGCTGTTCCCCCTAGCGGGGATTTGCAAGGGGCGGCAATGAGCCCCTTGCTCCAACATGACCGGCCCCAAAGGGCCGCTCTCTCCAAATAATAACCTCCCAACTCACCCACTCAAATCAGCGAAGTGCCTTTCCAGTTTCCCCCGTGAACGGTTACTTGACATTGAAATGCCCGCCAGAGCCGCTTTGCTACGCTACGAACCCCGCATCCGCCAGTTGCAGCGCGTAGGCGAGGCGGTAGGTCTGCCCAGCGGGAAGGGTGTATTCCGGAAGCGTGTCGGGCCCGCACGATGCCGTTCCGAGGCCGCGCTGGTGCCAGTCGATGGTTAGGGTAACGAAATCGCGCGGGGATAACTCGCAGGTATGAAAGGCGGCGAAGAGGTCTGATGCTGGATAGCGGGTGGCGTTCATTTCGAGGAGCTCATCAGTAGCCTGAATGAGGAGGGTTCGGGTATCACTGGAGAGCGCGAGCCAACGGACGTCTGTCTTGTTGCCATGTTCCTGGGGGAGAACGTAGGGCACGTATTGCGCGCTGACGGTGCTTTCATACCGCGCTACGGGATAGCCTGCTTTGCGGTCCCAGTGGTTTTCCTGCTGACCCCGGCCAAACCACGCAAGTTGCTCATACTCATGGGGAAGTTTTAGGATCGCGCCGAGGCGCGGTAATTCAGGGTAACAGGCGGGCACGTTGACATCATTATCCACGCGCACCATGCCGTCTCCGTTTATCGTGTAAACGGCGCAGTGACGGATGGGAGTGGCGATCCGGGCGGTGGTGATGTGATGCTCGGCGATTACCTCGACTGAACTGCCCCTTGTTTTGGCGACGAGCGAAACCAGTTCGTCCTGCGTTTCATCAAGCCCGGCGACAAGCCAGCGGCCCAGCGGTTTCTCGTTCTGGCCCGTCCAGCCTTTGATGCCGTCGTTATCGGTGGCCGCACGCCAGAGATTGAGCTTTGTTCCCCGAAGCACGCATTTTGGATTGCTGGAATCGAAAAGGGAAAGGTCGCCCGTGCTGCGGGAGAATTCGCACACAAATCCGTCTCCGGCCACCCGGATTGCTTCCGTTGACTCGGTTATTGTCGGGGTATCGCTGTTGATGGATTGGAGTGCTTGCGGCTTGAATCCACGGAGACAGAATTGCTCCCAGGCCACGCAGTGCTGTGCTTCGCACCACGGCTGAGCATCCTTGGCAACATAGCGAACGAGCAGGTGGATTTCGCCCTTGGCGGGAAGGGGTTCGGGCATCTCGTTTTCAAGGGTGAAGGACTGGCTGCTTCCCGGGGCGCAGTCCAGGGCGGATAACTTGCCCGTGGCAATGGTCTTGCCTTCCGCTTGCAGTTGCCATTCACCTTGCAGCCACTGGGTATCGATGAAGTCCTGCTCGTTATGCATGACGAGCGCACCGGTTTTCGGGTCGCTCAGTTCCGTGCGAATGGGCTGCGCAAGTTTGTGGTGCTCCCAGCAGGCGGGGTGGGGGGTGCGGTCGGGGCCGACAAGGCCGTCGCAGCAGAAGTTCAGGTCGTTGGGGCTATCCCCGAAATCACCGCCGTATGCCCAGTAGGTTTTGCCTTCGGCGGTGATCTGTTTGATGCCATGGTCGCACCATTCCCAGATGAAACCGCCCTGGAGTCCATGCTGGGATCGGAAAAGGTCGAAGTATTCTTTCAGCCCTCCGTTGCTGTTGCCCATCGCGTGGGAGTATTCACTTAAAATGAAGGGACGGGGGTCGTCTTGCTCTACGAAAAATTGGCGCAAACTGTCGAGGGACGGATACATCGGGCAGACGAGATCCGACGAGGTGTGGCCCTCATGCCACGGGTTACACCGTTCATACTGGCCCTTCCCGGCGTAGCGGTTCAGGGCGTGCTGACCACCGGCGTAGTGAACAAAGCGGGTTTTGTCCTCGTGGCGAATCCAGGCGGCTGCCGCGTCATGGCCGGGACCGTAGCCGCTTTCGTTCCCCAGTGACCAGCCGATGACACACGGGTGGTTGCGGGCCCGCTGCAGCATTCGCATGCAGCGATCCAGGATTGCCCCCGCATAGCTTGGCAACTTGCTGACATGCTGCATGAAGCCGTGGCTTTCGACGTTGGCCTCGTCCAGGACGTAAAGACCGTACTCGTCGCACAGTTCATACCAATCGAGATCGTTGGGGTAATGCGCATTGCGAACGGCGTTGAAATTGAACTGCTTCATCAGCTTGATGTCGCGAATCATGCTCTCGCGAGTAAGTGCTTTGCCCCGCGTATCGTCGTGCTCATGCCGATTGACGCCTTTGATGAGCACAGGTTTCCCGTTGATGTGTAGCTCTTTGTCCGCGATGTCAATTTTACGATAACCTACGCGCGCCCGGGTCTGTTCAACTACTTCTCCCGCCGGCGAAATCAACTGGAAGACAGCGGTGTAGAGCGTTGGCTTTTCGGCGGACCAGAGTTGGACGTCTGCGAACTCGCCGTAAAGGGCACGCTCCATGCGCGGCCAGGTATTGTAGCCGTTGGAAACGTCAATTTCCCCGGTGAGCGGTTGAGGGAATACTTCGTATCCATCATTCGAATACAGCTTGGCTGCGACCGACCAGCCCGCTTCCGTTTGTTCCCGAAAGCCGACTTCCACGTGCGCAGTGAATTCGCCGCGGCTGAGGTCGTCGGAGGGCAGGGCTTCGATCCGAAGGTCGCGCAGGTACGTCTTGGGCGTTGTGTAGATCCAAGCTTTACGGAAGATACCCGCCATGCGCCAATGATCCTGATCCTCGATAAAGGAGCCATCGCAGTAGCGCAGGACGATGACCAGCAAACGGTTCTGCTGGCCCGGCAGCAAGGCATCCGTTATGTCGAACTCGCTCTCGACGCGACTGTCCTTGCCCACGCCGACTGGCTGGCCGTTGAGGTATGCCGCGAAACAGCTTTCAACTCCCTCAAACCGTAAAACACAGCGTTGGCCGCTCCAACTTTCCGGCGCATCGATGGTTTTCCAATACAGGCCGGTGGGATTGTCAGCGGGGGGATTCGGCGGCTCCCCTTCAAAAGGCATTTTCCAGTTGGTGTAATGGGGATTATCGAAACCGAGCATTGTCCAGTTGGAAGGAGTCTGGATTGGCTGCCACTCTTGCCCGGGCGCGAAGTTTTCAGCAAAGACGGAGGGGGAGACAGTTTCCGGGTTTTCCTGCAGGAGGAATTGCCACTCCCCATCGAGGGAAAAGAACCCGGCTGGAGCGCGAGTCTGATTTTCCGGGATACCGAGGTCGTCCTGCGCTCCATAACGGTAGCGTATTCCACTGCCTGGCAAACGTTTCCAGCCGAGAAACTCCGGAGCAGCATAAAACCCTGCTGGTAGGTCCGGGAATGCAGTCTCAGTAGCAGAAGAGGAAGGAATGGATACGGGCATAAGCTGATCAATGATTTGACAATATAAAAGTGTCAACGGTTCGATCCCGCGGAGGCTGTGAAATTGATTGCACCTGCCCGGCTACCGGGTCGATGCCTTGACCGACGAGGCAATCCGGCAGCTCGGTTGGCGTGCATTCAATCCTCTTTGCCGAGGCGGCGGTCGCTGCCGCCGAAGGGCATGGACGTCTCTTCGGGAGCGGGGGCGGCGATGGGGGCACTCCAGGGGCCGGGGCGATTCCAGAAATCGACGGCGCGCAGTCGGTAGCGCGCCCCGTCCGGGGCGGCGTGGTGGACGCGGCTGGTGGCGATCTGGTCGGGGTTGATGCGCCGCCAGTCTTCGCGCTCGGGCGGGGCGGTCTCGATTTCGTAGGTCTTGATCGTTCGGCCGGCGGGTCTCCACAGCAGGTAAACATCCTGCGGGGCGGCTGCGTAGCGTTTCGCGCGCAGTCCTTCCACCGGCGGCGGTGCCTGGCCGGGGTCTTCGGCCAGGACGATCAGGCGGAGGGATTGCCGACTCATGTCACCGCGCCAGTGAAAGCGGTCTCCAGCGAACTCGGTGATCTCGACCGGGGCGACCTCGTGGGCGGCCAGGAGGGTTTCGGCGGAGGCACCGCTGCGGGCGAGCGCGTGGGGATCGCCGTGTTCGGCGTCGATGCAGAAGTGCGCGGCCACGCCCTGTGCGAAGGGCAGGTCGCGGACGCTCAGTTCGACGTTTTCGGGGGCGTCGCCATAGACATGGGTGTCGGCGTCGTAGTGGTGGAGAAGCAGGGCGAGGGTCGAACCGCTCCGACTTGGCAAAATGCCGACCGGGCTTTCGGGATCGAGACCTTCCGCTGATAACAGTTCGTCTCCGAGCAGGGAGAAGAGCACCTGGGCGTTGTGGATGGGGCGTTTGACGAGTTGATCTTCGACGACCGTGAACTGGCAGCGCTGATGCCAGTTTCCGCTGAGGAAGGCGTCGTCGAAATGCAGCTCGAAGCGGCGGGGGCGGGTGTTGCGCCGATCCTGCCCGAGGACGAAGCGGTGCAGGTATTCGTTGAGCACCCGGGCCTTCCAGGCGGAGTAGTAGGGGGTGGCCCGATGCTCGTGTTCATGGTTCCAGATCCATTCGCGGTCGCATTCGAAATTCTCGAAGATGAGTTCCGCGCATTCCGGGTGCGCCTCGATGTCAGCGAGAACGAGGTCGATGAACTGGTCCACCACCTCGCGCGGCTTGCCTTTAATGTGATAGCCCAGGAAATCCATTGGCATTCCCTCCGTGCCGGTGACCGGGTTGGCACCGTGTTTTGCGAAGTCGGACACCTGGCGCGGGGTGATCGCCCAGCGGGGGTCGATGTCCACCCCGACCCGGAAATCCGGTGCGGCGTCTTTGACCCCGGCGGCGACGGCGGCGGCCTGCTCGGGGAAGAAGGCTTCGTTCTGATCCTGCCAATACCAGGTGGAGGCCCTTTCCCTGCCGTAGCGTTCGGCGAGGTGGGTGGTGACCCGGGCGACGTGACGGCGGTAGGCTTGCAGCTTGGCGGCGGGCAATTCCCGCCAAAAGGTTTTCCAGCCCTCCAGTTTCTCGGCGTCAAACCACGCGGCGCCGTCCGGGCGGGTGGGCGAGCCCATGAATTCGTAAACGACGGGCAGCTCGCAAAAATCGACCACCAGGTCGAACCACTCGTCGAAACGTGTCCAGTCATAGACGGGGGTGTCGCTCCAAAAATTCTCCACCGTGATCAGCTTCTCGGTGTTGTGCAGGCGGATGCGGGTTTGCTCGTGGGGGATGCTGGCGATGAGCAGCAGGTTGCGCGGATCGCGGTGGGGCAGGGTCATGCCGGTGCCCGCCCAGAAGTGGGGGAGGGGGCGGGTCCCGGAAGCGCAGCTTAGGGAAATCATTTTCTTCATGGTGTTAGTCATGGTCAGGGGTGAGGTCAGGATTAATGGAGCACTCGATTCGCCCGTCCGCGATTCGCGCGGAGATGCGTTTCCCATTCTCGGCGGGCAGATGGTAATACGCTGCCCGCTCCCACTCCTTCGGAAGCGAGGGAAACAAAGTGGCCGAGCCCTCGGACGAATGCTGGAGCGCGGAAAGGACGGCGCAAATGTAGGCACCATAGCTGGTATGGAAATAGGGATGCACGCTGTCCGTCTCCCGCAATGCGCCACTCTCCGGATCGACTGTTTCGAAATTACGCGCCAGAAATTTGAGCCAGAGGTCGCCCTGCCCGTAAACGGCCGCGCTGGCGGCGTATCCTGAGGCGACAAAACTGATCATTCCCTGCAAACGTCCCTCCCGCTCATTTTGACGGCACGCCGCTTGCAAGGTGGCAATGGCTTTCTTTGAGTCGAGCACCTCCGTCAGTTCGAAGAGAGGGAAGCCCAGATACATCGGCGCCCGCATCCCGAAATAGCCGCCCCCCTCCCGCATGCGGTCCTCTCCGAGAAACTCCGTGTAAATCGTCTCATTCTGCGGGAGGATCAACTGATCGGCGGCCTGCATCCATTGCACCCGCAAATCGGAATCGAGGTCGAGGTGCTTCGCAGTGGCGGCTGCCGTGCGCAGATTCCAGAGTGCGGCAAGGACGGCATCGAGGACGGAAATCTCCGTGAGGTTCTCCGCCACGGAATGAAGCGGCGGCGTAACGAACCCGCCCGCCTCCTCATTCCACTCCAACAAGTGCCGCCAGAATTCCGCCGTGCCGCGCAAAGCCGGATAGACGAGCGATCTTTCGAAAGCGGCATCGGGATGGTAGCGCTGCAATAAATGGTAGAACCCGGCGGCAAAACCATCGATGTGCCGTTGGTTACAGCGTCGCATTCGGCCATCGCCGTAGATGCTGCCTTGGTGGGGAAACGAGAGGGCACTTGTCCCGCTGTCGGTGATTTCGATATTCCCGGCAAGGTAATCGTTCACCCCGCGTTCGGGAGCGCCTTCATCCAATTTAGGGCTGCCGGACGGCTTCATGAAGAATTCGGTGTCCCGCGCCTTCAGTCGATCGAGGTAAACGCGTGCGTTGCGCCGATGCCCCGCCGGTTTCCAGGCGAGAGTCGTCATGCGGCGCGCCCGTCCTTCGAGGCCGAGGAGAGTGAAGGCATAAATGCCCCAACCGTAACCATAGGTAAAGGGAACGCCACTCCACGCTTTCACCGAGGCCAGAGGTGTTTCCTGCGGCAATGCCCATGCACTTCCAGATGCCGACAGGAGCCAGTAAACACTTCGATAAAAAAGCTGTTCCACCCGTTCGTCCGGGAGATCGATGACCGGGGTTTGCCTCCAGCTTTTCGCAAAAGCACTTGTCTGCCGGGCCAGCAATTCCGTGAACGAATCACCCGACGAGACCGACGTATGGACCTGATCGGCGAAATCGCCGCCCTGCCAATGGGTTCTGACAGCGAGCTTGATTTCCATCGATTCTCCGGCTTGCAGTGAGAACTGCCAACGCCCGCGATCATCCTGCGGCTGGAGTGGATGGTCGCACTGGCAGGCCCATGCCCATTGGGTAAAGGAATCTTCCATGCCAGCCGCATACACCAGCGATTCCTGAATCGTCCGGGTCCGCGCCTTGGCGGGAACAGGAAGCTGCAGGGTCCACGATGCGGCCTGCTCACCGGTATTCTGCAATCGTGCGCATAGCAGATTACTGTCCGCGTGTGAGGCGAACCATTCGCTGCGATAAGCTGTGCCATCAGGGCGGCTCACAGTTGTCTCCAGCAGACCCCGTTTCAGATCAAGTGTCTGACGGTAGTGCCCGGCGGCCTCGGATTCGGGAAGATCGGGCGCTGCCTGCGGGATCAGCCGGAACGCGGGAAGACTGCCGCGCACGACGGGACTCTCCCATAAACTCGCCACGAACAATTCATCAAACCCGAGCCCGTCGGGTCGTGCAGGCCCCCCGGTTTCAGAATTTCCCAACAAGTAGCCGATTCGATCCGGCAGGTATCGGTCGGCGGAAAAACGATGCCGCTCGAGTTTTCGGTCACGCAGTGCATCGACCTCCCGTGGAGCCAAAAGTCGCTGCGTCGCGGATGCCCGATTCAGATCGATGCGATGGTTCTTCCCGTGGTTTTCGGCGGTGGTATCGGCCTTGGTGCCGAATGGGGGAGTATTTTGATGGGTGGCGTTTGACATAATCTTTTAGTGTGTGGCGGACGGCTCGCAGTCGATCATCACATGGATGGCGTCGGCCCCTTTGTCCGTGCGCAGGTCAAAGGCCTCCTGGATGCGCTCGAGCGGGAAGGTGTGGGTGACCATTTCGTGGGTGTTGACGAGGCCGTCCATCACGAGCTGCACGCTCTCCTGAAAGAAACGGCGCATCTCGATGTCGCTACGGGGCTCGGTCGAGTAGATGTTCACCCGCTTGCGGTGCATTTTGAAAAAGTCGAAGGGCTTGTGGCACACGCCGATGCAGCCATACATGACAATTTTCCCTGAGAATGCGACCGCTTCGAGGGCGTCCACCATGCCATCGCCCTCCAGCAGGCAGGGGATGACGATGTCGAATCCGTCGGGAAAATCCGCGCCGACGAGATCCATCGTGCGGCAGTCCTCGGCGGGAGCCTGATAGGTGTGGGTGGCGCCGTAGCGGCGGGCCATCTCGAGATTGCGTTGGTGCAGATCGGTCACCACCAGAGCCTTCGGCGAGTAGCGGCTGACGACCTGGGTCAGCACCAGCCCGCTGACGCCCTGACCGGTGATCAGCACGGTCGAATTGGGTTGGATTTCGGACAGTTCAGCCGCATGGATCACGCCCGGCAGCACCTCGATCAGGCTGGTGTGGGCCAGCGGAAAGCCTTCGGGCAGGACTTTGACGTTGAAAGGCGTGCAGACGATGGTTTCGGCAAAGGCACCCCAGACATAGCGGCAGGTGACCGTCTGTCCCTCTCGCAGACCGAGCACATTGGCCCCCACTTTCTCGAT
>CAZDRT010000067.1:0-16082 GCA_964507815.1 uncultured Puniceicoccaceae bacterium
GCTGAGGACAGCCGCCCTCCCGCCGTAGTTCGGCGGCGCACGCACGATTATCGAATCAATTTTGATATTCCCTCCACGCACTTGTGGTTACACCCGCCGCCCTCCCTCAACCGCACTGGGGAATTGACTCCGGCACCCGGAGGCGGATCATCTCAGCGGAATGAGCCGGGTCCCCCGCACGCCAACCACCCTTGATTTTTCCAACCTCGGAGACGGGGAGATTCGCGCCCTCCTCCGCGAGCACCACCTGTCGCTGACTCCGGACGAGGCCCGCCAGATCCAGGACCGTATCCTCGGGAGACCGCCCACCCTTTCGGAGTGCGTCCTGTGGTCCATCCAGGGCTCCGAGCACTGCTCCTACAAGAGCAGCCGCAATCACCTCAAAAAGTTTCTCACGGATGGTCCGAACGTGATCCTCGGCCCCTCCGAGGACGCCGGGATCGTCGAGATCGCCCGCGACCGCAACGGGCTGCGCCACGGGCTCGCGGTCAGCCACGAGTCGCACAACCACCCGTCGCAGGTGGTCCCCTACGAAGGCGCGGCCACGGGGGTGGGCGGCAACGTCCGCGATGTCTGCTGCATGGGGGCCAAGGTGGTCGCGGTCGGCGACGCGCTTCGTTTCGGAGATTCGAAACTACCGAAGACCCAATGGATCGGCGAAGGGGTGGTCGCCGGGATCGCCGGATACGGCAACCCCCTCGGAATTCCCAACGTCTGCGGCGACCTCTATTTCGACCCGGGCTACAACGACAACTGCCTCGTCACCGTCCTCACCCTCGGGGCGATCGCCGAGAACGCCGTCCTCCACTCCCACGCTCCGGCCGACGCCGCCGGGCATTCCCTCATCCTCGTCGGCAAGCCGACCGACAACAGCGGATTCGGCGGTGCCAGCTTCGCCTCCGGCGAGCTGGACGAGGACGAAAAGGAGAAAAACAAGGGTGCCGTCCAGGAGCCCAACGCCTTTCTCGAACGCCATCTTCTCAAGGCCACCTATGCCCTCCACAGGATTCTCTTCGAAAACGGGGATATCGACCGGGTCGGTTTCAAGGATCTCGGAGCCGGGGGGATCGCCTGCGCGAGTGTCGAGTTGGCCGATTCCGCCGGCTATGGCGCGGAGGTCGAGGTCGAGCGCGTACCGGTCGGCATGGAGGGGCTTCCGCCACACGTCATCCTTTGCTCGGAGACCCAGGAACGCTTCATGTGGGTCGCACCCGACGATCTCGTCCCGCTCATTCTCAACCACTACAACGAGACCTTCGCCCTGCCGGAGGTCTCCGGCGGCGCCCGCGCGGCGGTTGTCGGCCGCATCCGGGACGACGGCCTCTACCGGGTCACCTGGAACGGGGAAGTTCTCGTCGAAGCGCCGGCGGGCGAGGTTACAAAGGGAATCGTCTATGACCGTCCGTTCGATTTGCCGGAGCGCCCGGCCCCGACCGGGGCGGAAACCGATTCCGCCGGGGCGGACGATGCCGGGGAGGCGCTCACGGCACTCCTCGCCCACCCCAATATCGCCTCCCGCAAACCGATCTTCGAGTCCTACGACAAGCAGGTGCAGGGGGCGACCCAACTGGAGGCCGGACGCGGCGACGCGGGAGTCTTCCGCCCGTTCGAGGACCCGGTCTGGCCGGAGGAGATCCGTGGCACCGGGGCGGTCGTCAGCCTCGACCAGAATCCCCGCCACAACCGGATCGACCCGGAGAGAGGCGCGGCCTGGGCCGTCGTCGAGGCCTATCGCAACGTCTGTGCCGTCGGGGGACGGCCGGTGGCTTTCACCGACTGCCTCTGCTACGGAAATCCCGAGAAGCCGCGTCAAATGGGCGAATTCGTCGCCGGGGTGGACGGGGTGGCGGCGGCCGCCCGTTCCCTCCACCTCCCCGACCATCCGGGTTCTCCCGTGCCGATCATTGCGGGAAACGTTTCGCTCTACAACGAATCCCAGGGCCGGGCCATCCCCCCGAGCCCGATGATGGCCTGCATCGGGTCCATGCCGGACGCCTCCCGCGCGGTCGGATTCGGGTTCCGCGGCGAAGGCTCGCCGGTCTATCTGGTCGGCGAATTTCCCGACACCCTGGCCGGATCACTGTTCCTGGAGTGGAAAGGGCTCCCCTCCGGCGGCATCCCCGCGCCCGATTTCCCGGCCGCCGAAGCGATCTGCCTGACGGTGATCGAGGCCATTGAAGCCGGAGCCGTCCTCGCCTGTCACGACATCTCCGACGGCGGATTGGCGGTCGCCCTCGCCGAAGCCGCCATCGACGGGAACAAAGGCCTCGATGCGGCGGAAGCGCCGATCCCCGCCGAACGCCAAGCCGCCGCCCTCTTCGGCGAATTCGGCGGATTCGTGGCGGAGGTCGCCCCCGCGCGGAAAGCGGATTTCGAGGCGCTCTGCGGCAAACATGCCGTCCCCTTTCACCTCCTCGGCCACACAACCGGCAAACCCCGCTTCCGCCTCGGCCGGACCATCGACCTGGAACTCTCCCGTCTCGCGGATGCGTGGGAGAACGGACTCCGCGACGAACTCGATTCCTGATACGTAACCATGTCCAAAACCGACTACAAATCCTCCGGCGTTGACATCGACGCCGGCAACGAAGCCGTCAACCGGATCGGCCCCCTGGTCAAAACCACTTTCGGACCGGAGGTGCTCACTGGCTTGGGTTCCTTCGGCTCGATGGTCGATCTCGGCCCCGCCTTGAAGGACTACCGACACCCGGTCCTGATCCAGAGCATCGACGGGGTCGGCACCAAGGTCTCCGTCGCCCGCCGGGCCGGCAAGTACTTCAATCTCGGGATCGACGTGGTCAGCGCGACGACGAACGACATTCTCGTCCACGGCGCGCGGCCGATCAGTTTTCTCGACTACATCGCCAACGAGAAACTGGATCCCGGGATCGTCGAGGAGATTGTCGCCGGCATGGTCGAGAACTGCCGGACCAACGGGATCCCGCTCGTCGGCGGGGAGACCGCCGAGATGCCCTCCACCTACCTGCCCGGCGAGCACGATGTCGTCGGTTGCGTGACCGGCCTCGTCGAAAAGGACCGGATCATCAACGGAGCCTCCATCACCCCCGGCGACGCGGTGATCGGGCTGCCCTCCGCCGGCCTGCACACCAACGGGTTTTCCCTCGCGCGGAAGGTCTTCTTCGAGATCGCGAAGATGACGACCGAAGACTATGTCGAAGACCTCGGCGAGTCGGTCGGAGACGCGTTGCTCCGCCCGCACCTGAACTACCGCCGCCCCATCGACGCGTGGGGGGCGGCCGGCATCGAATTGAAAGGGCTGGCCCATATCACCGGGGGCGGATTTCTCGAGAACATCCCCCGCATTCTCCCGGAGGGTGCGGCGGTCCGAATCAAGAGAGGGGCCTGGCCCTCCCTGCCGGTCTTCGCGGTGATCGCCGATCTCGGTGGCGTCGAGGAGAGGGAAATGTTCCGCACCTTCAACATGGGATTGGGTCTGATCGCAGTCGTGCCGTCCGATCAGGCGAAGGCGGCGTTGCAGGCGATCCGGACCACCGGTGAAAATGCCTACTTGGTCGGCGAGGTCGTCGCCGGAAACCGGGAGGTCACCTTTCAATGAGTTCCCCTCTCAAACGCGTCGCCATCGTCCAGTTCCCCGGCAGCAACTGCGAGGCCGAGTCGGCGGCGGCCGTCCGGCGCAACGGAATGGAGGCCGAGGAATTCCTCTGGAACCGCGACCCCTCGGAACTCGGCTCGTTCGACGGCTATTTCCTCGTCGGCGGCTTTTCCTACGAAGACCGGTCCCGGGCCGGAGTCCTCGCCTCGCTCGACCCGGTTCTCGAATCCGTCGCCGCCGAGGCGGACCGCGGCAAGCCGGTCCTCGGCATCTGCAACGGCGCGCAGATTCTCGTCGAAAGCGGCCTGGTTCCCGGCGTCGCCGGGCGGCGGACCAGCATGGCCCTCGCGCCGAACCGCCGCCAGGTCGGGGACCACCTCCTCGGCTCCGGTTTCTACAACGACTGGTGCCACCTGCGCAGCGAGGGCGACCCCGGGCGAACCGCCTTCACCCGCACCCTCGCGCGCGGCGACCGGATCCGCGTGCCCTTCGCCCACGCCGAGGGCCGTTTTCTCGCTCCGCCTGAGCTTCTCGCGGAGTTGGAGGAATCCGGCCAGGCCGTCTTCCGGTATTGCGATTCCGAGGGCGTCGTCGATCCGCACTTTCCGGTCAACCCGAACGGCTCAGCCGCCAACCTGGCCGCAGTCTGCAACCCCGCGGGCAACGTCATGGCCATGATGCCCCACCCGGAGCGGACTCCGGGGGGCGACGCCATCTTCGCCTCCATGCGGGAGGCCATGGAGAAGCCGGCCCCGGCAAATCCCCCGGCCCCGCTCTCCTACAAATGCCCGCCGGAGGAAATCCAGGACTGCGCCCATGTCGGCGGCGCCCGCCTCCTGCCTGTTTCGCCGATCATCACCGACACGACCGCGCGCTCCGTCGAGCAGTGCCTGCGGCGGATGGGCTTCGCCGTGGGCGTCGAGCGGCGCGTTCTCTGGCAATTGGAGGGCCCCGGATTCCCGGAGGACTGGCAGGAGGTTCTCGCCCGCACGGGCGAACTCTTCAACGGCAACAAGGAATTCGTGGACCGGAGTCCGGCGGGGGATCCTCCGGTTACCGCCGTTCTCCGGATTACTCCGCGCGACGACCTGCGCGGGCGGCGGGTTCTCGAGACCCTGCGGCACCGATTCCACCTGCCCTACCCCGAATCCCTCGGGTTCTCCGTCCTCTGGATTCTCCGCTTCGTCTCCACCGAGGCCCGGCAGACCCTCCTCCCCCGGATTCTCGCCACCCACATCCTCCACAACCCGGTGGCCGACCTCGTCTGCGAGCGTTCCGAGCTGCCCTCCTGAATTCAGCCATGAGAGAATCCGAAATCGACCGCTACGAACGGGTCCTTCTCGAAAAGGTGATCCGGGAGACGAGATGCCAGGGCGGATCCGGGAGTCTCGGGAGCGGTTCGGCCTCGGGTCAGGTCTCAGGTTCAGGACCGGCCTCGGCGAGGCCAGCTACAGGACCGGCCTCAGCGAGGCCGGCTACAGGACCGGCCTCAGCGAGGCCGGCTACAGGTCCGGCCTCGGCGAGACCGGCTACAGGGGGGGGCGACTCCTTTCAGCGGGCGAGAGGAAAGGTGCGGGACATCTACCGGCGGGGCGACCGGATCGCCCTTGTCGGGACCGACCGGCTCAGCGCCTTTGACCGATCGATCACGACCATCCCCCTCAAGGGGCGGATCCTCAATCTCTTGAGTGCCTGGTGGTTCGCCGAAACCGCGTCCATTCTCCCCAACCATCTGATCGATATCCCCCACCCGAACGTTCTGATCGCGCGGGCCTGCCGCCCGATACCGGTCGAGTTCGTCGTCCGCGGGCACATGACCGGCTCCACATCGACGTCCTTGTGGACCCACTACAAAAACGGGGTGCGGGAATACTGCGGCAACCCCATTCCGGACGGACTCCGCAAGAACGACCGGCTCCCCCACCCCATTCTCACCCCGACGACCAAGGACGCCGTCCACGACGAGCCGATCTCCGGCGAAGAGGCCATCCGCCGCGGCCTGATTGACCGGCGGACCTGGGAACGGGCCTCGGCGGCCGCCCTCGCCCTGTTCGCATTCGGGTCGAGGACCGCCGAAAAGGCCGGCTACATTCTCGCCGACACCAAGTACGAGATGGGCCTGGACGCGGAGGGAGATCTGATCCTCATCGACGAAATCCACACCCCCGACTCCAGCCGCTTCTGGAAGGCGGAATCGCTGCCGGGCCGACTCTCGCGGGGCGAGGAGCCGGAGAGCGCGGACAAGGAATTCCTCCGCCTCTGGTACGCCGATCGCTGCGACCCCTACCACGACGAAACTCTTCCCGAAGCGCCCGACGACCTCCGCATCGAGCTGACCCGCCGGTATTTCGCCATCTATTCGGCCCTGACCGGCGGACGCGAGATCCCCTTCGATCCGGAAGAGAATCCCGGCGACGGCGTCTGCGAGGCACTAAACGCCGCATTGAACGGATAGGGGGGAGCATTTTTCCGATAATTCCGTTTTTCAGTTGTCAGAACTGTGCCGGAGGGTGGACACTTGTTGCTCCTGTCCACCACGAACCCGCTCCTACTCCAAATTGACGCCGAGGGACAAGAGTGTCCCACTTCCTTACAGGCAAGCCCACTGCCGGAGGGTGGACACTCCTGTCCACCCGCGAACCCACTCCGACTTCGACTCCAACCCGACAAGTGGGCCGCCCCCTCTAAATACCCTCTTGGAGTCCCGTCCAGCAGGCGATGCTCTGTCCAGTGATCTCGTCCAGCCAGTCGAAATGCTTGTCGTTGTGGGCCAAACGAACTTTGTGAATGATCGCCGTGGCGTAAATGAGGGCGTCTGTATTGGGAACGGGCCTGCCCTGCTTTTTGGAAACACGAGCCAGTTCACAAGCGTATTTCCAGCAAGCCGGGCTGATGGAAATCAACGGCAAAACCGTTTCGAGCAGGGATATCGCTTTGCTCTGTTTCGAATGGGGGGAACCTTGTAGTTCCAGAAAAACCATTTCACACCACGCGGCCTGACTCGATTGCAGCAGGCTGCCGACCCGGTTTCGAATCTTCGGATCGCCCTTTGGTTTGAAGTAATCAATCCAGGCGGAAGTGTCGACCAAGTGCATCAGTCGGATTCCCTCACCTGCATGAGGTCTTCCTGCGTCATGAAGTCATCGACGGAACCCGCCAACGCCGCGATCTTCCTTGTGTTTTCGCGACGAATGAAATCCTCGATCGCCCGGTTGACCGCCTCGGTGCGGGTTTTCGCTTCGGAAACCTTCAAGAGGGCATCCATCCGATCATCCGGAATATTTAATGTTGTTTTCATGGAACATAAATATGATAAATATTGGAATACTTCAAGGAGAAGTTTGATTCGACTCTGACGCTGCGGGACAGGAGTGTCCCACTCCCTTACCGCCAAGCCCCCTGCCGGAAGGTGGACGCTCCTGTCCACCACGAACCCGCTCCTACTCCACTCTGACGCCGCGGGACAGGAGTGTCCCACCTCCTTACCGCCCCCCCTGCCGGAGGGTGGACACTCCTGTCCACCACGAACCCACTCCGACTCCACTCTGACGCCGCGGGACAGGAGTGTCCCACCTCCTTACCGCCAACCCCCCTGCCGGAGGGTGGACACTCCTAGCCCTCGTGTGACCGGCTGTCCGACGTGCTCCGTGCAAAGCTTCCGGCTTCCACGCGGTGGAGTTCCCATTCGCCGGAGGCGCACGAGGGCGTGAACTCGGTTCCCGTCGCGAAGACCTGGCAACCGGGGGGAAGGCTTTCCCAGAAGGCCGCTTTGCGCGCGGAATCCAGCTCCCCCAGAATGTCGTCGGCCAGCAGCACCGGGTCCGTTCCGAGATGGCTCCGTAAATCGCGGAAAAGCGCCAGCTTGAGGGCGAGCGCCAGATTTCTCTGTTGGCCGTCGGAGGCGTAGTCCCGGGCGTCTCCAGCCCCGGCCGAAAAAATCCAGTCGTCCCGGTGGGGCCCGCTCTGGGTGGACCCGAGAACGCGGTCCCTTTCGAGCCCGCTTTCCCACTTTCGCAGAAAATCGGCGGCCTCGTCCGCCTCCGGTCCCGTGCGGATGGCCATCTCCGATTCGTCCCGCCCGGCCGCGATGTCCCGGAAAATCTCCGCGAAGGCGGGAGCCATTTCCCCGGTGGCTTCCCGCCTCTCCCGGCGGAGACGGGCGGCCAACTCCGCCAGCGGAAAATCGTGCGCCCGGACGAGGCGCGCGTCCGCCCCGTTCTTGAGGAGACGGTTGCGCCCGGCCAACCCGCGGTAGTATTCGCGGAGGGTCGTGTAGTACCCGGGCCGAACGGAGGCGAAATGCAGGTCGAACAGCCGTCGGCGCCCGGTTGGCGGGCCGCGGATCACCCCGATGTCTTCGGCGGCGAGAACCACCGACGGAAAACGGGCGAGAAACTCGCCGAGCGCCGGGCATTTCTCCCCGTTGAGCACAACCGAGCGACCCCCGGTTCGGTGGATTTCGATCAGGACCGTCTCGACGATCCCTTCACGGGAAAGCAGCTCGCAGTAAATCCTCGCCCGGGCCTCGCCGCGGGCGATCAGGTGCCGCAAGTCCGCCGTGCGGAAGGACCGTACCGCGTGGAGGAGTCCGAGCGCCTCGAGGAGATTCGATTTTCCCTGGCCGTTGCGTCCGACCAGGAAGACCCGGTCGCCGTCGAAGCGGAGGGCGGCCGCGCCGATGTTCCGGAAATTTTCCAGATTGCAGGAGCGGATTTTCATTCGGAGGGAACGCGCAATTCCTGGCCCACCCGGAGATCGTTCGGACTGCGGAGGAGATCGCGGTTCGCCTGGAAAATCTCCTCCCACCGCGCGCTGTCGCCGAAGACCGCCCGGGAAATGGAAGAGAGCGTATCCCCCGGCCGGACGACGTACACCGCCGGTCGGTCGCCCTCGCTCCGCTCCGGATCGTTTTCCCGCGGCCCGTCCGACGAACGGATGCCGCCGATCCGTTCCCGGAGATCCCGGTTCTCCCGCTCCAGTACCGCGATCCGCGCCTTCAGGCTGTTGTTCTCCCGGCGGAGGCGTTCGACGAGTTCGAGCGTGTCGATCCGCTCGATCCGGTCTTCGAACGGCCGCCCCGGGAGGGTTCGGGCGAATTCCTTTTTCGCCGTGTCGATGAGATTCTCCACTTCGGGAGCCTGCCGGGCGTCGGGGCGCAGTTCCAGAAACTTCATGAAGTGGTAGATCGCCAGCACGGGCTGGTTCATGTCCTCGAGGTAGATCAACCCCACCTCCAGGTGGGACTCCGGCGAATCGGTCCGGCGGTCGATGACCCGGAGGAAGGCGAGAAGCGCCTGGTCGGGCTCACCCTGGCGCAGGAGACGTTTGCCGCGCTGGTAGTCGGGCTCGTCGGTCTCCTCGAAAACCGGCCGGTCGCCGGAAGAACAGGAAACCGCGAGGACGGCGAAAAGGGAAAGGCAGCCGAACAGGGCGATCCGGATCAGCGGAGAAAGGCGGACGGCGTTCGGAAATGTCGCGGTTCCTTTCCTCTCGTTGCTCACGGCTGGCGGAGTCCGGGCGCCCACGGGCCGATCCGAAGACCGATCAGCGCTTGGAGAACTGGAACTTCTTGCGGGCTCCGGGCTGGCCGGTTTTCTTCCGTTCCTTTTCCCGGGGGTCGCGGCGGAGCAGGCCCTCCTTCTTGAGGGGCGAACGAAGCTCGGCGTCGTACTTCTGCAGGGCGCGGGCGATTCCCAGGGAAACCGCGCCGGCCTGGCCGGTGATCCCGCCTCCGCGGACACGGGCGATCACGTCGAAGTCTTCGGTTTTCTCCGAAGTGCGGAAGGGGGAGGTCACCGCCCGCTGGCTCTGCTCGGTCGGAAAATACTCCTCGAAATCCTTCCCGTTCACGGAAATTTTGCCGCTGCCGGAAATCAGGCGGACGCGGGCCGACGCCCGCTTGCGGCGTCCGGTGGCTAGAAAAATGTTGGCTGTCTCACTCATGGAACAAAATTATCAAAAGGTTCAAAAGGGAAAGGGGGCGGGCTGCTGGGCGCCGTGCGGATGCTCCGAACCGGCGTAAACCTTCAGTTTCTTGATCATCTCGCGGGCGAGCTTGTTCCTGGGGAGCATCCCCTTGACCGCGTTCTGCAGGATGAACTCCGGACGCTTTTCGCGGAAATCCGCCACGTTGCGGTAGTGCTCATTCCCCATGTAGCCGGTGTAGAACATATACTGCTTCTGCTCTTCCTTCTTGCCGGAGAGCTTCACTTTCTCCGCGTTGATCACGACGACGAAATCGCCGGTATCGACGTGCGGGGTATAGTTGGGTTTATGGCGCCCGCGCAGGACGTTGGCGATCCGCACGGCGACGCGACCCAGGGTCTCGTCGGCGGCGTCCACCAGATACCAGCGGCGCTCGATTTCGGCAGGTTTGGCTACAGTCGTTTTCATTGTGGAAAAGCGGAAGAGAAAAGAGGGCCTGAACCGGGATGTCAACCGGTTTTTGCGTTCCGTCGAAAAGTGAACAGGATTGGGGATTGTCAGCGGGCTTTCCATCTGTTCTATTTCTCTGTTTAACCAATTCCCGACCCGAAATCAGCCAAATTTTCCCTCTCAATGTCCGACTCAAACACCTCCGCACCGAAAAAAGAAACTTACGACGCGTCGCAAATCCAGAAACTCGAAGGCCTGGAAGGGGTCCGGAAACGGCCCGACATGTATATCGGGGACACCAATGAAAGGGGTCTCCACCACTGCGTGTTCGAAATTCTCGACAATTCGATCGACGAGGCGCTGGCGGGATACTGCAACCGGATTTCCGTTTCCGTCCACCTCGACGGGTCCTGCTCCATTGAGGACGACGGCCGGGGCATTCCGGTCGATATGCACGAGAAGCACAAGATGCCCGCTCTCGAGCTGGTCCTGACGAACCTGCACGCCGGGGGGAAATTCGGCAAGGGCGCCTACCAGGTTTCGGGCGGTCTGCACGGGGTCGGGGCGAAGTGCGTGAACGCCGTTTCGGAGTGGTTCAAGGCGGAGGTCCGGCGGGAGGGAAAGGTCCACGCCATGGGCTTCGAGCGGGGGAAAACCACCGAAAAGCTCCAGGTCGTCGGCGATACCAAGACCACCGGCACGAAGATCACCTTCAAGCCGGATCCGGAAATCTTCTCGGTCCTCGAATTCAAATACGATGTGCTGGCGAAGCGCATCCGCGAGCTGGCCTTCCTGAATCCGGGGATCGAGGTCGTCCTGCGCGACGAAGCCGCGAAGAAGGAGGAGACCTTCCGGTTCGAAAACGGCATCGCCGAATACGTGACCTTTCTGAACCGGAGCAAGACCCTCATCCACGCCGATCCGATCGTCTTCCACGGCACCGCACCCGCCGAGAGCGGGGACGCCGAGGTCGTCGTCGATGTGGCCCTCCAGTACAACGACGGCTTCAACGACCAGATCTACGCCTACGCCAACTCCATCCACAACATCGAGGGCGGGACGCACCTTTCCGGATTCCGCACGGCGCTGACCCGGGTGATCAACAACTACGCCAAGGCGAACAACCTGGTGAAAGACAAGGATCCGTCGATCACCGGCGACGACGTCCGCGAGGGGCTTACCGCCGTCATCTCGGTCAAAGTTCCCGAACCCCGCTTCGAGGGGCAGACCAAGACGAAGCTCTCGAACAGCGAGGTGGACGGGATTGTCCAGAAAATCGTCGGCGAGGAGCTGAAATACTTTTTCGAAACAACCCCCTCGGTCGCCAAGAAGGTGATCGACAAGGGGCTCAACGCCGCCCGCGCCCGCGAGGCCGCGCGCAAGGCCCGCGACACCGTCCGCAAGAGCGCCCTCGTTTCCGGGGGGCTGCCCGGCAAGCTGGCCGACTGCTCCGAAAAGGATCCGGCCGTCTGCGAACTCTACATCGTCGAGGGGGACTCCGCCGGGGGCTCGGCCAAGCAGGGCCGCGACCGCCGCTACCAGGCGATCCTCCCCCTCCGCGGGAAGTTGATCAACGTGGAGAAGGCCCGGCTCGACAAAGTGCTCAACAACAATGAAATCCGCACCCTGATCACCGCCGCCGGCACCGGAATCGGCGACCACGAGGGGGACGGCGCGTTCTCCGCCGCGAAGAGCCGCTACCACAAGATCATCATCATGACCGACGCCGACGTGGACGGGTCCCATATCCGCACCCTGCTGCTCACCTTCATTTTCCGCCAGATGCGGGGCCTGATCGAGGCGGGTTATGTGTACATCGCGCAGCCGCCGCTCTACAAGATCAAGCGCCGCGGCAAGGAGCGCTACATCGACAACGACCAGGAGATGAGCCGCATCCTGCTCGAACTCGGCAGCGAGGGCGTCACCCTCATCCGGCTCCGCGACCACCACCAGTTCGAATCGGGGCAGATCGACCGGATCGTGGAGAAACTGGCCCGCCTCGAGGTGCTCGGCGGCGGGGTCTCGCGCTACGGCTGCGATTTCAACACGTTCCTCGACCGGCACGACGCCGAAACCCGGGATCTCCCCCGGTTCCTCGCCCGGGTGCGGACCGGAAACGAGGAGGTCTTCCGCTACCTGAAGAACGAGACGGAGCGCTCCCGCTTCTACGTGGAGATGGACATCACCGAGGACATCTATGAACACACCCTCACCCGCGAAATCGAGAAAGAGGGCGTGAAAGTCGTGCAACGGGTCTCCGTGCATGAAATCTTCGAGGCCACCGAGATGACGAAGATCCTGCGCGAACTCGCCAAAATCGGTCTCGACGTGAACCAGTTCACCCCTTCCGAAGAGCCGCGCTACCATCTGATCGAGAACCAGGGGGACGAGGCCAAGGAGAACATCATCGAACTGCGGTCGGTCTTCGAAATCATCGAAAACATCCGCAGCCTCGGCCGGAAGGGCCTGAGCATCCAGCGCTACAAGGGGCTGGGCGAGATGAACCCGAAGCAGCTCTACGAAACGACCATGGACCCGGAACGGCGCAAGCTCCTGAAAGTCGATATCGAGGACGCCGCCGCCGCCGACCAGATGTTCTCCATGCTCATGGGCGAGGATGTCGCCTCGCGGCGGGCCTTCATCGAAGACAACGCGCTGAACGTCTCCTACCTCGATGTCTGAGCGCGGGGGCGGGACATTCTGCAAGCAAAAATCAATCCAACCACTGATAGACACTGATGCACACCGATGGGAACTCATAGCCAAAAAGGTCTCGATATTTGTTTCTTTGGCGTTGGATGAATCGCAATACGTCTATAAACGATTCATCATCAGTGTTAATCAGTGTTCATCAGTGGTTCACCCGCGAAAATTAGACTAAATGTACACCGACAAGGAAAAACTCGTTCCGACCAACATCACCGACATCATGTCGACCGCCTACATCGACTATTCGATGTCGGTGATTGTCTCGCGCGCCCTGCCGGACGCGCGCGATGGTCTGAAACCCGTCCAGCGCCGCATTCTGTACGCGATGCTGCGGGAGGGCCTGCTCCACAACCGCAGTTTCGACAAGTGCGCCGGCGTGGTCGGCGAGGTTCTCAAGAACTACCACCCCCACGGCGACACCTCCGTTTACGACACCCTCGTCCGTCTCGCCCAGAAGTGGGTGATGCGCTACCCGCTGATCGAGCCGCAGGGCAACTTCGGCTCGCTCGACGGCGATCCCCCCGCCGCCTACCGGTACACCGAGTGCCGTCTCCAAAGTGTGGCCGAGGAACTCCTCCGCGGCATCGACGAGGACACGGTTGATTTCGCGCCGAACTACAAGGAGAGCACCACCGAGCCGAAGGTTCTCCCGGCGGCGCTGCCCCACCTCCTCATGAACGGATCGACCGGGATCGCGGTCGGGATGACCACCAACATCCCCCCGCACAACCTCACCGAGCTGATCGAGGCCACCTGTCTTCTCATCGACGAGCCGACCGCCTCCATCGACGAGATCATGAAGGTCCTGCCCGGTCCCGATTTCCCGGGCGGGGGGATCATCAACGGGATCAAGGGCATCGAGAACTACATGAAGACCGGCCGGGGCATTGTCCGGATGCGGGGCACCGCCCACGCCGAGCAGCTCAAAAACGGCAAGGAGCAGATCGTCGTCACCGAGATCCCCTACAATGTGAACCGTGCCAACCTCGTGCTGAAGATCGCCGAGCTGGTCGCCGACAAGGTTCTGCCCGGGGTCAGCGACCTCCGCGACGAATCGGACGAAAACACCCGGATCGTCGTCGAGTTGAAACGGGGCGAAATCCCCCGGGTCACCATGAACAAGCTCTTCCGCCACACCCCGCTCGAATCGAGCTTCGGGGTGATCCTTCTGGCGCTCGACGACAACCGGCCCAAACAGATGAACATCAAGGAGATGATCAACTGCTACATCGAGCACCGCCGCCAGGTGGTTCTCCGCCGGACCCGTTTCCTGCTCCGCAAGGCGCTCGACCGCGCCCACATCCTCGAGGGCTACAAGATCGCCCTCGATAATCTCGACGATTTCGTAAAAATCATCCGCGCCTCGCAGAACCGCGACGAGGCCCGCGGCAAACTGATGGCGAAATACCCCCTCACCGAGCGGCAGGCCAACGCCATTCTCGAGCTGAGGCTCTACCAACTGACCGGACTGGAGCGCGAAAAAATCGAGGCCGAGTACATCGAGCTGATGAAGAAGATCGCCTACCTCGAGGAAATCCTCGCGACCGAGGCCCGGCTCCTCGAGGTCATCAAAACCGAGCTGCGCGAAACCGCCGCGAAATTCAGCGACGAGCGCCGGACGAAAATCACGCCCGAAGAGGGCGAGTTCCGGATGGAGGACGTGATCGCCAACGAAGGTTGCATCATCACCATCTCCCACCACGGCTTCATCAAGCGCACGGGCGTCAGCTCCTACCGCTCGCAGAAACGGGGCGGCAAGGGGGTCATCGGGGCCGGGCAGCACGACGAGGATTTCGTCGAGCGTCTCTTCACCGCGAGCACCCACGACTACATTCTCTTTTTCACGAACCGGGGGCGGGTCTTTGTTGAGAAAGTTTACGAAATCCCCGAGGGCACCCGCGTCTCCAAGGGGCGGTCGCTCGCGAACGTCCTCGAGGTATCCAAGGAGGAACGGATCGCCACCACCATCTGTGTGAAGGATTTCTCGGACGCCCTCCACCTGGTCATGGGAACCCGCAAGGGCGTGGTCAAGAAGACGAACCTCAAGGAGTACCGCAACCACCGCAAGGGGGGGCTGATCGGGATCCGGATCGACGAGGACGACGAACTCGTGAACGTGAAGCTCACCACCGGCGAGGACGAACTCCTGATCGTGACCCACGTGGGCATGTCCATCCGCTTCAAGGAAACGGACCTCCGCGACCAGGGGCGGCCCACCCGCGGGGTCAAGGGCGTGACTCTCAAGAAGGACAACGACTACGTCGAGGCGCTCGAAGTGGTCGATCCGAAGGCATCGCTGCTCATTGTCGGCGAAAACGGACAGGGCAAGCGGACGAACTTCGACGAATACCGCCTCCAGTCCCGCGGCGGCAGCGGCATCATCGCCATCAAGACCAGCGGCGTGGCCGGAGCCCTGAGCGTCCACGAGGACGACGAGATCATGATGTTCACCAAGAACGGCCAGGCGGTCCGCTCCCCGGTCAAGGACATCCGCGTGATCGGCCGGACCACCCAGGGCGTCCGCTGCATCAATCTTGCGGACAAGGACAAGCTCGTCGGGATCAGCCGGATCATCGAAGTCGAGGCGGAGGAGGCCTGATCCGGTGACCGGGGAAACGCCGCCGCCCCGCCCGGATCCGGCTCCGGAACTCGCGCACTTTCCGCCCGCCGCCGGGGCGGAAAGGGGCGGTGCCGTCGTGGTTTTCGCGGGCGGAGGGTATCGCGGACGCTCCGAACACGAGGGCGCGGGCTATGCCCGTTTTTTCGCCGGACGGGGATTCCACGCTTTCGTCTGCGCCTACCGTGTGGCGGAGGACCACGGGCAGGGTCTCCATCCGGCCCCGCTCGCCGACGCGCTGGAGGCCGTCCGCCTGGTCCGGAGCCGCGCCGGCGAACTGGGGTTTGGCGAAAAAAGAATCGGTGTCGTCGGTTCCTCGGCCGGAGGCCACCTCGCCGCCCACCTTTCCGCGGTTTCCGGAACCCTGGCACCCGTCTCCCGGCCGGACTGGACCATCCTCTGCTATCCGGTCATCGCCCTCTTCGGCCCGGCGGCACACACGGGCTCGCGGGACAACCTCCTGGGGCCGGACCGCGGGGATGAAAAGGCGGTCGCCCTCTCCCCCCATCAATTGGTCGATGACCTCACCCCGCCCGCCTTCCTCTGGCACACGCTCGAAGATGGGGCGGTGCCCATGGAAAATTCGCTTCTCTACGCCGAAGCGCTGCGCCGCGCGGGAGTCCCCTTCGAGTTGCACGTGACCGAGCGGGGGCGGCACGGTCTCGGCCGCGAAGCCGATTTCGACTGGGCCGACCGCGCCATCCGCTGGCTTGAGGAATCCGGCCGGGCGTAACCACTGGTGCGGGGAGGGAATATCGAAATTTATCCGATAATCGTGCGTGAGCCCCCGGTCGAACTACGGCGGGA
>CAZDRT010000068.1:0-15785 GCA_964507815.1 uncultured Puniceicoccaceae bacterium
GCCGATAACGCAATGCGGCGGCTGAGGACAGCCGCCCTCCCTCAGCCGATAAAAAAGCACCACTCAAACATCACGGTCTCCTGCGATTTTCTCCCCGCGGCGCAAGGATCACTCGACCCCCAGGGCCTCCAGCGCCTTGATCTCGGCGCGCCACTGTTTGCGGGTGTCTTGATTGAAATCTTCGGGGTCGTCGAGCAGGCTCTTCCGGGTGCAATTGACCAGGGCCTGCAGGGTCTGGTAGCGGCGGGTGTCGGCGATGTCGGGCGGGATCAGGTCATCGATCAGAGCCTCCACCGCCTCGATCTCCAGTTCCCGTCCCATGCCACGGAGTTCGCCGCGGAGGTTCGCGAACTGGGCGGCGGAGTAGCCTTCGGTCCGGTCCCGGAGCCGCTCCATGACCTCCCCCGCGACGGGCTCGCGGAGAATCCCCCGCAAGGTCCAGCGGATGAACGCGTCGCGGTCGTCGCCCCGCGGGTCGAGAACGGGAATGATCAGACTGCCGGCCCGGCCCGGTCGGCGGATGTCGGGGGAGAGCAGATGGATGCGCGCGGTGATGAGCAGCCAGGTGATCTTTCCCTTCATCGCGGGGTCGGACATCATGGACTGGATCTTGCCAGTCAACCGGCGTTCGGTCGAATGGTCGCTCTTGCCCACGCCCCCGAACTGGGTGTCGGCCTCGTCGATCAGGATAAGTGCCCGGCCTACGGATTGAAGCACCCGCCGGAGCTTTTCAAAGAGGACGTCCGTCTGCCCGAACCACTGCGAACGGATGTTTTTGAGCGTCATGACCACGATCCCCAGCTCGCCGGCGACGGCTTCGAAGATAAACGACTTGCCCGATCCGATGGGTCCGGCGACGGCGGCCCCGGTCAAAGCGTCTTCACCCGAGGATCGGATTCGGGGAATGAATTCTTTCTCCAAATACGATTTCAGCCGCGTGAACCCGACCGCGTCGTTGAGCCGGTGGGTCGGTTTTTTGAACTCGATGATGTCTTCTCCGATCTGCGAGACGATGAAGGCTTCGACCTTCGCGACCACATCCCCGGGTTGGAGTGATACGTTGCGATGGACCACGCCCTTGAGCAGTTGCTGCAAGGCGTAGAGAGAGAGGCCGGCGGAAAGCCCGGCGATTTCGGTCTGGCTCATCCCCCGCTTCAGCTTGCGGTCTTCGGGGAGCGTTCCGTTAAACCACTGGATGAACGCCTTGCGGGCCTCCTCGTCCGGAGAGCCGACCTCGACGGACAGCACCTGGGGCAGGCGCGCGACGCGGTGGTGGATGAGGCTAGCGGCCTCGGCGATCAGCACGACGGTGTCGTCCCCTTTCGCAAAAGTGGGTTCCGAGAACCAGTCCTGAACCTTGCAGACGCGGATCCGATCCTTTTCGGAAAGGTTCGCGAGCGGGCCTTCCGGGAGGATGACGTCCGCGTTGTCGATCAGGATGATCACCCGGCCCTCGAGATGTCCCTGGCGCGAGCACAGCGTGATCTGGCGAAGGATTTCGAGTGCCTGCAGGCTGTCGCCGACCGCATCCCGGATGCGGTCGGCGAGTCCGGGAACTTCGGGCCTGGCGGTTCCCCTCCCCAGCATCTCCCGGATCGCGCGCTCGTCCCGGTCATCGACCCCGCGCAGCCGGTCCCAGGCTTTTCCGACGGCCGAAACCGAATCCGGGGGGATGCGGATGAGTCCGTTCAACTCGTAGCGGATGATGATGTTGCCCGCCAGTCCCCACTGGGTCTCCAGCAGGGAGCCGAGATCGGTGTAGTCGGTCCCGCCCGCGGCGTTCTCGACGGAGAAAAGATCGTGGACGTTTCCGTGCAGAATCAATGACCGGCTCTGACCCGAGTTGATGATTCGGCCGGCTTCGCGGAGAAAGGGATGGTCTATGCTCATGGTTCGAATGCTCTTTCGATAACCGAGGCCTTAATCTCCGCGATTTTCGCGCGGTCCTTGGGGGAGTCCGGGGCGAAGACCGGCTGGACTTCGTCGTACACGATTTTCGCGCCGTTGCCGGCCGCGTCGAGTTGCGAGAGTGCGATGATGCGGTCGCCCACGAAGATCGCCTCCTCGATTTCGTGGGTCACGATGATTACGGTGTGGGGTGGATGGCGGCCCTCCTCCCTCGCCGTGAGGTTCTCCTGGTAGAGCTGGAGCATGAGGCGCTGGAGGCTTTCCCGGGTCGCCTCGTCCAGGGCGCCGAAGGGCTCGTCCATGAGCAGCACCCGCGGGCGCATGACGAGTGCCTGGGCGATGGCGACGCGCTGGCACATTCCGCCGGACAGTTCGCTGGGATATTTCTCCTTGGCGTCGCCGAGGCCGACTTTTTCCAGCATGGCCGCCGCCTTTTCGAGGTGGATCCGCCGCAGTTTCCGCCACCGGAGCGGATGCAGCCACCGGTCGGCCACCGTCGATTCGTCGAGCATCAGCCCGAAGGCGACGTTGGCGAGGGCGTTGAGATGGGGGAAGAGGGAGTAGCGCTGGTAAACGATGCCCCGGTCCCGTCCGGGTCCGTTCACCGGAAGGGCGGCCCCGGCGGCTTCGTTCCAGACCGAGATCGATCCGGTCGTCGGCGGGAGGGTGCCGACGATGCAGTTGAGAAGCGTCGATTTGCCGCACCCGCTGGGTCCGACGAAGGCGACCGTCTGGCCGGCCTTGATATCGACGTCGATCGTGTCCAGAACCCGGAGCTTCCCGAAGCTCTTGGTCAGACCGCGGATCTCGATGGCGTGCCGTTCCATCACTTCAGTCTGTCATGCCACGGGCAGAGGCCGGTCTTGGTTTTCTTCAGCCCGAAGTCGAAAAGGAAACCGAAAAAGGCGAGGATCAGCAGGTAGGGATAGACGACGGTCATGTCCAGCTTGCGGGAAAAGACGCGGATGGTGTACCCGAAACCCTGGTTCGCGACGAGCAGCTCGGCGGCGAGGAGATAGACCATCGCGGGACCGATATTGGATTTGACGATCTCGATGAGGTCCGGTGCTTTGACCGGCAGAAACGCGTCCCAGATCACTTCGAAGTGCGAGGCTCCGAGCGTGTAGGCCTTGTAGCGCAGCTCGGTGGGGAAGGAGGCGATCGCCTTCGAGGTCCCGATGGCGATCGCCGGCAGGGTGCCGAAGACAATCATCGCGACGTACATGCTCAAGTCGGTCCCGGCGAGAACGAAGAACACGGCGAGCGCGGCGGTGGGGATGATCCGCGAGGCGAGCCGGAGCGGGAGAATGGTGAGCGCCTCCAGGCTCAACAGGGAACCCATCAAAGTTCCGAGAAAGAGACCGACGACCACGCTGGTTCCGTAGCCGAGCAGGAACCGGGTTCCGGTCGCCTTGAGATCGCGGGCCAGCATCGATTGCCGGGGGGCCGCGTCCAGATCCTGCCCGAGAGCGGCGGCGAGGAGGGGATCGGGCGGCTCCGGTTTCTCGGTGATCGTGCCGATGCCCGTCGCCAGCTGGCTCCAGGTCGGGATCGTCTTGTCCTCCGGATTCTCCCGGTGTTTGAGGGTCGAGAGAACCGTGTAGGCCCCCAGCAGGATCAACAGCGAGAGCGCTCCGAGAAGAGCCCGGCGTCCGGTGGAGATCGGCGCTTGGAGCATGGGGCGGGACCAGAAACCGAAGGGTCTCTACTGGTTGGCGACGGCGTCGATGTATTCGGTGGTGAAGATCAGGTTCGCGCCGTCCGCCGAACCGCCGAAGGCGAGATCCGGGGCCTTTTCGACGATGCCCTGGCGCACGCAGAAATCGGTCACTTTCTTCATTGTCGAGCGTACGTCTTCGCCGGTGAACAGCGCTCGGGCCGCTCCGGGAGTGCTGTAGAAGCTGGTCTCTTCGACGATGATCTCCATCTCCGCGAGGCCCAGGTTCGAGAACCGCTTGCCGAGCGCGACGAGAGCCGCGTCGCGGGTCGCCGGATCGTCGAGGAGCCCGCAGAACGTGTAATAGGTGTCGATCACCGCCTTGGCGAACCGGTCGCCGCCTTCTTTTTCCAGGGATTTGCGGCTCATCGTCACCATGTCGATGATCTCGTCGGGGATCGATTCGGAGGAAAAGAGCGTCTGCGCGGAGGGAGTCTGGTTCTTGATTTCGAGGCAGAACGGATTCCACACCACGACGGCGTCGAGCTTGCCCTGCAGAAAGGCGGTGGCGGCGGCGGCCGGGTCCATCATCGTGAAGTCGAATTCGCCGGGCGAGCGGCCCTGCTCCTCGACATAGCGGTCGAAGAGATACTGGCTGACCGAGTTTTCGAGTCCGTACACGGGAACGCCGACGAGGTCGTCCAGGGTTTTGTATTGATCCGAGACGATGCATTGGTCGGCGCCCGCGCTGGTGGAGGTCGGAAGGATGGCGGCCGACGGGATCTGCAGGCTGGGGGCGAGCGAGTCCATGTTGGTGAGACAGGCCGCATCGGCCTGGCCGGAACCGTAGAGGGTGATGCAGGTGTCGTAGTCCGTCTCGACGAGGACGATATCGACATCCCACTTTTTTTCGATCGGACCCATCGCCCCCTCGTTCATGTCGATGAGACCGAGGTCGTGGGAAGTGAGGAAGAGGCTCCAGGACGGATATTCGCTGACGGCGAGCTTGAAGGAGGGAGCGCCCGCGAGACCGAGGGCCGAAACAATGAGGCTGACGGCCAAGGTGAGGTGGATTTTCATAGGTGGATTGTGGTGGTTGTTGGGTGGGAGTGGAAATGGTTGCGCCCGGGTGTCTCCCGGAGTGCCGGGAAACGGTGCGGAGCGGTTCGGTCTATTCGGGAAGTTTTTCGGGGGCCGAGGCCTTGGGAGCCGATTCCGGCGAGGATTCCTTCTTCTCCTCCCCGAAAATCAGGTCGTCGAACTCGGACTTCGCCATGCTCTCTTCGGCCATGCTCAGGAACTCGGCTTCCTCGACCGCCACGTCGGTGCCCGCCAGTTCGCTGGTGATCTTCGCCTGCGAACTGACCTTGCGGACCCGGTCGCGCAGACCGGAAAGCTGCTCGGCGGTGTCGTTCGTGCCGATTCCGGCCAGGGCCTCGCTGACCTCGCGCTGGTGCTTCGCCATGGTGATCTCGGCGACCGCCTCGTGTTTTTCCGATTTCAGCTTTTCGAGTTCGCGCTGGAAATTGATGAGCTGCTGCTTGTAGGCCTCGATCTGCCGGCTGCCGACCTCGACATCGCTCTCCAGGTCCCCGACCCGGGAACGCTTTTCGGCGAGGGTGGAGTTGAAATTCTTGAACGCCTCCATGGCGCGGACATACTCCGGGCTGGCGGATGCCTCCTCCTTGGATTTTCCGGCGGCCGCTTTCTTGGCGTAGGCGACGGCACCGGCGGCCTTCTTTTCGAGGTCCTCGATCTCTCCCACCAGCTTCTCGGCCTGCGCTTTCTTGCGCTCCTGCTGGGCCATGAGGCCGGCGACGGCGTCGCGGATGTCCCGGACCTGCCGGGTCATGTGCCCGATCAGCTCGTTGTACTCCTCGCGGACGACGTGGGTGTCCTCCGCGATGGAGTCCGTTTTCTCGTTGATGCGACCGGTCAGAAGCCGACCGATGGTTTTAAAAAAGCGGCTTATTGCCTTGAACATCTTTTTTAGGGTTGGATTTTGATTTCGGGTTCGGGTGCCTGCCAGTCTTGCATTCTTTCTTTCACGCGCTTGGAAATTTCGAGTTGCGATTCCAAGTCTTCGCGGATTCTGGCCGATTCGGCAACACTGTAATTCTCCCGGTTGCGAATAAACGCGAGGAGGATTTTCTCGATCGCCGCAATGCTCCGGCGGGTCTCCTCGATCAGCTCCGTCCTCCGCTTTTCGGTGATCTCCCGCAGCGAATCGATGTGGGTCGCGGCCGCTTTCCCGGCGAGAACGGCGCTCTCCTCGAGGTTGCGGACGCTCGCGGTCACGAGTTCCTCCACGGAGCGGATGGTCTCGGTCCGCTCCAGGCTGTCGATGTCTTTCGCCGTCTCCTGCGCCAGGGTGTCCCGCAGCGCGATCAGCCGGTCGAACATGGCCTCCGTCCGGGAATCCCCGTCCCGGAGGAGTCGCTCGCGGGTCTCCCGGAAGGCCCGGCGCAGGGCCTCCTCGGTCTCCTTCCGGCGGCGGTCGAGGATTTTTTTGCGAATGCCCTCCGCGTTGCCCCAGGCGAGGGCGACGCGGGTCGCGTACAGACCCACGGAAAGCAGGGTCAGCCCGAGGCCGATGCCGGCCGCGAGAGGAAGCGGCTTGTCGAGAACCCAGGGGGCCAGCGCCAGGGGCAGTCCGACGAAGGCCGGGAGCAGGCTGAAAGCGGGCTTGAAGAAGATCTCATCCGTAACCTCCTTCCGCACCGAATCCTTTTCTCTCCGATCACGGCCCATCTCCTAATAGGGGACCTGGCCCGCTTCGAAGACGAGGTTGAGCGCGGACCAGTCCTCCGCGGTGGAAAGGCGGGCGCGGACCCGCAACCGGTCGGGATCCGTGCCCGATTCGACGAGATATTCGGCGGCGGCCTCGGCGCGCCGGAGAGCCAGATCGAGGGCGACCTCGTCGAGATCCGGATCCCCCGTCCGCTGGGATTGCCCGATCAGGGTGACGTAGTAGGACGGCCAATCCCGCAGGCGCCGGGCGGTGCGCGCCAGCGCCCTCTGGTTCTGCAGGGTGATCTTCGCGGACATGCGCGGAAACCGGATTCGCTCGACCTGGAAATCGCCGACCGGTTCCAGCGCCTCCCACCCCCGCTCGTCCAGTTCCGGCAGATCAATCCCGCCGGTCGTGGCTTCGGCTCGGGCGGGATCATCCCCGCCTTCGATTACATTGACCCTCTTGCCGGGGTGGAAATTGTCCGCGTGCAGCCGGCCGAGGATGCGGTCGAAGGTGATCGTGCGGTAATCGCCGTCCAGCGGGTCGGAGGCGAGGAGACCGGTCTCGGTCATCACTTCGGCGATCTTGCCCAGAATCCCGTCGAGCGGTTCTCCGTCCCCGTCGCGCAACCCGAAATAGATCAGGTTGTCGGTGGTGTTTTTCCAGACGATCCCGTTGGCGATGTTCCGGATGTGGCTCTCGGAAAGCGAACCCCCCTCGAGCGGCAGATCGCGGCGGACCAGGCCTTCCATGTCCCCGGCGAGCGCGAGTTCGTAGAGGACGCGGAGGTAGGCCTCGACGACATCCCGGACGACATCCTCGTTTTCCTTGAGGAAAGAGCGCTCCACGACCAGCGCGTCGAGGATGTATCCCTTCGTTTTCGAGCTGTCGAGAAGGACGTGGACGCCGGGGATCTCAAGCGCCTTGGAAACCTCCGGCTCCCAGAGAACGTAGGCCTTTGGCTCGGCGGGATCCGCCCGCAGCATCTCGCGGAGGATCTGTTCGGAGCCCGGACGCTTCACCCTCCAGTCCTCCGGCAGATCCGGAAGGATGAAACTCTCGACGGTGATTTCGGCGAGGAATTCGGACGGCGACTCGGGCGTGAAAACGATCCGGGCGTCGGGCCGGTTGAGATCCCGGATGGTCGTGAGCCCCGCCTCGTAGGCCACGATGGCATCGGCCCCCTGGGTTTCGTCGAGAATCAGGACGATCGAGGCGGGAAAGCGGCCCAGTTCCTCTCCGGCTTTCAGAAACGAGTTGAGGGGGAAAGCCGCCATCTGGGCCGTTCCGGCGGCAAGCGCCCTTATGCGGGCGCCATAGTCCGCGTCGTCATCAACGATCTCCAGCCGTATCTTCTTTTTCGCCAGTTCTTTTCGCAACTCGGGGGATCGCAGGACGGCGTAGCCCGAAAACCCGTCCGCGTGGAGGACCACCTCGTGGGTGAAGTCCCGGCTGCCGCTGGTGCTGGCGATCAGGGCTTCCTCGGCGGCGGTTTCCTCCCGCTCCCGGAGCATCGGAGCTATGACGAACTTGTAAGCGACGACGCCGATTCCGATCAGAACGGCCCAGGCGACAAAGGCCGCTACGATGCCTTTTTTCCCGCGGCCGGCCATGATTCCGTCAGCGGGTTTCGCCCAGAGGTTGGTTTCCCCCTTGCGAGAGTGCGTCGATTGCGGCGAGGGTCGTTTCGTCGTTCATGAACAGGAGAAGATAGTCGTACACGTCCTCGGACTGGGCACCGCTGAGGTCCGCCGCCGGAACCTCGGCCAAAAAGGAGGTCACGGCCTCGCGGAGGGAAGCGGCATCGTTGGCGGCGACGTACTGGTGGGCCAGACTCTTGAGGGTGTGGTCCCGGCTCATCCCCACCCCGATCACGTCGAGGGAAATGCCGCGGTTGACCAGCTCGCGGGCGTATCGGCGCATGAGTTCGTCGTCGGTCGCCTCGCCGTCGGTCACGACGATGAGCCGGTAGGTGCCGTAATTGAAATTGGCCTCCCGCTGCTTCAGGAGTTCGTCGGCCGCCACCTTGATGTAGCGCCCCAGCGGAGTGCTGCCCCCGGGCTCGATGCCCTTGACGCTGTCCCAGACTTTCTTCCGGTCGAAATCGCCGAGCGGATAGACCCAGCCGTTGTTGTTGCGGCTGAAAACCACGGCGCCGAAACGGACATCCGGCGACATCTTGTCCAGCGCCGGAATGAGGGCGAACTTGGCGGCCGTCATCCGGTCCTTGGTTCCGAGGTTCTCCTTCATGGAACCGGAGCCGTCGATCAGGATGACGACGTGGTCCGAATGCCGGGCCTCGTCCGCGGCGAGGGTTTGCCCGCCGGAAAGGACGAGCGCGAGGGCGAAGACGGCTGGCAGGAATTTCATTCGGAGGGTCGCGGGTTGCATGAGTAGGCGGCGCGGATGGCGGTCAAAAATCGAAATCCGATTCGTTCTGGGCTTCCGCCGAGACACGGACGAGGAGGAACTCCACCCGCCGGTTTTCGGCGGCTTCCCCCGCGTTCGAGGGCTTGGGGTGAACGGGCTCGCGGATGCCCACGCCGATCGGCTGGATCTGGGAGGCGTCGAGCGGAATGTCCTGCGAACCGGCGTACCCGACGACCGCCTCTTTCACCGATTCGGCCCGCGAACGCGACAGGTTCAGCCCGGCCTGCATGACCTGGCGCGGGGTCTGGCCCTTGTAGGTCACGCGGTCGAAAGTCCCGTTGGCGATCAGGTCGGTCAGGTACTTGGTGTTCGTCACGTCGAGGCGGCGACCGTTCAGGTAATAGGTGTAGTTGCCCGAACTCCCGGTCTGCTTGATGATGTCGCTCTCGATTCCGCCTTTCACGAGGGTCAGAAGGGTGAGGGTCGGATCGGTGTGGCCGCGGACGGCGATCACGGCGTTGCCGTATTGCTGGACGAGTTCGAGAATCTTGTCGAATTCAACCCCGTACTGCAGCGCGCTGAACTCGTTCTGGTTGGGCTCGAAGGAGATCACGACGCTGTAGATCACATTGTCCGCCAAATCCCCGCCCGCGTTCAGCGCCTCCAGCTCCTGCAGGGTCGCCTCGGCGTTGAAGCGGGGCTGCTGTTCCGCGTCGGTCCGGTCGAGCAGATCGGTGAAAACGGGGCTGTTCCAGTCGAGCGTTGAGGGGATGAACCCCTGGCGCACGGTGGCGTAGCCCCGCTCCCCGGCCATATCGAGCGCCTTCCGCTGAAAGGCGGAGAAGCCGCGGTAGGGGTTCCGGTCACCGAAGAACGCGACGTTCCCGGGGTGGCCCGCGAAAGTGCAGTCCAAAAGGAGACCGTGGGCGTCCGCTTCCAGGGACGGGATCACATCCTCGCCGTAAATCTCCTGGGTCAGGCGGAGCAGATCCATGTATTCCTCGCTTCCATCGGCGAGGTAGGCCTTCTGCAGGTCGATCAGGGTTTCGGCGGATTTGAGATAACCGGCGGCGAACTTGGCCACCCACTCCTTGTTCTTCTCGTACCAGTCTTTCCGGCAGGCATAGACATCCGCGATCGAGTAGGAACGCTCGGCGGTGGAAGCGAGCACCCGCGCTCCGCGGACGGTTCCCTCGACTCCGGTGCCGGTATTCTGCAGCCCTCCGGTCAGCCCGAGCATGTCGGGGGTGATCACGAAGGCCACGTCGATATCGTCGTTTTCCCGGAACATCGCCGCCGGGCTGTCGTCGCTACCGGTCAGATCCTTCGCCCAGACGACTTCGACATCGTCCCAGCCGAGACCGGCGTCGGAGAGAAGGTCATCGAGCAGACCCTCGTGCGGGCCCGCCTGCTGCAGGACGACCTTCGCCCCTTTCAAATCCTCGAGGGTCTTGATGTCGGACCGCGACACGGCATGGTCGCCCGCGCTCCAGGTAAGCTGCAGGAAGATCACCGGCTTCGTCCGCGGATCCTGCCCCAGCACCTCGGAGGCCATCCCGAGCATACGGTACGTGCCGCGGAGAAACGGGCTCTTCCCCTCGAGGTAATTGCGGACCTGCTGCGGAAAGTCGTCGCCGGGCACGAGATCCACATCGATGCCCTGGTCCGCGAAAAGCGAGCCCGCCTGCGTGGTCAGCCCCCCGTTGGCGTAAAAGGTGGCCATGTCGCCCCCCCAGACGATGAAGGGAACCTCGACCTCATCCCCGGACGCGACCTCGCCCACCTGGACGGGACCCACGATCTCCGAAAACGATTCGGCCCGAACCACGACGGCCCAGAGAGAGAAAAGGAAGAAAGCGCAGAATTTGAAGAGAGCCATGATCGAATACCCGGTGAAAAAGAGGAAGAGGACACCAACGAATCCACAGGAGTTCCGGTCGGACGCAAGCCTAAACGAGCGACTGTATAAGACCGCTCAGACGAGAAAAATTGTGAAAACTTGTACCTCCCTCTTGGAGCTGGTTTGATGCACTGCACGCAATCCATATTTTAACTTGCGGCCTTGGTAAGCTCGATTACGCTCAATAGATCGTAAAAGTAGTATTCAAAAAATCAGATACCGAAGGGGAGTGGGATGGGAGTGAAGACAGCCTCCTTTCCCTCGGCGAGAAACATGGGATTGATCTCGATTTTCACAGACATCCCGGTCTGGGTGCGACCTTTGGCATGCGCCTTGGAGGCCGCCGGGGCTGATGTCGTTGTCGCCCCTGGTGGGCGCGCGTTGCCGGGTATCCCGGTACTACTCAAGCCGACTGCCGGAGGATTTGGCAAGGGCATAGTCAAGCTGGGCCCGCGTGAAGACGCCCCCGATTCCTTGTTTACCTCGACCGAGGGATGGGTAGAGCAAGAGCTCATCACAGCCGCCGATGGCATCGTTCATCGCATCGAAATCCTTGGCGACCGCATTCTTTACGAAGCCAGATCGCCGCTCACACCGGGTGAATACAACTACTGCCTGGCCCATGCCGAGTCCTCGGTAACCCTCAGCCTTGCAAAAGACCTCCCAGTCACCATCACCAAGCCCACCCTACGGATTGCCAGCACAGCCGGAATGGAACTGGGAGCGGTCGAATACCTCTTGGACGGCGATGGAGAGCCCGTCTTCATCGACCTCAATCCAGTGTCGAGTTTACACCCTCGGGCATCCGACCTGCTGGGTGAAGACCCCATCGTGATGACGGCAGATTATCGTCTATCCCCAGATGTCAGAAACCCGAAAATAGATCCAGTCGCTGAATCGCTTGGCGCATACGAGTATCCGTGGAGTGCAGGCGTTTGCAGGACGCGAGGACAGCTGAGGCGAGGTGAATACCATCCAAGGTGCGGAGGACGACCGCAGGTGACGCGGCATAACAAGTATCCGCAAGCTCCCGTGCTTTTTGAAAAACATCATTGCCCCATGGAACCAGACGAATGCGATGCGCGCTGAGATCACTTTGGAAAAGAGAAAACAACTCCTCAACCGGGTGCCCCTGTGTTTCGTTGCGAAAAGCCTTCTGCTGAAGAGCAAAATAGAGTTCGGTTTCAGTCAACTGCGACGTGACAACTGCCTCCGCCGCCTTCTCCACGAGGGCGATGTAATCGTCCGAATCCTCTTCCTCACAATACAGCTTCAGCAGGCAAGCCGTGTCCCAATAGTCGGCCATATCGGTCAATGCTTGCCCCGGAGGTCGTCGATTATTCCGGCGGATGATCCGGCGGAAGCCATTTTCGCTCCGGAATGGCGTTGGCGGAGTTCATCCGCCCACCGTTCCATGTCGGCCGCATCCTTACCCTCGTCGATCGGAACGAGACGCGCGGTCGGTTTTCCCCGAACCGTAATCACCACGCTCTCTCCGTCACAGGCCTTCGCGAGTAACTCACTCATCCGTGCCTTCGATTCGCGAACACTGACAATCATGTGGTCACAGTAGTCTCGTTTTTGGTGCTGTCAAGTGAGTTTGAGGAGCTGTAGGCGAGGTTGCGCCGAGCGCAGGGGGTTAAACGCGACTTGGGATCACTGGGTCGCTTACTGGGTCGCTTACTGGGTCGCTTACTGGGTCGGTATGGGGATCGAATTTAAAGGATTCGCCGATGGCATCGAGAATGAACTCGACGAAGGGCGTGACCTCCGCCTTGCGGTCGGCTTCTCCGAGGGCTGCGTAATAAGCGCTCTGATGCTCGCGGATGCCGCTTTCGACCGGCAAGTAGGGCGAGTTCCGGGTGCCATCGGGTAAGGGCCAGGGATTGCCAGAGACGGCCCATGCGTCCGTTGCCGTCGGAAAACGGGCGGAGAGCCGTTTCTACGAAACCCATAGCCGCTGACGCTTATGGAGAAACGCTGAACGGAAGTTCGCAGGGTCTCCGCCCTTTTCGAGGAAGAGCGGAACCCATATCCCTTCGCTTCTCCCCAACCGGGAACCAGGAACATGGCTGCATTTCCCCTGAGTAGTAAGGTTGGCTTGCCGCCTTACTGAGGACATGGGTGTCCTCAATCTGTCTCGAAGGTATTCCTCTGTTCGTCGGAGGTAGATGAACCGCACATCGTAGTCACTGTCCCGCGATTCGAACCCCCACGCACGACTGCCGGACTCGCATGCCCAGAGAATGGAAATACTCTCCTCATTTTCGAGGCGCGTCAGCTCGTTCCCGATCTGGGACAATCTATCCGGAATGATCATGAAAGGAGCTTTAGGTTTTACGGTTGCCCTCCCCCGGCGCTGTATTCAAGCCTCCAGTGTGTCGATGAGATCAGATCGGCGAAACTGTGCCGAATACCATTGCAGCGTCTTCTCGCGTCCGGGATCCATCTGATCCAACGCTTCCTGGACCGCATTCATGGCCCGTTCGAAATAGGTCCGCGCATTTTCCTCAATCATTTTTTTGGCTTTATCGATGTTTTGGTGGGTCAATTTTGTATGGTGGCAATTCATATCCTGGAGAAGGTAGCTTCCCGTAAGCATGGCGATGAAATAGGAAGAGTACGGAAGGAAGTCCGGGGCATCTTCGGGGGGGCGCTTTCTCCGATTCTCCGCGAAACGGAAAAGGAGCGTAGCAACGATTACTTGCGCACCATTCAGAGATTCGTCGAAAATTTCTGAATACAAAGGTTCATCGAAGTGTTTGGCAGACCGAAACTTCGCCTGGTGGGGTTTTTTTCGCCACACCGCCAACACTGCTTCCGCCGCAGTTGCGCTTGTGATGTCCATTGCAGTTACAGGTTCCTGGGAGCGTTGCCGTCGATAGCTGTAGCCAAGTTGATTGATCGAATGGGCCAAGCGCCTCTGGCGTTCATCGTTGGAGCGAAGGTCCCTGAGATCGACCGGGTTCTGGCTGTTGGTGGCATAGGTAATCTGCATCACCAGGTCATGGTCCTCTTCCGGAAGTTCATAAATTCGAACGAGAACATGAGCGTTCTCAGCCTCAAGATTACCTTCGGACAGGACTCGTTGAATCGTCTTGCATGTCTGACCACCGTTGATCACTTGCATCCCTTCGAGTTTCAACTGCCAGTCCTTTTCTTGCAGAGCGTTGTAGCGGAGTTGAGTACAGGTGATGGTGATTCCATTATTGTAGAAGTAAAAATTGGAACGTTGATTGGCGTCGTCGAGAGTCGCGCGAATGGCGTCGTTCACGCGGTTTCCCTGCAAACCAAGGTATCGGCGAATGTTCCGCTCGAGCAGCTGATCTCCGTGTTCGTCAAACAAGGCCGCAAATTCAGTCACTGGAACACGCCCAATCAAAACCCGGCGAAAATCGAAGTCCTCGACAATGGATTTCCCGGCGAGGCGCAAAGCGGCGCTTATCGGTTTGGATGCCTGGAGAAGGGAAACCAAGATGTCGTGATTGACAAAATCCCAAGAGACTTGACCTCCAAAACCAGCCTGATCGATCAACTCCTGGGCCTCTTTCGCCCACTGCTTGCCGTTATTGCAAGCGACAACATGAACCTGGGGAATGTAGCCGTCCCGAATCAGGGAACGCGCCTCTTCCACCCGCCCCGCTAGACGCCGGTTGATCGTCAGATCCTTGGAGGGATCGAAAAGATTGCCGACCGCTGTAATCAACTTCCGCACGCTGTCTTCGGGAAATCTGCTTTCCCCATCCAGTTTTCTCGAATACTTGCCCTGAAATAGGGTAACCGTAAACTCGCCATCGGCCACCGGAGAGATATGGAAGGCATCGACCCCGAAATCCTGGGATCCCTCGGTCAGGCAGTCGAGAGCCTCATCGTCATCGACGACCAGCATGTATTTTACGGATAAGAGAACAAACAGTGCGGAACGTTGTTTATCCTCATTGGCTCCGACTCCTTCGATTTCAGTAAGCTGATCCGCAAGCCTTTCCCTCAATCCGTTAATGTGCTGATCGATGATTTGTGCGTTGATGTTCATGAAATTATTTTCGGAAAATACAGCAGTGGCTGAAGGCCAAGGTTGAATATGTTTTACCGAAAAACGTCAATCCGTAATCGGGTGGGGGTTGCAATTTCGATTGATGCTCGAACCGAGACGTAGGGCCGCCGCTCTTGAGCGGACGAAGCTCGAAGAGCGAAGGCCCTTGCGGCGTGCCGCGTAGTGGCGGCACCGTGATAACGGCGTTTGGCGGCATCGGGCAAGCGCGAGCCCTACGACCTGTGAATAGATCCTGACATCAATCGAAATCGCACTCACCGGTTAGTGTTCTAACGCCTCGTCGAGAAAAATCATGGAAATTTGGACTGGCCCCGTTCGGCTGTTTTGGATTTGAATATTTGTTGAAAATGTGCAGGCTGACCATGGTGGAAACGGCAAAGGAAATCGAAGAGGCGATCGCGCGGTTGCCGAGAAAAGACTTTTGGCAACTCACGGATCGGCTCCTTGAGCGGCGGGAGGCCCGGTGGGATGAGCGCATTGCCGAGGATGCGCGTTCCGGACGACTGGATGCGCTGTGGGCGAAAGCGGAAAAGGAAATCGACGCCGGAGCGACCATGCCCCTCGATCCGTTCCTCGATAACAAAGACTTTCCGGCTTCGTCCCGAACGACCCGCTTGCGCGTCGGGTTGGCGAGCAGCGAGAACCGATAGCACTCATGCCCGAAAAACGCCTCATCGACGGTTCTCGACGCCCAGTTGTCGCCCGGGCACCAGTCGGGTCGCGTCGGGAGCTGAAAGAAATTTTGGAGTGCGGGATTCCGCACCGCTTTGGATCAGAAAGCGGCGGCAAGAGATCGCTCAGGCGAGAAGAAACATGAAAACTTGGACCCCTTCCGGCTGTTTTTTCCATTCGTGGGCTGACTCACCCCGGCTGGGTCTTGCGAACCTGGATAACTAACATTTAAATTCTATGTTTGACTCTTTGTTGGGGCTCACCGGCCTCGTCGAGGCGGTGGTTTCAATCCGCGCCCCCGCGAGGGGGGCGATCGATGACCCCTCGCAGGGCAGGCAATTCTTTATGTTTCAATCCGCGCCCCCGCGAGGGGGGCGATTTCCGGCGAGGCTTGCGCCCCCCGGAGTCACACCGTTTCAATCCGCGCCCCCGCGAGGGCATGTGCGTCAAGTTAAGTGAGATCCTCCCAAATGTCGGCGAAGTTTTTGCG
>CAZDRT010000069.1:0-15573 GCA_964507815.1 uncultured Puniceicoccaceae bacterium
GCCGGGTTGCTTCAGCGCCCGGTTTCCGCATCGGAAGGAAATGTTCCGGATCGCCTCAGAGGTTCAGCGTGAACGGGAAATTCCGGGCTCTCGAAAGTGGGCGCTGAAGCAACCCACCCACTTTTGCCGCCCAATTATGCAGTTTCAGCCTGCTAAAATCAGCTCGCTGAAGACAATGCTACGCCGTGGCACGGACAGCCGCCCTCCCTCAGCCGATGGAATATCGGCCCATTTCCAAATCGCGATGCTTTACGATTCCGTCCATGCACTTGCGGTTACACCCCGCCCGCCCTCCGGCAGCTGGCCGGGCCTTGCTTCGAGGGAGGCAACGTGCTTCGATGCCGCCATGCGCATTCTTTCGATCCTCCTTTTTGCTCTTTCGTTTCTTTTCGGCGCCGTTTCGTCCGGCGCGCAGACCCTGCCGCAGGTTTCCCGCGAACAGGTGGACGAGGTGATCGATCTCGCGTGGGATATGGGCGCGGCCTGGCGGAAAGGGGAACTGCCCGATCTGGCCTTCAGCCCGGAGGAGGTGGCCGGGATCGTCCGGAGCCTGGAGAAGGCGCTGGCCTCGAACCGGCTCGGGGATCTCGCCGATCTGCGCACGGCCTTGCCTCCGGTCCTGGCGGCGCTGTCCCAGACGGAAAGCGGGCGGCACTACGCCGCCTGGCTCCTGCAGCGCTACGACTATGCGGTCGTGGCCGGGTGGTCCGCGGAAGAGGCCCGGGAGAAGGCCGCCAAGGCGGCGGCACCCCCGCCCGCCGAGGCGGTGGATCGCTTTCAGGACGAGTATGTGATGGACCTACAGGTCTGGCGAGCCCGCTTGGCTGACCGGCGGCCCCCGGCCGGAGCGGCCCGGTGGCTGCCCCTCGTCAAAGGTATTTTCGCGGAGCGCGGGGTGCCCGAGGCGCTCGTCTGGCTGGCGGAGGTGGAGTCGTCGTTCGACCCGGCGGCGATGAGTCCGGTGGGCGCCCGGGGGCTCTTTCAGTTCATGCCCGCCACGGGCGAGTGGATGGGGCTGTCCCTCCGCCCGGAGGACGAGCGGCTGGATCCGCGGAAGAGCGCGGAGGCGGCGGCCGATTACCTGCGCTACCTCTACAAGCGGTTCGAGTCCTGGCCGCTGGTCCTCGCCGCCTACAACGCCGGAGAAGGCCGGGTCAAACGGCTCATGGAGGGGCAGTCGGCCCGCGATTTCAACGGGATCGCGCGCTCGCTGCCGTCGGAGACCCGCATGTACGTCCCGAAGGTCTTCGCCACCATCGAACTGCGGGAAGGGGAGGAGGCCGCCGTGCTGCCGCCGCCCGGGCCGTGACCGGGTGTAACCACAAGCGGGAGATTCGTGGTCGGTGGGCTTGCCCTCCGATCTTCGGCGGCGCGGGCAACGGACACTGAGTTCCACGGATGCCCGGTATCCGTCCGGAGAGGTTCGGCGGTGTCTGCGGCCACTACTACCTTCGGATCGAGGGGCAAGCCCCGCGACCACGGGGGAGAACTGATTCTGAATTCCGGGAGGTTAGCCCATTTTTAACGCCAACAAGACACTCGCCAGCGCCGCGATGCCTTCGCCGCGGCCGATGGATCCGAGTCCCTCGTTTGTGGTGGCCTTGATTCCGATCCGGTCCGGGGTCAGGCTCATGGTTTGGGCGAGGCGGGTCCGCATCGGATCGATCCAGGGGGCGAGCTTCGGGGTTTCGGCGATGATCATGATGTCGAGGTTGGCGACCCCGTATCCGAGACCGTCGGCCTGTTCGAGGGCGAAGGCCAGGATGCGCCGGCTGTCGATGTTCGCGCAGGAGGGATCGCCGGGCGGAAAATGGTGGCCGATGTCCGGCAGGGCGAGGGCGCCGAGGATGGCGTCGGCGGCCGCGTGGGTGAGGCAATCCGCATCCGAATGCCCGGCCAGGCCCGGCCCGTCGGGAATGGTCACCCCGCCGAGAACGAGGGGACGGTTGGAGTCGAAGCGGTGGACGTCGTAGGCGATGCCGGTTCGGAAGGGAAGGGCGGTCATGGTGAATCTTCGGAGGGAAATGCGGGATTGCGGAGCAGGAAGGCGGCAAGGGCGAGGTCGGCCGGACGGGTGATTTTCGGATTCGGAAAGGTGGATTCAACCAGCGATACCGGGATTCCGGCGGCGGAAGCCACTGAAACATCGTCGGTGTGGAGGCCGTTGCCCTGCCGGGCTTTCTGGCAGGCGTCGAAGATCAGGTCGTAGGCGAAGCACTGGGGGGTCTCGGTGGCCCAGAGTCCCCGGCGGTCGATATCCTTGAGCCGGCACTTGCGGAGATTCGTGCGGCGGCGGTCGATTCTCTTGATGGTGTCGGCCACGGGGTGGCCGAGCGTGGCGGCTTTGTCGCGGAGAACGACTTCCCGGAGCCGGTGCAGGTCCTCCGGGCGGACCAGGGGGCGGGCGCAGTCGTGGATGAAGGCGTAGTCCGTGTCCTGGCCGGCCTCGGCCAGGCCGTTGAAGACCGAGTCCTGCCTCCTCGCGCCTCCGGCCGCCCAGCGCAGGTCGATGGAGCGGATCGCGCCGCCTTTGGTTTCGTCGGCAAGAAGGGAGCGCTGGGCCGGATCGCGGTAAACCACCACGATCCGGTCGAAGAGAGCGGATTTGGCGAAGGTTTCGAAGCTCCGGCGGAAGCAGCTTTTTCCCTCGATCGGGGCGAGAATCTTGTCGCCGACCACGCCGTTCATCCGGGTTCCCCGTCCGGCCGCGAGAAGAATGGCGGCCATGCAGAAAGAGGATCGGTCGGAAGGGCCGCTTCGGGCGCGGGCGTCGGCGGAGTCGGGCGAGTGCGGCATCGGGGGGCTCAATGGACCGCCGTCGCGATCTCTTCGCTGATCCGTTCGAAAATCTCAACCGGATCGGGTGCCTCGATGATGGGTCGCCCGACGACAAGGTGGTTCGCCCCGGCCCGGGCGGCCTCGGCGGGTGTGGTGACCCGCCGCTGGTCGCCCGCCTCGAATCCGGTCGGGCGGATGCCGGGCACGACCAGCAGAGGCTTTTCTCCGAAGTGCTCCCGCATCTCCGCCACCTCCCGGGCGGAGCAGACGACCCCGTCGGCCCCCGCCTTCAGCGCCATCTTGGCGAGGCGGCGGGCGGCTTTCTGCGGATCCCCCTTCAGGCCGGCCTCGTCCATTCGCTTCTCGTCCAGCGAGGTCAGAACGGTCACCGCGAGGATTTTCATCTCCGGATTGGCGCGGTCGCGGGCCTCGCAGGCCGCGCGGATCATGTCGGATCCGCCCGTCGCATGGACCGTGAGCATCTCGACCGGCCAATGGGTCAGGCTCTCGATCGCGTGGGCGACGGTGTTGGGGATGTCGTGGAGCTTGAGGTCGAGGAAGACCTTGCAGCCGTGGTAGGCGATTGCCTCGATCAAAGAGGGTCCGTAGCGGGTGAACAATTGAAGACCGATCTTTGCCCGCTTGGGCCGGTCCCCGAGGACGTCGAGAAGATGCATGGCCTGTTCGCGGGCCGGCAGGTCCAGCGCGAGAATGATGTCGCAAGGGGAGGGGGAGGGTGCCTTCGGAAGGTTTGTCATTGCCGGAAAAGAATCAATGGGGCGCGGCACCGTGGCAAGGCGATTCGGGTGACCGGCGACGTGTCGGCAATCCGGACCGAACCGCCGCACCGGGTCGCACGACTAAAGTCGAACGCCTACGTAGTTGGATGACTTCAGTCGTCCAACCCGAAATGGTTTTGGGGGAAAGACGTCCCCATCGCTGATGAATAATGGAAGCTAAGCTTCTAGATTGTAATGGATTATGAGAAAATCGAGAAGCCTCCCGAAAAAGTTTTTAGCTCAGGTGTATGGAAGACTGCCACGGAATTCCCCGTGGGGCATGGCTTCAGCCTTGCCCGGAATGGCCGTGGAGTTCCGTACCGGTGCCGCCGCCGCCGCATGGCCAAGCGGTACCGCTCCTCCGTTGCGCACCGGGGCCTTCCTTCTACGCTCTTCGAGCTACGCAGGACAAGGAAGGCCACCGGCCACGGGGGAGAGACCGCAAAGCACCGTACCAAGACCCGCTCCCACGATTCTTTCTCCACTGATCTTGCATCAGCGATGGTGACGCCCCCTTTTGCCGCGAAACATCGTTCTCATCCGCTCTAATTCGTGCTAGACCTTATCATGATGAAGAAAGTCTCCCCCCATCTGCTTTTGCTTTGCGTCCTGCCGTTATTGGTCTGCGCCGAAAGCCCGGATCTCGACAATCTTTCCCTCTCGGCGATCGTCGGCTTCGAGTCGGAGTACGTCTATCGCGGGGAAAAAAGAGGGGGGGCGGCTCTCCAGCCGTCCCTCGAGGCCGGCCATCCGCTCGGTCCGGGCGATGCCTTCGCCGGGGTGTGGGCGAACCAGAATTTGGAGGGAGAGCCCGATGACGAGGTTGATTTCTATGCGGGGTACGCGGTGCCGCTTTCGCCGATTTTCGCTCTGACCGGAGGGTTTACTTACTATTGGTATCCGGACGAGGGGGCCGCGCCCAACCGGGAGAAGGAGATCTTTCTAGGCATTTTCGCGGATCTTCCGCTCCGCCCGGCGTTGAACGGCTACTACAACTTTACTTTCGACCAGGCGATTCTCGAAGTCCGCCTCGGCCACACCTTTCCGCTCACCGATCGTGCCTCCCTTGTCTGGGGCGCGACTCTGGCAGCCGGCCGGGCGGGGGACGCCAACAGCGACCAGGTTCCGGGGGATACGGAGAACGGGTTCTGGTACGGTGGCACCTCGGTCGATTGGCTCTACGCGGTCAACGAGGTCGCGACCGTCTCGCTGGGCTTGCGTTACTCGGGCCGGGAGGACGGCGGCTACGTGGATCACTTTCTTTTCGGTGCGTCGGTGGAATTGGGTTTTTGACGCGAGGCGGCTCGAAGAGCGAAGCTACCGCCGGTGGCGGCCCTTCCGCAGAATCGACAGAATCAAATAGAAACCGAGGAAGCCGGAAGTCATGAAACCGAGCATGCCAATGGCCGGATAGCCCCAGAGGAAGGGCTTTACGCCCGTGGTGATGACGAGCGAGGATCCGATGATGAGGGCCGCCGTCACCACGCCGACCGTCAGGCGGTTGAGCGCGTTGCGGAAGGTGTCCTGCAGGCCTTCCGTTCCGGTGTGGTGGAAGTTGATCTGCACATCCTCCTCTTCGAACCGGCGGAGCAGGCGTTGGAAGTCGGAGGGAATCTCCTCGAGGCTCTTGAGGGCGCGGAGAAGCGGCCAGAAATTCTGGCGGATGATCGTCTTGGGGTTCCAGCGCTCGCGGTTGAGCTTCATCAGATAGGGGCGGGCACACCCCTGGATGTCGAATTCCGGATCGAGTCCCTTCGCCGTTTCCTCCACGCAGAGGATCGCCTTCGCCAGCAGCGCGTAGTCCGGCGGAACGTCGATTCCGTTGGTCCCGAAAGTGTGGATCAACTCCAGGCCCATCGCGCCGATTTCCACCCCGGCCGGTCCGATGCGGGTGTTCCGGTTCAGGAGGAGGGTCACGGCCTGCTCGATTTTCCGGCGGTTGATCGGACGGTTGCTGGTGGAAATGCGCTCGGCGACATCGACGACCTTGTCCGGATTGCGCGAGGTGATTCCGGCGAAGAGATCCGCCAGGTTGTAGCGCATCGTGCGGGTGATCTGGCCCACCTGGCCCCAGTCGAGGAGGCAGATCCGGTTGTCCGGGGTGACGAGGATATTGCCGCTGTGCGGGTCGGAGTGGAAGAAACCCGCGACGACGATCTGATGAAAAACACTGTCTCCGCCGATCTTGGCCAGTTCGCGCGCATTCTCGGTGCCGGGCGGGATTTCGTCCGGGCTGTTCCCCTCGACCCACTCGGTGACGAGAAGGCGCTTGGTGGTGAAGGTGGAGTGGATGGCCGGGGCGAAAACCCGCTCCGGGTTCTCATTCATCGTCTGGAAAATCTCGGCGTAGCGCGCTTCGTTCCGGAAATCGAGTTCATCCCTGACCCGGTCGTAGGACTCTTCGACGAGGGCCGGGAGGTTATAGGGCTTGAGCCCTTCGAAACGCTGGTGCAACTGCCGGGCGAACCATCCGATGATCTCGAAGTCGGCGTTGATGGTCTTCGCCACGTCCGCCCGCTGGACCTTCGCGCTCACCCACTCGCCCGTTTCCCGGAGCTTCGCGCGATAGACCTGGCCGAGGGAACCCGAGGCGACCGGGGTATCCGGGAAATCCTCGAAAACTTCTTCCAGGGGGCGGTCCAGTTCCTTGTCGAGGATGGGGCGAATCCGCTTCAAGGCTTGGGGTTCGACGTGGCTCCGCAGTTTTTTCAACTCGATCAGCAGAGGCTGGGGCAGTTTGTCGGGGCGGGTGCCGACGATCTGGCCGAATTTGACAAAGGTGGGTCCGAGTTCTTCGAGTGCGTTGCGGATGCGCTCGTAGGTGGAGAGGTGGGCGACCTTCTCGCGGACGAGGTTTCTGAGCAGAAAATGGGGGGTGTCGAGCTGAAGAAGCAGGTCTTCGAATCCCCAGCGCACCAGAATCGCGATGATTTCCGGTGCCCGGACCGCATTCGAAAGGAAGTGAAAGGGTTTCACAAAAGCTCGGGTAGTTGGATGACGAAACCGCGGTTCCGAACGCCAAACGCGTTCCCCGCGTGGAAAGATTGGCGGCGGATCAATGGGCCGCCCGTGATCCCGTCAGTCTGGCGGAAGCCCGCGGTGATGGGCGGGTTGCGGTGCATTCAGGACTCGCCGTCGTTCGGGAACTCCCGGTGCCAACGGCCCTCCAGATCGCGAACCCTTTTTTCGAGGGATTCCAGTTGATCACGGGTCACGACCTGGGCCCGGTTCAACATGTCGGTGAAGAGGCGGGTCGCCTCGTTTTTGGCCTCTTCGGTCTCCTTTTCGCCCGCTTCGACGATCTTGCTGGTCAGATTCTGCGCCTCCTCGGCGGTCATCTTCCCCCTGTCAACCATCTCCTGCAGAGACTTCTCGACCTTCTCTTTCGTAACCACGGCGGCACCCACCCCGGCAAACATTGCTTTTTTCACGAAATCAAACATGAATCTTAGAGTACTAGTTTTCGGCCTAGGGGCAACCTTTTTCGCAATGCTCGTGGGAGTTGGGCTGTAACCAGTAGCCGGGTTGCTTCAGCGCCCGGTTTTCGCATCGGAAGGAAATGTTCCGGATCGCCGCGGAGGTTCAGCGTGAACGGGAAATTCCGGGCTCTCGAAGGTGGGCGCTGAAGCAACCCACTCACTTTAACTGCCCCATTGTGCAGTCTCATCCCGCTGAAATCGGCCCTTTGGAGACATTGCTGCGCCGCGCCAAGAGCGCGAAGCCCTACGCGAATCCGAAGTCCGGATTTGCCGTTGCACCCGGAAACTCATTGAAAATAAGTCTTGCTAAACATCCGAAAATCCAGCATTATCTTTACTGTTACTCGAAATCCGGAACAAAGCCCGTTCCCTTCCCACCCCCGACGAAAGGAAACCCCATGAAATCAACGGCTAGCCCGCTAATCGATCAAATGGACTCCGGCACGGCGCAGGACGTTCGCGAGTGCGCGGAGGAATGGAAAGACAAGGAGGGCAACCTCATCATGATCCTCCATGAGATTCAGAACCGCATGGGATTTGTCCCGCGCGAGGCCAGTTTGCTTCTGGCCGGGGAAACCGGGGTGCCCGTCGCCCGGATCTACGAGGTCCTGACCTTCTACCACTATTTCAAACTGGTCGCGCCCGGCAAAAACAATATCACGCTTTGCAATGGCACCGCCTGTTACCTGAAGGGGGTGGAGCGTATTTTGACCGAGTTGGAGCGTCGGCTCGGGATCAAGGACGGGCAGACCTCCGACGACCGCCTCTTTCACATCGAGACGGTGCGTTGCCTCGGGTGTTGCGGAATGGCGCCGGTCATGGTGGTCAACGGCAGGACCGTGGGCAAGGCGGTCCCCACCGATGTGGCGGGACTGATCGAGGGAATTCGCGAAGAGGAGGCCGATCATGAGTGAAATAAGCTTGGAAAAATTGAGGAAACGTCTTCGTCGGGAAATTCGGTCGGAGCCGGAGGAGAGTGCGTGGGTCAAGGTGGGCCTCGACACGGGGGGGATTGCCGCCGGGGGCGGGCGCATGTTGGACTTGATTGGCGAAGAGGCGACCGTTGCCGGCCTGGGCATCCCCGTCCGGCGTGTCGGGTCCCGTGGTTTCGCCTATATGGATCCCCTGGTCGAGGTGTGCATGCCGCCGGGTCCGCCCGTTCTCTACGGGATGGTGAACGAGACCGCGGCCCGGGCACTCGTGCGGGACCATTTGGTCCATGGCCGGATGGTGGACGATCATGTCGTGGGCTCACGCTGCTACGGCGACACGGTCGATGCTCCGACCACCCATATTCTGGTCCGGGATACCTCCTGCGAAGGGGGCGATAAGACGGGCGACAGCCAGGCCGCCTGGCGGGAGGCGCTGGAGGGGCACGATCTCGACGGGCAAATCCAGGTGGTGCGCGCTCTCGACATGGGGATCTACGGCGAGGGTGTCGTCCTGCAGCTTTATCCATCGGGGGTGACTTACAGCAATGTTCTCACCACGGATATTCCGAGGATACTGAACGCCTCTCTGATCAACCGGGAGGTGGTCGGGGATCTTCTCTGGACCCGGCCCGACGGCCAGCTTCGGGTGGTTCTGCGGAATTGCGGCATGATCGACCCGGAAAGCCTCGACGACGCCGTTTGCCGCGGGGCCTACGATGGCCTGACCCGCGCCCTCGCCGAGGGCGATCCGGGCTTCGTCATCGAAACGATCAAAACCTCCGGGCTCCGCGGGCGCGGCGGGGCGGGCTTTCCGACCGGGCTGAAGTGGGAGTTGACCCGGCAAAGCCGGGGCGGGCGGAAATTCATCATCTGCAATGCCGATGAGGGCGACCCCGGGGCGTTCATGGACCGCAGCGTGCTGGAGAGCGATCCCCACGCCGTCTTGGAAGGGCTCATGCTGGCGGCCTACGCCATCGAGGCCACGGAGGGCTTTTTCTACATCCGCGCGGAGTACCCTCTCGCCGTCAAACGGGTCACCCGGGCGATCGAACAGGCCCGGGAACGGGGTTTGCTGGGCGAAAATATATTCGGAACGGGCTGGGATTTCGATGTTCAGGTGCGGCTCGGTGCCGGGGCCTTTGTTTGCGGAGAGGAGACCGCCCTCATCGCTTCCATGGAGGGCCGCCGGGGGAGCCCCAATCCGCGTCCGCCGTTTCCCTCGGTCAAAGGACTCTGGGGAATGCCCACCTGTATCAATAATGTGGAGACTCTCGCGGCCGTGCCGTGGATCGTGGACCGCGGCGGCGAGGCCTATGCCGCCCACGGGATGGAGAAATCGCGCGGGACCAAGGTTTTCGCCGTGACCGGCAAGGTGAAAAACCCGCAACTGATCGAGGTTCCCATGGGTACCACCTTGCACGCGATCGTTTACGATATTTGCGGTGGCGTGCAGAACGACGTACCCGTCAAGGGCGTGCAGACCGGTGGTCCTTCGGGTGGCGTTCTTTCGGAAAAACATCTGGAGACCCCCATCACCTACGAGACCTTGCAGGCCCTCGGCTCCATTATGGGTTCGGGAGGAATGCTCGTCATGGATGAGAACGACTGCATGGTCGATGTCTCCGCGTTCTACCTGAAATTCTGCGTGGACGAGTCCTGCGGCAAGTGCGCTCCCTGCCGGGTCGGCGGCTACCAGATGCTGCAGCTCATCATCAAGATTTCGCGGGGGCGCGGATCCCTGGACGACCTGGAGCAGATCAGGCGGATTTGCACGGCCATGCAAAGCGCCTCGCTCTGCGGGCTCGGGCAAACCGCACCCAATCCGGTGCTTTCCTCGCTCCTTTATTTCGAAGACGAATTCATCGCCTACATCGAAGGCGGCACCTCCTACGCCCGGAAGCGCAAGAAGGCGCTTTCGGAAGGCAACCCTCTGAAGGAGGCCGTTTGAACCGCCCGCCTCATTCCAGTCACCCCGTCCCACAACAAAGGAAAGAACGCCCCATGATTTTACCAACCGTTACAGCAAGGATCAACGGGATGGAGGTTACGGTTCCCGCCGGCACCTCCATTCTCGATGCGGCCCGGAGGGTCCAGGTCAAGATCCCCACGCTCTGCAAGCATCCGGACCTTCCGGCCACCGCCGCCTGTGGTCTTTGTATCATCAAAATCGTCGGCAATCGCAAATTTCCCCGGGCCTGCGCCACCGCGCTGGAGCCGGGAATGGAAATCACCACCCACGACCCCGAACTCACGGAGGTGCGCCGCTCCACCCTTGAGCTGATCCTGTCCAACCACCCGAACGCCTGCCTCACTTGCGGACGCAACGGCGACTGCGAACTGCAAACGCTGGCGGCGGATTTCGGCATCCGGCAGGATTCCATTCCCCGCTACGTGCGGGACCTCGAACCGGATTGCTCGACCGGTTCGATCGTCCTCGAATTCACCAAGTGCATTAAATGTGGTCGCTGCATCCAGGTTTGTCAGGAGGTGCAGAATGTCTGGGCGCTCTCCTTTCTCGAGCGGGGCATTCACACGCGCATGGCCCCGGCCGGTGATATTTCGCTGGCGGATTCTCCCTGCATCCGCTGCGGCCAGTGTTCCGCCCACTGTCCCACCGGCGCCATCATCGAGAAGGATGAGATCGCCACCATCTGGGACGCCCTTCGCGATGAAGGAAAATTCTGCACCGTTCAGATCGCCCCCTCGGTGCGGGTGGCTCTGGGAGAGGCCTTCGGTTATCCCCCGGGCACCGACTTGACCGGCAAAATTTACTCCGTTCTGCGCCGTCTCGGTTTCCGGGCCGTTTTTGACACCAACTTCTCCGCCGACCTCACCATTATCGAGGAAGCCAGCGAGTTTGTGGAGCGTTTTGCCAACGGTTCGGGAGAACTGCCCCTGATCACTTCCTGTTGCCCGTCCTGGGTCGATTACATGGAAAAGTACTTTGACGTTCTCATCCCCAACTTCTCCACCGCCAAGTCTCCCCAACAAATGCTGGGTGCTCTGGCCAAGACCTATTACGCGGAGAAATCGGGCATCGATCCGGAAACCATTTACCAGGTCTCCATCATGCCCTGTACGGCCAAGAAATACGAGCTGCAGCGCACGGATGAGATGAGCGCCTCGGGCTACCGGGACGTGGATGTCAGCCTGACGACCCGCGAGCTGGCCCGGATGATCAAACAATCCGGAGTCGCCTTCGACGAATTGCCGGACGGCGAGGCCGACTCCATCCTCGGCACCTACAGTGGGGCCGGCCTGATTTTCGGCAATACCGGCGGGGTCATGGAAGCGGCTTTGCGCACGGCCTATTTTAAAGTGACGGGCGAAAATTTGGAGAAAGAGGCGATCAACATCCTGCCGGTGCGCGGATTGGAGGGGATCAAAACGGCCTCCGTGGATGTCGCGGGCACGAAAGTCCGGGTCGCGGTGGCCCACGGCTTGGGCAATGTGGAGAAACTGATGCTCGAAGTGCGGCGGGCGCGCGATGCGGGCGAGTCGCCGCCCTATCACTTCATCGAGGTGATGGCCTGCCCGGGCGGCTGCATCGGGGGAGGGGGGCAGCCCTACGGGGTCTCCGATGATGTCCGCAGCAAGCGGATGGAGGGGCTCCTCGCCGGAGATCGCGCAATGACCCTGCGGTTTTCCCACGAGAACCCGGACATCGGCAAACTCTACGACGACTATTTGGGAGAACCGCTGTGCGGGCGGGCCCACGATCTCCTCCACACCCGGTATCAACCGCGACCGTCCTACCAGCGATGAATCCCCCGGGGCAGCTGCCGTGGGCTGTCCTGCTTCTGGCCGGAACCTTGGCAGCCCAGCCGGAATTGGCGCCGGAAACCGTTTACGGGCGAACCGGCCCCGAGGCGGAGGGCTTGTCCGGCACGACTTTCACCTCCCCGGTCCCGGCCTTCGCCTCCGATTTGCGCGAGGCCCTGGAAAAAGTGCCGGGCTTGTCCTTGCTGGAGAGCTTTGGAGGGATCGACCCGCCGCGCCTGACCGTGCGGGGCTCCGGCGTGCAGAGCGCCCCGGTCTCGCGCGGGGTCCTCCTCCGGCTGGATGGATACCCCCTGAGTTTCGCGGACGGCAGTTTCAACACCGGGTTGGTGGAAACCGTCTGGATCGACTACGCCCGGCTTACCCCGGGACCGGCGGCCGGGGTGGCCGCCCTCGGCGGCGACCTCTCCCTTTGGAGCGCTCTCTTCGAGCCCTATGACGGAGGGGAAGCCCTCGGCACGGTCGGTCAGGATGACTCGGTTTCCCTCGCCGCATGGGGGAGGAGTCATGGAGGGAAACACCTCGCGGCCGGCTTGAGCGCCCGCCGCACCGATGGCTGGCGGGACTACGGCAAGCAGCGCCGCGAAAGTGCGATCGCCTCCTTTCGGTTGCCGCTCGATGACGATGACCGCCGGGAAATCCAGTTCCATCTGCTGGCCTCCAATCCCCGGTTGGAGATTCCGGGGCCGCTTTCCCTGCCGGAAGCTTTAGACAACCCGGAATCGGTTTCCGCCGCCGTGCAACGCGACCGGCCCTACCGCGAAAGCGAGTACCTCCGTCTCGGAAGTCGTCTGAAGATGGATTCCGACGAGGGCCATGTCTCCCTGGGTGCCTCGGGGGTCCTCTACGAAGACGAATTCCGCCAGCTTCTGCCCAACGGCATCACCGATACCTCGGCCCGCGAGGGGTCTTTGTTCGCCGGGCTGCGGCGCGACTGGGACGGATTTTGGAAACAACGGACGGAGGCCCGCCTTTCTTTGCTCGGGGGCTGGCGCACCGTCACGCGCGATCGCAACGCCGGAGGAACCTCCGGTCCCCGGATGGGGGACAACCGACTGCGGGCCGACACCTTGACGCTCGCCCTCGATCACGCGCTCGCCCCCCGGTCCGAATGGGAAGTGGAAATCGGAGCCTCGCTGATTCATGCCCGCCGCGAGATCAGCGAGCGCTTCGCCACCTCCTCCGACCGCCCCTCGACCGCGCTCGATCTTGTGGAGACCCGTCTAGCCCCGCGCGTTGCGGTGTCCTGGCTGCCCTCGGAAGACTGGCAAGTGACCCTCGCACTGGGCCGCTCCTACGAGCCGCCCACCTTCGACGACTTGTTTTTCACCACCGGACCCCTCGCCGCCCGTCGGCTCGCCTCGGCACCCCTCGAATGGCAGCGGGCCGATCAGATCGAACTGACCCTGCGGGGCGGCGGGACAGGCTGGGCCTGGTGGATCGCCGCCTACGAAGCCCGCTGGAAGCGTGAATTTCTTCGCCTTTTGGACGAGCAAGGCAGCCCGCGCGGGACCGTGAACGCCGGCGAAACGCGGCGCACGGGACTGGAAGTTTTTTTGGAACGCTCTTTTTATGAATCGGAACCAATCACCCTGCGCGGTTGGACGACCCTGCAGTGGACCCATTTTCGCTTCGAAGACGATCCCGTCTTCGGCGATAACCGCATCGGCGGGGTTGCTCCCTTTTCCGGAGCCTTGGGTCTCGAAGCCACTTCCCCGGGAGGATGGTTCCTCGCCCCCTCGGTATGGGGACAAAGCGGACGCCTTTACGCCGATCATGCCAACACCCTGGCCGCGCCGGATTTTGCCGTGTGGAACCTGGACCTCGGCCGCCGCCACCCTTCGGGCTGGACGTTGTATGGGAGTGTGGAAAATCTTTTGGACAAGAAATACATCGCCAGTCCGGCGGGTGTGCTGGACCGGGCGGGTCCCGTGGCCACCACCACGGTGTTCCTGCCGGGAGCGGGGCGGCGGTGGGAGGTCGGTTTCCAGTATGCCTGGTAAAAATCCGCCCGTCCGGACAGTATAGGAAACTGGAACGAATACTCACCTGTCATGCACGCCGCCATTCTGACCGCCTTTCTTTTCGCCCTCACCGGCGTATGCGCGGCGCAGTCCTCCCGCCGCCTCGGTGCCGGGCGGGCCAACGCATGGCGGCTGGTGATCGCGCTGGCCGTGCTGGCGGCATGGGCGCACACTTTCGGGAGCGGCTTCTCCAGCGGAGTGGAAAAATGGTTTTTATTGGCGGGAGCGGTCGGCTTCGGCATGGGCGGATGGTGCATGTTCCAGGCCTTGCGGCGGGTGGGCTCGACCCTCAGTCTTCTGATCCTTGAATGTGCGGCCGCCGTCGTCGCCACCGCCATCGGCTGGATCTGGCTGGGCGCGGCTCTTTCCGGGGCGGAAATGCTTTTCGCCGCCATGATTCTGGCCGGTGTCGTTTGCGGACTCTTTCCGGGACCCGTCCCGACCCTCGCCCGACCGGTCGTCTTCTCCGGTGCAAGCTTCGCGATTCTCGGTGCCTGCTTCCAGGCGGTCAGTTTCAACCTCTCCAAAAAAGCGTTTATGCTGCTCGAACAATCCGGAGGTCAGATCGATCAATTGACCGCCGCATACCAGCGGCTGGTAGGCGGTGCGGCGGTGGCCCTTCTGCTTTACGGTTTGGGGCATTACTGGCTTCGCCGGAATCATCGCACGGTTCCCGCACCGGACAGGCGGACCCCTCTGCCGACCCCGGTTTGGGTGCTGGGCAACGCGCTTTTCGGACCCGTATTGGGCGTTTCCTGCATGCTCTGGGCCATTCGTTTGGTGGACAACCCGGGGATCGTCCAGGCGGTCGCCGCCACCGCCACCCTCCTGACCGTTCCCCTGGCCTGGCGACTGGAGAATGCCCGACCGGGCTTGCGGTACTATGCGGGTTGCCTGATCGCCCTTGCGGGAATTGCTCTTCTGCTGGTTTGAGAGGGCATTCCCAAATCGTTTGACGTTTCGGTCATAACATTTTCTGCTTCCCTCCCTATGGCTTGGCGTATCGCGGATAATGTTGTCTCGGGAGAGATCGACAACCGGACGAAGGGCCGGGTAACGGGTTTTCTCGAGCCGGCCGATCAAAGTGGTCGGATTCTTCTGGATCTGGAGGGAAACGCCCATCCCGACCTTGCGGGTTCGCTCATCCGCTTTAGAAACCCTCGCGCGAAGGCATCCCCGCTTGCGGATTTCAACCGAGAACAGACGGGTGTGGCGGGCGACATCACCGCCTCGCACCGGGTCAAGGACCTGCTCGTTCCGGTGAAAACTTTTCTCGCGATGGACGAGGACGAGCGGGAGAAGTCATACCGTTGGGCGAATTGTCTCTACGTGGAATGGTATAGCCGGTCGAACGGACGTGTCGTCATGGAAGGTGTTGCTTTCGAGGTGGAGTGGATCGAAGGACCGTTGTGGCGGATCACCGAAGAGGAACTGCGCGAACAGGGGGAGCGCTCGCAAGAGGCGGTCGCGGGTTTTTTTGAGGATGTCGCCACCGCCATGGGGGCGGAGGAACTCATTGAAGCGGACGACGACAGCGAGGAGGTGCCGCCCGCCGAGGCCGCCATGGATGCGGAAGCGGCCCGGATGGACCTGCTCAACGAGCGCATCACACGACGCCTGCGCAAAGAGGGTGGGGATGAATGGGAGCGGATTTCCTTGAGGCCCGGCAGGCTCTTTCCGACGCGCCCGAAGAAAAATAGACCGCCCCCAAGCAGCATTGTCTTCAGTGGACTGCTTTCAGGATGTCTGAGACTGCATGATTGGGCGGCCAAAGTGGGTGGGTTGCTTCAGCGCCCACCTG
>CAZDRT010000070.1:0-15282 GCA_964507815.1 uncultured Puniceicoccaceae bacterium
GATAAGTGGTCATGCTGATGGTCGATACCTGTTTTCTGATTGATTATCAGCGCGAGGTTAAAGCAAAGCGGCGGGGAGCGGTAGCGACTTTTCTGGGTGCCCATAGCGGAGAGCGCTTGCAAATTTCCCCGGTAGCCTGGGGCGAGTTTCTGGCCGGTTTCCCCCGGGAAGACGATGAATTTATTGGCTTTGTGCGAGATCGTATAGAGATGGTTTCTCTCGATTTCGAGGTCTCCTCGATTTACCGGGGTGTTTATCGCCACCTGAAAGCGAATGGAAATCTGATCGGAGCGAATGACTTGTGGATTGCCTCGCATGCGCTGGCGCGCGAGCAGGCCTTGGTCTCACGGAACACCTCTGATTTTAGCAGGATTCCGGAACTGCGTTTGATTGGGTACTGATTATCGGCAACCTCTGTGGCCTTCCGGATCACCCCGTCCACTTCAACCAGGTCCTGAACAACTTCGCCACCAGCGGGGTGAAACGGGTCTTGTTGTAGGCGTCGCCGATGCGCTGGATCGCCTCCGCCACGGTCGGATACGGATGGATCACGCCGGAGAGGGCGGATAATTTGACGCCGCCCTTCATCGCCACGGTGATTTCCGAGATCAGGTCGCCGGCGTGCTCGCCGACGATGGTCGCTCCGACAATGCGACCCTTTACGGCATGCACCTTGACGAAGCCTTCGGTGTGGCCCTCCAGAATCGAGCGATCCATCTCCGAGAAGTCCTGCCGGAAGGTTGTCACGGCGTTCCCGTATTGCTCCTTCGCCGCCTCTTCGTAGAGACCGACATGCGCGATCTCCGGCTGCGTGTAGGTACACCACGGCACCAGCAAATCCGTATGCTTCTTCCGTCCCTTGAACAGGGCGTTCTGGATGACCATGCGCGCCGTCGCGCCCGCCATGTGGGTAAACTTGTAATCCATCGCGACATCGCCCACCGCGAAAATCTTCGGATTGGAGGTGCGCAGGCACTCGTCCACCTCCACGCCCTTGCGATTGTCGTAGCGCACTTCCGCCGCTTCGAGGCCGAGCCCCTCGACATTGGGGGCGCGGCCCACGCCGACCAGAACCTGGTCGAAGGTCCATTCTTTCGACTCTTCCTCGTGCGTCAGATGGATTGTCCGTTCTTCGCCCGAGCGTTTGACGCTTTCAATCTTCGCATCACAGATCGTTCGCACACCGTCGCGCTCGAGGGCGGCTTCCACGATTTTTGCGGCATCGCCATCCTCCCGCGGCAGGATCTTGCACTGCGCCTCGAAAAGAGTGACCTCGCTACCGAGGCGGGCGAAGGCCTGCGCCATCTCGCAGCCGATGGGCCCCGCCCCGATCACGGCCAGACGCTTCGGCAACTCGGTCAGGGAGAACAGCGTTTCATTGGTCAAGGCCCCCGCCTCCTCCAGTCCGGGAATCGGCAATACGATGGCCCGCCCGCCCGTCGCGATCACCGCCTTGGAAAATTTCAGCTCCCGCCCATCGACTTCGACGGTTCGGCCGTCTTTGAACCGGCCCTCTCCCAGGAAGACGTCCATCCCGAGACCGCGAAAGCGTTCCGCAGAATCGTTCGGTGCGATACTGGCGCGCAATTCGCGCATCCGTTCCATGACCGCCGGGAAATCGACCGCCGCCGACTCCGCGCCCGTTACCCCGTATTCGCCGGCACTCCGCACCGCCGCCGCCCGCTTGGCGGCCGCCAGGAGCGCTTTTGACGGCACACAGCCCACGTTCAAGCAATCGCCCCCCATGGCGTTGCGCTCGATGAGTGCCACCTTGGCCCCCACTCCGGCCGCACCCGCCGCCGTGACCAGCCCGCCACTCCCGGCTCCGATGACCACCAGATGGTACTTGTCGGCGGCGGGATTCACCCAGTCCGGCGGTGCCACTTCACGGCGCAGCCGCTGGTTCGCCGCGGTCTCGGGTTCGAAAATCGGGTTCTTCGTCTTATTCGCGTCAGTCATCATTAGCTTGGTTTCCGTATGGCTTGCCCTCTTCTTGAACAAAAGCCACTTTCGTACCCAAGACGCTCCAGACCTTTGTTTATTCCGATCCTTTGAGAACTGGTAGTTCACGGCGAATTTCTTAAACGGCTTTTCGGGAATAAAGCCTTGTCCCAAGCGTCATGCGGACATCATTTTCAAATAATCCAGTAAACTCCAAACATCCAGTTCCCCAAGACTCCATCTCTCCATGAATCCATCCGCCCGATCCACCTCCACCGTCCGATCCAGCGTCGAAACCCGCTACGCCGGGGCCGCCAAGGCCCCCGAGGCCGCGCTGTGCTGCCCGGTCGATTACGACCCGCAGTGGCTCGAAGTCATCCCCGCTGAGGTCGTGGAAAAAGACTACGGCTGTGGCGACCCTTCCAAATGGCTCAAGCCCGGCGAGACCGTGCTCGACCTCGGCTCCGGCACCGGCAAGATCTGCTTTATCGCATCACAAGTAGTCGGTCCGGAAGGCCGCGTCATCGGCATTGACATGACCGATGACATGCTGGAAGTCGCCCGTCGCAACGCGCCGATCGTGGCCGAACGTATCGGATTCGCTAACACGGAATTTCGCAAGGGACGCATCCAGGACCTGCGCCTCGACCTCGAAGCCTTCGACGCGGCCATGCGCGAGCTGCCCGCCGATGCCGCCCGCGACTATCTGGCCATCGAAGACCTCGCCGCCGACCTGCGCACCAAGCAGCCGCTGGTGGGGGACGATTTGATCGACGTGGTCGTCTCCAACTGCGTGCTCAATCTGGTCGAAGCCGAGGAGAAGCCCCGTCTCTTCCGCGAACTCTTCCGTGTGCTGAAAAAAGGCGGCCGCGCCGTCATCTCCGACATCGTCGCCGACGAACCGGTGCCGCAGCACCTAATGGACGACCCCACCCTTTGGAGCGGCTGCATCTCCGGGGCCCTTACCGAGCAGGGCTTCCTCAAAGCTTTCGAAAATGCCGGCTTCCACGGCATCGAACTGGTCAAATTCGAGACCCAGCCCTGGCAGACCGTCGAGGGCATCGAGTTCCGCTCCGTCACCGTGCAGGCCTGGAAAGGCAAGATCGGTCCCTGCTATGAGAAGGGCCAAGCGGTCATCTACCTCGGCCCCTACGCCGGCGTGCACGACGACGACGGCCACCGCTACCCCCGCGGGGAGCGCATGGCGGTTTGCGACAAAACCTTCCGCCTGCTCCAAAGCGGCCCCTACGCCAAGGACTTCGCCTTCCTCCACGCAGCAGCCCCCGAGCGCTTCGCCGAAGACCAGCCCTTCAATTGTGAGGTCGATGCCTACCGCCACCCCCGCGACACCAAGGCCGGTGCCGACACCCCCGCCCGCGTCGAAGTCAGCGAGTGCCGCGACGGGCAATGCTGCTGATCTCGCCTCTTCCGTGGCGGCAAAGGCACCGCCACCTTATCGCCGGAATACGACCCACACGCGCCGGCGTTCGGCGAAGACGAGTGGGAAATGAACCGCGAATGACCCATGCCCACTTTTTTGCTCGATGATCGGTTCGTAAATACCCTTTCCTCACGGGACTGAAGCCGGGGGTTCAACGGAGCATTCGAAAATTCCCGAAAGCGGGCTGATATTTCTGACTTCCCAGCCGCTTTCCATCCAATCCCGTGCGGCAATTTCGGACCCGTTAGGTCGTTCCGGTCGAGGGGCAAGCCCGCACGACTACGGGGGAAGGTGTGGTCGGATCGGCTTGCCGTCCGATCCCGTGCGGTGATCCCGCACCATCTGGTTCACTCCGGTCGCAGGACAACCGTATTCCGCCTTCGCCCCGGCGGCCTATCTTGAAACGCGGGCGAGCTTCGCTAGTCAGGAGCCCGCTCGACCCCGGGGAAGCAATGGGACTTGCCTTACATTCCGAAGCCGTTGAAATCGCTAAACCCAGCGGCGGACACGGCGAAAATAACTTTCGTAGGCCCCACCGAAACGCTGTCGGAGCAGGCGTTCTTCCGGCAGAATGAAACGCAGTTGAATGACCGTTGCAAAAATAGGGATCGGCAGCAGGGCCTGCCATGCCCCGAGCAGTGCCGCAAGGCCGAGGAGCATGATCACTTCACCCAGATAGAGGGGATTGCGGGAATAGCGGAAGACCCCGTCGGTAATGCAGTGCGTGGGCTCTTGGAAGGGGATGATGGGGGTGCGCCATTTCCGGAAGCGTTCGGCAGCGGCGAGAACGAGGGCGATGCCACCGAGCAAAAGCAACCAACCGGTCAGGCTAAGGAAGAGAGGTGCGGCACCGCCGGGCTCGTGCCAGACGAGGGCGAACTGGGCGATCACGGCGAGGAGAAACCAGAAAGGCGGGAGGCGGTCCAGGCGCAGGAGCAGGGCGGTCGCAAGCAGCGCGGCGAGCGCGTTTTCTAGAAGCGAGGGAGAGAAAATCACCACGAATTCCGCCGGTGCGGTCGCCGCCGTGAAAGAGGAGACGCAAAAGGGGATGAGGTAGAACCGGGCGACCTGTCGGCGGCGCAGCGGACTGCGACCGATCGCATTGCCGGTGAGCAGGGTGCCGACAATGAGCGAAAGACCGAGTGCCTGAATGAGGGCCGTCGCACCCAGCGCCTTGCCGTGGAAGGCCATCATCACCAGATACCAGCCGAGGGCCGCATTGAAGGCATGGCGCGGCCAGTGTTTTTCTTGTTCGGTTTCTGCCGTCATGGGTCTTGAAAATTTGCTTCCCTTCTGTTCTCCGTCCGATTGCCAGGGTGGTGCCGTGAATTTCGGGGGAGCCTTAGTCGTGGTGTGTCGTTCGGTAGGCCGAAAAGCAACAACCGTTCGCGCCCGGAGGCAACCGTCTTCGCCGGAGCGGTCGAGGGTCTCTTTTGTGACTGCCTGGCAGAATAACGAAAGGCCCCCCAAGTAGCCGGGTTGCTTTAGGCCCCCCAAGGTAGCCGGGTTGCTTTAGGCCCCCCAAGGTAGCCGGGTTGCTTTAGCGCCCGGTTTTCGCACCGGAAAAAAATGTTCCGGATCGCTCCGGAGGTTCAGCGTAAACCGATAATCTCCGGCTCCCGGAGGTGGGCGCTGAAGCAACCCACCCACTTTGGCCGCCCGGCTATGAAACCGTCTTGATTCATACCGCCGAGAAACGCGCTGGAGACATTGCTACGCCGAGTCGATTCCTTTGAATCACTGTAGAAAAGCCTGGCCCGATCAGCGCGTGGGAAACGGCAGCTCCGTGAGCTTGTAAGAACAAAGCGGGTCGAGAACTATCTTCCGGGGGCTATTCTTTCTTTCAGGCCTTTTGCAAGAGAGGCTTCACCGCATCCTTTCGCATGTAGAGAAGGACTCCGGAAACGACGAGGCCGACCGAGGCCATGGCGAACATGCTCCCTCCGTCTTCTTCCCCGAGAGAGATGCCCAAGACGGTGAGATGGGATAGAATCGCGCCGACGAGAACCACCAGGGCCAAGGCCGCCCCGACGACAACCGTCTTCGGAACGAGGAGAAGAATCGCCGCAGTCAGTTCGGCGAGGCCGATGACCGGTCCGGCCCAGGAGCCAACTCCGAGCTTGTCGATCATCGCAGCGGCCATCGGATCACCGGTGAGCTTGGGCAGGGCAGCCATCAGAAAAAGGGCGGCGAGGAGGATGCGGAAAATCCATTCGAGAATGGTCTTGTTTTTCGTTGTCATGGTGTTCGTGGTTTGGAATTCGAACAGACCGGACGAGTGGTCATTGGACTTATTCCCGGAACGGGTCTTCGTCGAGGGGCAAGCCGGCTCGACCACGGTGGATGTGATCCATCTTCAACCCTGGATCGCCCGGCGGGCCCAGACTTCGATGAGGCTTGCGGCGTATTCGGCATCCTCCGGGTCGCTCAACAGGTGATCGGCCTCCCCCAGCGAGATAAACGACTTCGGGTGTTTGAGAGCCGTGAAAATCCGGGCCGCGTTGTCGATGCCGACGGTTTGGATCCGGGAGTGAACGAGGTGCCGCGGAAAACCGCGAGCGCTTTGGCGAGTTCCTCGTGGGCGCGGTCGCCGCGTGCGGCGAAGAGGAGAGCCAGGAGCATCCCCCGGGCGGAGTTGTCGCCCCCGGCGAGCGCGTTGTCGCTGAGCGTGTCGAGCATCCCCTTGCCGGGACGAAGGGCGAAAAACAGGGTCAGCGGAAAGGCCTCCGGAGTGTGGCAGGTGAGGCCCATCTTTTTGGCCGTGCCCACCGCATCCTCCGGATCGGCCGCGTCGGCCGCTTCAAGAGCCGCCCCGGGATCGAGCGCATCGTAACGTCCCTCCTCGACCGCACGGGCGAACGCGTCGCGGAATCCACTCCCATCCCGAACCGCGAAAACCGCCCGGACGAAGAATTCAGCGGCGTCGGCGACAAGGCTGGCGGTGGTGCAGGGTCCGGATTTCATCGTTTTAATTTTCGGGTGGCATTTCGTTTCCCTGCGATGTCCGGGGTCACGATTTATTCCGAGATCGGAGGATTGACTCGGGCTGCTGTTTTTCCGTTGCTGGGTGGCATGGATCGCGGACGGCGAATCACATTTTGCGGGGCAGCGGATCATCCGGCGTTGCCCGGGGGCGCTTTCTCCGGTTTCTGCTTCGGCGTTGGGATGAAGAGAGGGAGAGGAGCGGTGCGGGGGCTGGTCGCGGCGTGGTGTGTGCTGGCGGCGGGTCCCGCTTTCGCGCAAGCCGGGGATGAGCCCCGGGTGGCGGTGGTCCGGGAATTGCAGGACGGGCTCATCGAATCCATGAAACAGGGGGATTCCCGGGGCTATGAGCAGCGGTTTGCCGAACTCGCGCCGGTGGTCGAGGACTCCCATCACTTCGGGTTGATCGCCCGGGTGGTCGCGGGGCGGTTTTGGAACGATTTCACGGCGGAGGAGAAGGCGGCGTTCGAGCGGATTCTCTTCCATCTGGCGGTGGCCAATCTGACTTCAAATTTCGACAACTACCACGACCAGCGGTTTGAAATGGTGGAGGCGCGGGGTCTGCGGCGCGGCCAGTTTCTGGTGCGGACCGAGTTGAGGCGGAAGGAGCGGGAGGATGTTCGGTTCGACTACATCCTGGCCGATGTCGATGGAACGCCGGGGATCATCAACGTGGTGGTCGATGGGGTGAGCGATCTGGCCTTGAAACGGGCGGAGTATCAGAGTGTGCTTGAGAAGCGGGGATTTCCCGGGTTGATGAACGAAATCCGAAAACAGATCGATGAAATGGGGGGCGCGCCCGACGGATAATAGTGGGCACGATCATTCCGATCCGGCGGGAATAAATCCGCGCTTTCTCCGTCAAATCATAAGCGGGCGGTCGATGGAGCGTTCCTCCCCCCCCCCCGTTCCATCGCCCCATCCCACCCGATTCGAAAAAGTGAAAACTCTCGACGCGCCAATTTCGCAAAGGAAGCAGGACCACCTCGATCTCTGTCTGGAGGGAGGGGTGGAGAGTGTCTCCGGCCCGGATTGGGACCATGTGCGGCTGCCTCACCGTGCGTTGCCGGAGATTGATTGGGCCGAGGTGGATCTGTCGGCGGATCTGCTGGGGAAACGCTACCGTGCGCCGCTGATGATTTCGAGTATGACCGGCGGTTCCGAAGAAGGGGAGCGGCTGAATCTGAGGCTGGCCGAATTCGCCGGGAGAAAGAATATTCCGATGGGGGTCGGTTCGCTCCGGGTGGCGCTGGAAAACCGGGAATACGGGTTTTTCTCGAGTCTGCGCCGGGCGGCCCCGACCGCCTCCCTTTTCGCCAATATCGGAGCGGTGCAACTCAATTACGGCGTTTCCGCGGATGACTGCCAATGGATGATCGACCACATCGAAGCGGACGCGCTCATCCTCCACTGCAATCCGTTGCAGGAGGCCATCCAGGAAGAGGGCGACCGGGATTTCTCGGCGCTTTTTCCCAAAATCGAACGGCTCCGGCGGGTCCTGTCCGTTCCCCTGATCCTCAAGGAAACCGGTTGCGGGATTGATGCCGCGACCGCCGCCCGGGCGTTGGAAGCCGGCGTGGACGTGATTGACGTGGGGGGAAGGGGCGGCACCCATTGGGGTCTGATCGAGGGGTTGCGCTCTCCGCGACGCCGCGCGTTGGGAGAGATGTTCAAGGACTGGGGCAACGGCTCGGCGGCGGCAACGCTGGCCTGTGTGAAAGCGGTGGCGGGCCGTGTCCCGGTCGTTGCGTCGGGGGGGATCCGGTCCGGGCTCGATGTCGCCCGGGCGCTGCACCTGGGCGCATCCTTTTGCGGAATGGCGCTGCCGTTTCTGAAGGCGGCGGACTCCGGGGAGGAGGCCATGGAGGATTTCTGGGAATTGCACACGGAAGCCCTGCGCATCGCCCTGTTCTGCATGGGCCGGAAAAAGATCTCGCCGCGCGAACCGGGCGGCCCCGGATGAGAAAAAACCAAGAACCCCATTGAAACCACAATCGCCATTTTAGAAAATATCCACAGCCCTCACGACGTTAAATCCCTGCCCCGCGAAGATCTGCCCCTGCTCGCCGAAGAGATTCGGAAGCGTCTCATCTCCGTGACCTCTTCCAACGGAGGTCACATCGGGCCGAATCTCGGAGTCGTCGAATTGACGATAGCCCTGCACCGCGTCTTCCGGACGCCGAAAGATCGTCTGGTTTTCGATGTGTCCCACCAGGGATACGTGCATAAGTTGCTGACCGGTCGAAACGACGAGCGCTTCGATTCGATTCGCCGGGGCGGGGGCCTGAGCGGGTTTCTGGCGCGGGCGGAAAGCGAGCATGACGCCTACGGCGCGGGCCACGCCGGAACGGCGCTGTCGGCGGCCCTGGGGATGGCGGTCGCACGCGACCTGCGGCAGTCGGACGAGCGGGTTGTGGCGGTTTGCGGCGACGCGGCTTTCACTTGCGGAATCACCTTCGAGGCACTCAATAATGTCGCGGCGAATACGCGTGGTCTGACCGTTATCCTCAACGACAACGAGTGGTCGATCGCGCGCAATGTGGGAGCGATTGCCCGCTATTTCAGTCGCATTGCGGCGGATCCGCTTTGCCACCGGATGCACGGCGATCTAAAGTCCCTGATGTCCAGGGTGCCGGGGGGCGGATCGCTGCGGAAAATGAGCTACATGGTGAAGAAGGAAGCGAAGGGGCTGCTTTTCGAGAACTCCTTGCTTTTCGAAAACTTCGGGTTGCGCTACCTGGGGCCGATCGACGGGCATGATCTGGATCAGTTGGAGTGGTATCTCAACGTGGCGCGCGAGGCGACGGAACCGGTCTTGCTCCATGTGCTGACGCAGAAAGGAAAAGGGCTTGCGGCGGCGCTCAAAGAGCCGGAGAAATTCCACGGGGCGAGTCCGTTTGATCCGGTTACGGGGAATGGAAAAGGTGGGGGCAAGGGAAAAGCTCCCGCCTTTCAGGAAATGGTCGGCGAGGGCTTGGTTCGGCTGGCCAGGGAGAATCCGAAAGTGGTGGGCATTACCGCGGCAATGCCGTCGGGAACGGGATTGTCCAAGCTCGAACGGGAATTGCCGGAGCAATTTTTCGATGTGGGCATAGCGGAGGAGCACGCGGTGCTGTTTGCGGCGGGCATGGCGACCGCGGGCTTCCGTCCGGTGGTCGCGGTGTACTCCACCTTTTTGCAGCGGGCTTACGACCAGCTGATTCACGACGTGTGTCTTCAGAATCTACCGGTGGTTTTCTGCATGGATCGCGCCGGGCTCTCGTCCAACGACGGCCCCACCCATCATGGACTCTTTGACATCGCCTACCTGCGTTGTATTCCGAACGCGGTGGTGATGGCGCCCGCCAATGAAGACGATTTGTTGGATATGATGGCCACGGCCCTTGATCACCAGGGTCCCGTCTTCATCCGGTATCCCCGGGGAGCGGCGGTTGGCGTGCCGGTGAAGGCGAGCCCGCGTTTGATCGAAATCGGGAAGGCGGAGCGGCTCCGGAGCGGAAACGATCTCGACCTATGGGCATACGGGGTGATGACCAACGACGCCCTTGCTCTGGCCGAAGCTCTGGCCGAAGACGATATTTCCGCCGGGGTGGTCAACGCCCGGTTTGTCAAGCCGCTCGACCGGGAGATGCTTGCGGAGGCGGCGCGGTCCGTGGGCCTTCTGGTAACAATGGAGGACCATGCACTGCAGGGCGGATTCGGGGGAGCGATAGCCGAAGCGTTGCTGGATGCCGGGCAGTCGGTTCCACTCGAACGAATCGGCTGGCCGGATACGTTCATCGGTCACGGATCGTCGGTCGAGGAATTGCGACGGTCCCGCGGACTGGATTTGGAATCGCTGCGCACGCGGGTGCTCGGGAGGTGGCGGGCCTTGCCGCAGGCGGCTGGACAAGCCGTCCATGTGGAGGCGGGACACTCCTGCCCCGCACTGTCACATTGAGGCCGGACCAAAGGACGGAACGGTCTTAGCGATCCAGTTCAAACTGGCGGTTCTTCAGGTAAGCGTCCCGAAAAGCCGTGTAGGGATCGACGCTCATCGCGTCGATTTCCTTATACTGCTCCACGGTGGGCGGCAGCAAATTGACAAAATCCAACCCGTACAAGGCGGCCTCGATCTCAAAATCGTCGATGTAAGTCACCGGGTAGAGGTACCACTCGCCGACAAGACCGACGGTGTCGTAAGCGGTACTCGGTCCCAGAATCGGCAGAACGAGGTAGGGCCCGTTGCCCAGACCCCAGGAGGAAATGGCCTGGCCGAGATCCTCGCGGGGAATTTCCCCGAAAACCTTCTTGGAAGGTTGTCGGAATCCGAGGATGCCCCAAGTCGAATTGATCAAAAAGGCACCCACCTCCTTTCCCGCCCGCTTACCCTTTCCCTGAAGGACGGACCCGGTGAACCGGATGGGCATACCGAGATTGCGGAAAAAGTTGCGGATACCGGTTTGCGCGAAATTGGGCATCACCCAGTCATATCCCGTCGCCACCGGATCAAAAACATTCGTGTAAACGAAATCGTTGAAAACGAATACCCCGCGGTTGAAGCCCTCGATCGGGTCGAAGGCGGCGGGCGCGGTTTCCTCGTCCTCGCCGTAGAAGAGATCTTCCTCGAAACCGGAGGCTTCCCCATTTTCCGCCCTGTCCGGGTTCCCGCCTTCCGGCAAACCGTGTTCCGCCGCCCGGCCCGTCGCCATCGCCTCTTCCGATGCAGGCCCGCTTTCCGGGCCGGAGGCACACCCGGCCCCAACGATCAGAGCAAGGACGAGCGCGGCGTTGGAACCCGTCCGGATCATTGTTCCTCCACCTTCGCGCGCAGGTTGGCGATAAGCTCGTCCGGTCCCTCTTTGTTGAGAATGCTGTTGAACTGCTCGCGATAATTGCCGACCAGCGAAACACCCTCGATGATAACATCATAGACCTGCCAGCCCTCATCGAGTTCGGCCAGGCGGTAAAGAACGGCGGCGGGCTCCCCGTCGAGGATGATCGTCGAGTCGATCTCCATCTTCCGGTCGGTCAGCCGGACGGCTTTCCCCCAGGTGACTTCGATATCCTCGTCCCCGCGGTAACGATCGGTGTAGGTTTTCACCAACAGGTCCGTGAACAGGGCCGTGAACCTCTCCTGCTGGTCCTGGTCCAGCCGGGACCAGTTCCGCCCGAGAGCGCGCCGACCAATCACGTAAAAAGAAAACCGCTCCCCGATCACTTCCTCGACCTCCTCCTGAAGAGCCTCTTCCCCCAGCTGGTCCTTGTTTTCAAGGACCTCAATGATCCTTGCAACTGTCTCAGCAAGGTCCTTTTGCGGATCCGTTGCCGCCGAAACCGGGACCAGGGCAAGGGCAACGACGGACAGAAAAACGACGATTTTAGTGGATCTCATAAAATTCTTTGATTGGGGAAGCATGGAGGAGGTCGGTCACGATTTCAAGCGATTCGGCGACTTACTCGGCCTCGCCAAAGGCAAACCTGCTGATCAGGCTCTCGATCGAAACCGTGCTTTCGGTATCGACAATGAGATCGCCCTCTTCGAGAGGAATCCCCGAGCCACCCGGAAGCAGGGCGAGAAAACGGTCGCCGAGGAGTCCATTGGTTCGCACCGCCGCGATGGTGTCATCGTCGAACCTGAGATCGGCTGAAACCGTAAATGAGACCATCGCCACCATTTGTTCGGGATCGAGAACCACGTCCTTTACCTGCCCGACCGATACCCCGGCCACCTTGACCGGGCTGCCGGCGTTGATGCCCGATATGTTTGTAAAACGGGCGTTCAGGAAATACGTTTTACCCGTAGCGAACGATTCCCCACTGAGTGAGACCGCAAGGTAAGCAAGGACCAGGAGACCGACGAGAACGAAGACCCCTGCGAACAATTCAATTTTTCTTTCTTTCATGAGCAACGATGTTGATAGAGCGTGACACCCTTCTGTGAGAGGCGGCGAAGAATCTCTTCGGTCGAAGCCGCGTCCCCGCCCGAACAAACGAACCCGCGAATTTCAAACGAGACGCAGCGGTTCGAATTCAGCCCGTGCAAAAACGCGGCGAATGCATCCATGGCTCCACCGAGGTGCCCGGCGGGGTCGAAATCCGGGGGACAACACAGGGCGAACCCCCCGCGACCGAGAGAAAATCCAATCTTCCCGAGATTGGCCTTTTTCCGCAGGCAACGAATCAGATTCGATTCGATGAGGTGGGCGGCCAACTTGCCGAGAATCGTTTCAACCTCCTGGTAGGGCTCGATCGAAAAAACCGCCAGACGCCGGTTCTCCTCCTTAAGCCCGGGGAGGGCTTGCTGCAATTCCTTGGCGTTGGCGAGACCGCTCAGCTCATCCCGCAAGTCATCGCGCCCGTGGAGAAATCCCTCCGAAAATTCGGTTGCGCTCTGCTCGAATTCGAGCGGCGTCCCGGAAAAAGCAATCCTGCGGTCATGCAGCGACGCCACGTAATTCGAAAAGTAGAGAACGTCGGGAACGTCGTGGCTGACCATCACGGCCGTATAACCAAACTCACGATGGTATCGCTCGATCATCGTGAACACCGTATTTTTGCGCTCCGGGTCAAGACCGGTCGTTGGCTCGTCGAAGAGCACGACTTCGGGATCGAGAACGAGGGAGCGGGCGAGCGCCACACGCTTCTGCATGCCGCCGGAAAGATCGGCCGGGTAAACGTCGCTGACATCGCCCAGATCAAGCCTCTGGAAGAGTTCGAGTACCCGCTTGCGCACTTCCTTCGGACGCGCCCGCGTGCGCTCCCGCAGAGGGAGGGCCACGTTGTCAAACGCCGTCATGGAATCGAAAAGGGCGTTGTTTTGGAACATGTAGCTGAGACGGGGACGGCCGCACTCCCGGCGTCGCCCGCAGTGTACCTCGATGGAACCGGAGTCGGGCGACATCAGGCCGGCGATGCATTTGAGCAACACGCTTTTGCCCGCCCCGCTCTTTCCAATGATGGCCGTGATCGCACCCGGACGAATGGTCAAGTCCACATCGCGCAACACTTCGTTGTCGCCGAACCGCTTGTTCAGGCCCTTGACCTCGATAATGCAATCGTTCACCTCGTTCGCCGTCGTCATATCAGAAAGGAAGTCAGGATGTAATCACTCAGCAAAATCAGGACACTCGATAAAACGACCGCCCGGGTCGCGGACTGGCTGACGCCACGCGCCCCGCGCAGGGACGCACGCTCGTGGGTGAAGTATCCCTCAAAACAACAGACAAGGATCGTTATCACCCCGAAAACGGCGGCCTTGATATGGCTGTCCACCAAATTGTCGGCCGTCACACCGTCGCGCACATTTCCGAGGTAAACCCCGCTGTCCACTCCCAGGATGTTCACCGCCGAGACATACCCACCCCAGATTCCAACGGTGTTGAAAATCGCCGTCAGCAACGGGAAACAGACCAACCCGGCCAGAATCCTGGGCGCAATGAGAAAGGCAAGCGGCGAAACCCCCATAATATGAAGGGCGTCGATTTGCTCGGAGTTGCGCTGAATCCCGATCTCCGCCGAAAGGGCGGATCCCGCCTGCCCCACGACCATGACCGCGGCGAGTACCGGCCCGATCTCGAGCACCAGCGTGAGAGCGACCAGCGAGCCAATAAGCGATACCGAACCGAATTGAACGAGCGTGTGGTAGCTCTGAAGCGCTAGAACCATGCCCGTGAAAAACGATACCATCACAATCAAAGGACAAGTCCTGACTCCGATTTCGTAAATGTAATGGAGCGTCTTGCAGAACGAAAAGTTGCGAAAAAGGAAAACGCTGATCGCCTGGACAAAAAAGACCGTCATCTTCCCCGCGCTTTCCACGATGCCCACCGAGACGCGGCCAAGGACCCGAATCGGGGCGATGAATGAACTGTTGGAAATGGATGACATGAAAAAAGGCCAAAAGCCGAAGGCCTTCTGAGACTTACCTCGCACGAAAAGGAAATTCCCACCTACTCATGCACGTTGACCGTAAAAAATAGGAAGGTAACGGTTCTCGCGAACGAGGCAAAAGTAAAATCCCAAATTTTTTGATTTTTTCGCGTTACGAACTGAACCCGCAACATCCAACCCGGGTCGAAAACCTGGGAAATCCCCGGATCCCCGAAACCCGCGAAGCGGGTCGGGTATTTTCCGGACTACCAGCCGTCCCGCATTTCACCAAATTTTTTCCAGAATCCTCGCCAAGTGCCTCTTGCAAATCCCCGGAAACCCATCCGACAACCTCCCGAAATCGGCGAATGCCCGACTCGCCCATTTTTGCCCCGTGAGTCGGGCATTTGCCGGAAAACGAAACTTGCCTGGCAGCGAAAAATCCTGTCTTCTTCATACCATGCATTCTTCGCTAATTCCATGCCCCGCCGGGAATTCCGTCACTCACGAAGGTGGCAACACCATCCTCCGCCGACATCCGCCCGCAACCCCGGCCTCCTGGAAATACCCGACTGAGTCGGGGAGTTAACACTGATAGGGGAAAGAAAAAGGAATCAACCACTGATAGACACCGATGGACACCGATAATAGAAAAATGGAATCAGTGTTAATCAGTGTGCATCAGTGGTTAAAAAAAAACAGAAATTTGGAGTAGATGGAACTTGCCGACATCGAACACTCGGGGCATCCTTGAAACCCTAATCGGGTAGCGAGGGGGATTGAACCCCCCGCCCCCACACCACCGGCCATACGGGTCCGTAGCACGGCGGTTCCGAAGAAACAGTGACCGGAAGATCAGGCGTCGGCCTTCTCTCCGTATTTAAAGCGGACCCAAAGGTCTCGCATGGAAGGAATACCCTGCTGGTGCAGGTACGCGTTATTGAGGGCCAGGCGGACGAGACTGTTATTGCTCATGCGCCAGTAACCCTTGCGGGAACGGGAGGCTTTCTTCACCTCCTCCGGTGCCACACCGAGGCGGTAACCTGCCTGAATACGGAACTTGAACC
>CAZDRT010000071.1:0-1276 GCA_964507815.1 uncultured Puniceicoccaceae bacterium
AACGTGAAATTCCGGGCTTTCGAAGGTGGGCGCTGAAGCAACCCACCCACTTTGGACGCCCAATCATGCAGTCTCAGCCCGCTGAAAGCAGTCCACTGAAGACACTGCTCTTCTGTGACTGGCCGCAGTCTCAGCCCGCTGAAAGCAGCCGACTGGAGACAATGCTACGCCGAGTCAAGAGTACGCGGCCCGACGAAAAGATGAACAACGACCTCATCGTCCTTCCAACTCCGCGACCCGTTTCAGGGTGCCGACCACGGAATCGGGATTCAACGACATGGAATCGATTCCGTGTTCAACCAGAAATTCCGCGAATTCCGGCTTGTCGCTGGGTCCCTGTCCGCAGATACCGATCTTGATCCCCGCCTTGTGGGCCGCTGCGATTAATTGCTCAATCGCCGTCGTGACCGAACGATCCATTTCGTTGAAGAACGGGCTGAGCGCTTCCGAATCGCGGGATATGCCGAGAACCAACTGGGTCAGATCGTTCGAGCCGATGGAGAAGCCGTCGCAACGGGCGGCGAAGTTTTCGGCCTGGAAGACGTTGGAAGGGACTTCCGCCATGAGGTAAACCTGCAAACCTTTCTCCCCGCGGACGAGCCCGTTTTCGGCCATCGCGGCGAGGACGCCGTCCACCTCTTCCGGTGTGCGGCAGAAGGGAATCATGATGACAATGTTGTCCATCCCGATTTCCTCCCTGGCCCGTTTCAACGCCGCACACTCCAGCGCGAAGGCCTCCTTGAAATGCTCCGACTGGTAGCGGGCCGCCCCGCGGAACCCCAGCATGGGGTTGCTCTCCCGCCCCTCAAATTGGCTTCCCCCGAGTAATTCCGCATATTCGTTGGTCTTGAAATCACTCAGCCGGACAATCGTCGGTTTCGGATATTGGGAGGCGGCAATGGTGGCGATGCCTTCGGATAGCTGGCGGATGAAAAACTCACTGCCATTTTCCCATCCTTCCAGCAAGTCACGGATCTTCGCCCGTGCTTCCTTGTCTTCCACCTTCGCCGGGTCCAGCAGGGCCAGTGGATGCGCTTGAATCGCGTTGTTGATGATGAATTCGATCCGGGCCAGACCAATGCCGCGGGTCGGCAGGGAGGCCCAGCGGAAGGCGGCTTCCGGGCTGGCCAGGTTCATCATGATCTCGGTTTTCGTCTCCGGCATGTCATCCAATTTCACCGTCGTTTTTTCGACCGGAAGCTGACCTGCATAAATATACCCTTCGCTGCCCCGGGTGCAGTCGATGGTCACCTCCTGACCGTCCGACAGCTTTTCG
>CAZDRT010000071.1:1376-15258 GCA_964507815.1 uncultured Puniceicoccaceae bacterium
TGGTTCTATCGTCAACGGTTTGGCATGAATACCCAAAAGAGAGAGATGCTGGAATTCCACCTCAAGCAACGCGGGATCGGCGACCCCGAAGTCCTCCGCGCCATGGAGGAAGTGGACCGGACCTTGTTCGTCCCGGACGAGTTGCGCTCGCAGGCGTACGAAGACTGCCCGCTGCCGATCGGCGGCGACCAGACAATCAGCCAGCCCTACATCGTGGCGTACATGGCCCAGGCCCTGGGCTTGCGCGCGGAAGACATCGTTCTGGAGTGCGGAGCCGGTTGCGGCTACAACGCGGCCGTGCTGTCCCGCATCGTCAGACAGGTTTACACCGTGGAGATCCTGCCGGAGCTGGCGGAGATCGCCCGCCGGAACCTCGGGCGGGCGGGCGTCGAAAATGTGGAAGTCCGCGCGGGAGACGCCTTCCTGGGCTGGCCCGCGCAGTCACCCTTTGACGGAATCGTTCTCACCGCCGCGCCACCGGCGGTGCCCGAACCACTCAAAGAACAGCTCGCCGTGGGCGGCCGCTTACTGGCCCCGGTCGGTGTCGGCACCCAGGAACTGATCCTCCTAACGAAGACCGACGACGGACGTTTTCGCGAAAAGCCAATGCTGCCGGTCCGTTTCGTCCCGATGACGGGGGAAGCCCAGCGCGAAATTTGATGTTGGAAACGAAAAAGGAACGGAAACAACCGGAATCAATCCGATGCATTTCGCCCGGCGGACGGATAGCCGGTCGTGCATCCTGCAAGAGTAGGCGGTTCAAATACGCCTCTCCCGTAATCGGGCGGGCTCTTGACTCGGCGACAGCGGAGGCGAAGACGGTTGCCCCTCGACGGGACCGGCTGGGTCGATTCCAAATAACTCCCCCCGAAATGCCCCTATAGTGACGAAGATTACGATACTACCGTTGCCACGGCTTGGGAATCGGACGGCAAGCCGTTCCGACCACGCTTTTCCCCCGTGGTCGAGCGGGCTTGCCCCTCGACGAAATCGACCGGGAAGTCTGATCCAAGGGTTGCGGTTTCCGCGCCGCCGATTCGGAATCCGCGGAGGCGGCACGCGCGCGAGCACGCGGCCCTACGAAAAATTCCGAATCCACGAGAGATTTGGAAACCAGGGCAAATTTGTAGGGACTCGCGCTCTTGACTCGGCGAAGCTCGAAGAGCGAAGACGGTCGCGCGATGGCCGCGACCCGGCCGGAATGTTATCCGGGGTTTCCGCCCATCCCCCCGATATTCTTGGCGGCACTCTCGTCGTTTTCGCCTTGAGATCCTTGACACAGATACAGCAATACAGCAAGCTGGTTCCATGAAAGCGACATTCCAGATTCCAGACGAACTCTACCGGGAGATGAAGGCGGAGGTGGCTCGCGAGGGCCGGACCATGCGCGAGGTCACGATTCGGCTCTTCGAGCAGTGGCTCATAACTCGGAAAGGCGGTGTGGGATCCTATCCTCGGGTGAATTGGCGCGAATTCCGCAGTCCTCTGGCCGCAATGGTTCCGGAAGAAGTATCCGATCATTCGATGGAGGCGATTCGCGCGAGTATCGAGAAAGGACGGGGCGAGAATCATGACTGAGTCTGGAGTTGGTCTGGATACTTCTGTGGTTGTTCGCCTGCTCACCGGGCAACCGGAGCCCCTGGCCTATTCCGCTCGGGAGTTCCTCCAAAAGATGGAGATCGACGGTGCTCCGGCCTTCGTCTCGAATCTGGTCGTGTCCGAAGCCTATTTGGCCTGTCACCATCATTACCGGATTCCGAAGGGAGAAGTCCTTGAGGGTCTTCGGCAACTCCTCTCGCAGCCCACTTTTCACGTTCACGAGGGGCTCTTGGACCTTCTCGCTCATCCCGGTCTGGATACCGCCCGGCCCGGATTTCTCGATCGCCTCATCCACGCCGAGTATGTCCAAGCCGGGCTGCCCCTTGTTTCCTTTGAGAAAGCGGCTGGTAAGCTGTCTTGCTCCATGGTGCTTCATAAACGACAAGATGGTTGAGTTGCCGATATACGTAGAGCCCCTTCATGATTCATCCTTCCTAACTCATAATTTTTTCCACTTCATGCCCGAGGATCTCCATACCGAATACAAAGTGGCGCGGACCGACTTGCCCAAAAGTCTGTTCGACACGGTATGTGCGTTCCTCAATACGGATGGCGGGACGATATATCTCGGGATGGATGACCAGGGCACGGTCACCGGTGTCGAACCGGAGGCTGTGGCAAAGCTTAAGCGAGAGATCGCCGATATCTCGAACAATCCGCAAAAGCTCGATCCGCCCTATCTCCTTTTCCCAAAGGAGGAACAACGGGACGGCAAGACCATCATCGTCCTGCAAGTTCCGCTCAGTTCCCAGATCCACCGCCACAAGGGCGAGATTTATCTCCGCAGCGAAGACGGCGACTACCGGGTCAGAAGCACCCACCAACTGGCGGGATTGCTCAACCGCAAACTCGGCATTTTTCCCGAGCAGACTCCCCTGACGTCCTTCTCCATGCAGGATTTGCGGCCCGAACTTTTCGACCGGGCCCGCGAGTTGATGCGGGCACGCAATCAAAAACACCCATGGTTGCCCCTCACGGATCCCGAGTTGCTCCATGTCGCCGGGCTCTACGCGGAATCCTCCGCGTCGGATGCGCCCGTTCTCACCCTCGCCGCCGTCCTCCTTTTCGGCAACGACCTCGCCATCCAGCGAGCGGCCCCGGCCTACAAGTTCGACTGCCTCCTACGCCGCCGCAACATCGACCGCTATGACGATCGGCTCATGATCCGAACCAACCTGATCGACGCCTACGACCAGATGATGGACTTTGTGGAAAAGCACCTCAACGATCCCTTCTACCTTGAAGGCGACATCAGCATCAGCCTCCGCGAGCGTATCTTCCGCGAAGCCATTTCCAATATCATCGCCCACCGCGACTACCGCAATGCCTCCCCCGGCCGCCTCATCATCTACGAAGACCGCGTTATCCTCGATAACCCCTCGACCCAGTATTTCCACCAGCCCATCACCCCCGAAAACCTTACCTCCCACCCGAAAAATCCCTCCATCTGCAAATTCATGATCCAGCTGGGCCGCTTCGACGAACTCGGATCCGGCGTGATCAACATCCACAAATACCTTCCGGCCTACAGCAACGGTGCCCAACCCCTCTTCGAAGACACCCGCGAGGGCTTCCGCCTGACGCTGCCACTGAGTCTCTTGTCGGAGAAAAAATCCCAGATTCCGCAAGCCAGTGAGCAAGTTACCCCCGAAGTCGCAGGTGAAGGTGAGACTTCGACTAACAAGAGAGTCAAGGGAGCTGGGCTAGAGTCACGGCTAGAGTCGGGGCTAGAGTCACAGCTAGAGTCACGGCTAGAGTCGCGGCTAGAGTCACCTTTGGCTGCCAGGATAGTTCTGGCTATTCAGCAAAACCCTCTAGGAAAAGCTGCGATTGCGCCAATCCTGGGGCACAAGACCGTTTCCGGAGAGCTTCACAAGCAAATCAAGCGATTGGTCGAAGCCGACCTCATCGAACGCACGATCCCCGACAGACCCAACAGCCGCCTCCAGAAATACCGCCTCACGGAAAAGGGGAGGAAGGTAATTATGAAGGAAGAATTATGAATTATGAGGTGACAGGAATTGAGGCTTTTCGTGTTGATGAACATGCGCGTGATTTGCGGAGGCGGCACGCGCGCAAGCACGCGGCCCTACGAACGATTCGGAATCCACGCCCGATTCCGAATCCACGGCCCCTCATAATTCATCCTTTATCCCTCATAATTCCCAAAGACCCTCGCGCGATGGCCGCGAATCGACCGCGAAACCCCGTCACCCCTCGTCCGCAATCTCCCCCCGGGCGATGCCCGGGTAGCGTTTCCGCAGCCAGAGGCCGATCAAGGTGATCAGGACGAAGCCTCCCGCCAGGAGGTAGAACCATTTCGCCTCGAACTCGACAACCGCCCCGCCAATTCCGACCGGGACGACACTCAGGACGGTGTAGATGGGGGCTCCTACGCCGACGAACACGCGCAGGGGCAGGTCGGTCAGGGCGAGGAGGTAGAGCTTGGCGAAGTAGGGTGGCCCGGGAATGGCGGCGACTACCGCCGTGAACCAGATTCGATGCCTAGGCTGGATCGGTGGAATGGCGTATCCCGAACGTTTTAAAAAGCTCCGGACGGCGTCCCGAAAGGATCCATGGGCAATGAAGTAGGCGGCGAAATTGTGCAGGGGCAGTCCGATAACGGACAACACCATGCCCCCGGCGAAGCCGAAGCGGAATCCCGCCAGAATCAGCATGATCCGTATCGGCATGCCGCAGAGCGGCAGAACCAGAAAGGCGACGACCACCCAGAAGGCTGGAAGTCTTTCGCTGAAGGCGACAATCGATTCGCGGTTCAGGTTGCCCCGGTAGAGATACAACAACCATCCGACCAGGAGGATTCCGAGCGTGAGCGAGACCAGCTTCGCCCGATGCCGCAGGATTGAATCAGGGTCGGCCATCGTCTTCCGGTAATACGATTTCCGCGCAGAGCGGCAGGTGATCGGAGGCGACAGCGGTGGTCGCGGTCCGGGGCGCTTCGACATGGCGGACCTCGAAGTGCCGACTCAGGAAAATGTGGTCCAGCCGCAGAAACGGAATGGGGGAGGGGAATCCCGGGCGGATGCGGACATCCCCGGCCCGCGCCCAGACGTCGTCCAGCGGCTGGGTCAGTTGGCGGAAAACCCGCGAGCCGGGCCGGGAGTTGAAGTCACCGCAGAGGAGAACGGGTTCGCCATCTGGAATCCCGCCCAGCCACCGTTCGCCCAGCAAGACCGCCGCCTGCTCCCGCCGCTCGCCCGGGCCGAGGCCGAGGTGGGTGTTCACGAAATGGAAGGGCCGGCCCTCCGCCGGAAATACGTGCAGGTGAATCGCACCGCGTCCTTCGCGTCTCCGGGCCGCCGGAGTGAGAAAGCCCGCGCGGATTTTCCGGAAGGGATGTTTCGAGAAAACCGCGATGCCGTAGCCTTCGCCTTCTTTCTCGAGCATGGTTTGGAAGACATGCTCCATCCGCAGGTGGCGGGCGATGAGGTGGGCCTGGTCCTGTCCGTCGCTCGAGGGGCGGTGGGCGTCCACTTCCTGGACGGCCACCAGATCCGGGTCGAAGGCGTTGATGACCCGGGCGATGCGCTCGGGCCGCACCTTTCCGTCGAGCCCGCGGCAGCTGTGTAGGTTGTAGGTCATGACCCGGAGGCTGCCGGACGCTCCTTCCGGGGTCGGACTTTCGGGCACCCGTTCCTCGCGCGGACTCTCGCCGCCGAGATAGTGGCGGGCGATCTTGTGCAGATCCCCGCCCCGCACCCGGGAAGTGGTGGACGGCAGGTGGGCGACGTGCCAGCGCCGGATGCGGTCCGGCAGAAGCAGGAATCCCCGTGTCTCTTCGGAGCCCGGCCCCCCGTGCGCACCGTTTTCCCGGGGGAAACTGAGAGCCGGTTGTTCCGGATCCCAGCCGCTGATGACGATGTCTCCGGCGTCCGGATGTTGGCAGAGTTCTCCTGTGTCCCCGGCAACTTCCCGCAGGAAGGGATGTTCGCCGCCTAACACGCTCCTGCGGTCCTTCCGCAAATCCCATTCACCGCGCCTATTGAACGCGCGCACGGTGCGATCCTTTTCCGGCAACAGTACCAGCGGCACGCCGACGGCGACTAGCTTCCGGGCGTAGGTGCGCATCGCCTCCCGATCCGGGACGCGGGGCAGGTAAATGTGGCCGATCGGACCCATCGCGGTGACCACGATCCGGTTGTCGGCATCCGGCACCACGCGGCTGTCTCCATCTTCCGCTTGCTGCAACCCGAGCACCGCTTCGCAGCGTTCCTTCGTCTGGCCCATCAGCTCGGCGAGCGGCTCCGGGCGTTTCCACACCTCGAAGCCTTGCAGCGGACCTGTGGCGAAAACCTCCGAGAGCGCGGACGGGAGCGGGCGTCCGGTTCGTTGCGCGAAGGATTCCGTGCGCTCCTGACCGTGATCGGAATAGACGATCAGTTCGTAGTCGCGGTAGTCGGAGCGTTGGGCGGCGCGATGGATGTCGCGGATCGCCCGGTCGATTCCGAGCAGCGACCAGTGGGCGAACGCCGAATCGGGGCCGCGCCGGTGGGATTGTTCGTCGTAGCCGAGAAAGTTCGCGTGGACCACGCGTTCGCCCCGCTCGATATCCATAAGGACGCGAAACCGAATCAATTCACGGATGACCACGCAGATCCCAATCCGGGTCGGCACGAATTTCAGTTCCTTGACAAAGTTCCTCCGCCGGTAAAGCCCTTTGAAAAAATCGACGACCGCCAGCGCGAATTCGAGCAGAGCGAGTCCGCACATACGGATAATTTTCGGCGCGTAAACAAAGGCCAACAGCAGCGATTTGAGCGGGTGCAGCTTCCGCAGAATCGCGCCGGGGGCGAAATCCTCGGCGCAGTAGCGGGACCGTTCTGCTCCCGCCCGATAGACGTTGGAATAGCTGCGGCCCCCTTCGAGCAGGGAGACTCCGCTCTTGTCTTTCAGCCTCGCGCCGACCTCCGTGGCCGTGTCGGCCTCGTACATCTTGACCGCCCGCCCCGAGTCGCGCTGCAGGAAATGGAAGGCCGGCACCGCCCCCCGGCAACCGAAGAAGATTTCGCCCTGGACGGCTGGTGTGGTCGAGGGCATGCCGGAGTAGAAGGTTTCCAGCGAGAAATGTTGATCCCGGATCAAACGGGACAGGAACGGCAGGCGACCTTTCGCCATCGCCCGCTCCATCTGCGTGCGGGACAACCCGTCCACCTGGATCATGATAAGCCCCGGCTGCTCCGACGTGCCCTGCGGTGGCTTGTGTCCGAACAGGCGGGCCGCCAGACGGCTTCGATTGAGTTTCTTCCGCAGCCACCGGAAACTTACGGTGACTTGGCTAATCAAGTTGCGTCACCTCCGTTTGGTCCTTTTTGCGGAAACCGGCGCGGATGGCGGTCGTCTTGGCCACGGCCAGATCCCATTCGATCCCGAGTTCGGACAGCAGGCGGTGCCAGTAGTCCGGCGGATCGGAGGCGCCGTCCGAGGCGTGGTCTTCGATCGTTTGCCGGTAGCAATCCAGCATGCGGGCGGCGCAGACCTCCGTGTCGTAGTCTTCGATGCTCGGACGGGCCTCGCGGGTGCGGGCCCGCAGGGTTTCCTGGTCGCCGAGAAGCGCTGCGAGGCTTTCGGTGAACCGTGCGGGGGGAGCGTTGGAGGGTAGGAGAGTGCCGTTGCGCCCGTCCTCCACCACCTCGCGCACACCGGGTCCGTCGAGGGCGACGACCGGTTTGCCTGCGGCCAGGGCTTCGGCCAGAACGAGCCCCTGCGTCTCCGTCTGCGAGGCGAAGACGAAACAATCCATCGCCGCGTAGGCGGCGTGGAGTTCCCCGCCGGAGAGTTTGCCCTGCATTTGTATTTGTTTTTCCGGCACATCCTTTTTAAGAATTTCGAGCATTTTCTCCCGGGCATCGCCGTCGCCGACGATAAGGAAAAGCGCATCCGCATGCTCCCGCAGGTAGCCCGCGACCGCCTCGGCCAGGTACAGGAGGTTTTTCTCTTCCGCCAACCGCCCGACGGTGCCGATCACCCGGGTCCCGGAGGAAATTCCGTTGGCCTCGCGGAATCCGGCTCCGTCCGCGCCCGCGAACGCACCCGAGTCGATGCCGGTGGGGATCGACTTGATCGGCGTCTCGACGCCGCGTTCTTTCAGGAGTTTGGCAACGCTCTCACTGGGGGCGATGATCCGGTCGCACAAGTTGCAATACTCGGTGGCGAGCGCCACCGCCATGCGTTTCAAAGCCGGTGAGTCGAACGGGACGTAGTGGGTGTATCGTTCGTACAGCGTGTGGTGGGTGAAGAGGATCGGTTTCTCCAGGCGACGCGCGATGCGGAGGGCGGCATCGCCGAGGAGAAAGGGATGGTGGCTGTGGACGATGTCGGCGCCGAAATCCTCCACGAAGTCCCAGATGGCGTTGGGGATCGGAATGCGGACGCTGAAATCGCTGCCGTTGAAATTTTGGATGGCCGGAACCCGCAGCACGTTCCGATCCGGCTCGGAACCCTCGAACTCGGGGGCGACGATGCGCACCTCGTGCCCTTGCTCCCGGAACGCGTTCTCCAGGGTGTGAACCGACTTCGCGACTCCGCCCACGTGGGGGAGGTAGGTGTTCGAGAAAAACAGGATTTTCATGGGTGATTGGGTTTCAGACGATAGGTGAAAGGTTTCGTTTCGGTGGCGGTGTAGCCCGCCACCGCGACCTCGATCCGGGGGGCTTGTTCTCGCCAATCGCCTTCGATGGTGAGGTTCCCGTCGTCGAGGCGGACGGTGACCGTGCCCCAGGCGGTGGGGGTCGGGCCGAAGCTCAGTTCTTCACCGGCGGCCATCCACTCGGGCAGAATGCCCGAACCGACCACCAGGTGATCCGCCTCTTCGCGGACGAAGCTATTCCGCATCATCATGATCCATTCGGCCGCAGCCCAGCCGTGTTGCCCGTCGCCCATGCAGCCGCCGTGGGTCAGGGGGTGGATCGCCTCCGGCCACTGCCCGGTCGGCGTCGCCAGATCGGCCACCTTGCGCACGATGTCGGCATAGCCGGCATCTCCGGCCCGCAGCAGGGTCTGTGCGAGATCCAGGCTCAGATAGGCGTTGATGCCCGAATGAATCATCTCCTGAAAGAAACCGCCTTTGTGGAAACAATTCCCGATCAGGAACTCCGCCGTCTTCATCATCCGGGCATCGCCGGGCGGAAACAGCTGGAGCGGATAGTCGGCCACCATGGAGCCGATGGCTCCGGCGTCCAGACGCCGTCCCGGCGCGGCGGGAATCGCGCCGCGGGCGCGGGACCCGGGGATGCGCTCGATGCTCGAGCGGATGCTTCCGGCGAAGGCCTCGGCCAGCGCGGACGCTTCCCCGGCGGCATCCCGTTCGCCCCGGCCGCGCCAGTGCGCGGCCATGGCTTGCAGTCCACCCCAGGCCCAGAAGTCGTCCCAGTAATAGAAATCGTTCGGACCCAGATGCTCGGCGCTGAATCCGGCCGGGAGCAGCCCGCCCGTGCCGTCGTTCCTCTCCTCCGGTAGCCGTTTGTGCTTCAGCCAGCGGACACCCCTGCGCAGGGCCTTGAGCAGGGCGGGGTCGAGTTGCCGTCCGGTCAGTTCGGCGAAGCGCGCCGCGATCCAGAGCACCTGCCCGTTCGAATCCCACTCGCCCTCCTGCGAGAGAAAATAGCCCCGGTTGGTTTGGCGGCCCGGGAAGGTTGCCAACACCCGCTCGGCACGGTCCGCCTGATTGATGGCCAGCAGCGGATGCAGCATCAGGCAGGCGTCGCGGAACCAGAAGCGACGGTAGGTGTAGGGGCCGGGAATCAGGTCGTCGGCCGACAGCAGCAGCAGGGTCTTCACCGCCGCGTCGTACAAAAACCGCATACGCTCGTCCGGGATCCGCAGCCGGGCCGTTCCCTCCATGACGGACGACCAGGAGAGGTCGGAAGGCCGACCAATCGGAAGCCTCTTCCAGTCGGCCTCGGTGTCAACCGAGACCTCCAGCTCGCGCGATTTGCCGCCTTCGAGGCGGAAGAGCGCCGCGCCGGTGGCCATGCCCACATCGCAGTCCACCTGCGTCCGCTCTTTGCCTCCGGCTAGGTCGATGTAGATGTCCCCGTCCGCGTAGTGGGCCATCCGGAAGCCGTCGGCGGCGGAGCCGAGGCGAACGGTCGCATCGTCGTTCACGCGGATTTCGCGCCTCGACGAATCGGCGGCGATCCTGTGGATGAACTGGATCCCCTCCGGATTGTAGGGCCGGATCGCGACCACCAGCCAAGCATCCCGGTCCGCGCGGGCGCGCAGCCGCGTCACAACATCCGGGCTCGGCCGCCGCCCCGGAACCAGGCGGGTCGATAAGTCCAGCTCCATGTCGTCCACCGCGCACTCGGTCGAAACCTCCAGGTCGGGATCCAGCAGCAAACGCTGCCGGACCGAGGCATCCTCCAATCGGCTCGGCAGCAATTGCCCCCCTTCGGAAATAATCCAGAAATCCAGCGACCACCCGTCGTAGAGCGGGGTGACCAGTCCACGCGGATCGATGATCGGATAGAGGGCCAGATTCGGCAACCCGACGGCCGTCCAGTTGCGATGCGTAAGGTTGATGTGGCTGAAGGAAAAAGCCCGCGGGACAAAAGAACGGCTCTCCGGATTGAACTGGCGCTCGACCCAATACGGCCAGACCCAGTCGAGGTTGTGCTGGATGGCCTTCGAGTTTACCAGGCCCCGGGCGTGGAAGACGATTCCCGCGCGGAGAAGTTCGAGCGGCTCGGCGACCTCCGAAGGCTGCGCGAAGCGGCGCATGCGGGCCATCAGCATGGCGGGGTCCATCACGCCGTAGTGCCGGGCGGCGCGCTTGACCAGAAATTTCCAGGGAAGAAATCGAAACATCAATTAAACTTTTCTATTTTTTGCGGTTGTTGTCATTGAACCGGCTGCCGGGTTTCGGAGGATTCTCCGGTCTCCATAGCCGCAGGTTTTACATTTTATCATTCGGTAGCGCAAGGGTGGGGTAGCGGTTGCGAACAACCCCATCGAAGCGCGAGAACTATGCCAATCAACGGAAATTTCACACGGGGTGGATGAGTCGGGCAGTAGAAAAGGAAGGCATAGCTTGGATCACATTTCTATCTTTGCATTTTGCATCGCTTGCGGTCGGACAAATTGCGTTTTGCATTGCTTTGGTAGCCCGTGGCGGAGCGCTGATTTTGTAGGGCCTCGTGCTAGCGCGATGGCCGCGATCCGGCCGGGAATATCTAATCCGGTGTTTCCGGTCTCCGCGCCGCGATTTCGGGATCCGCGGGACGGCACGCGCGCAAGCACGCGGCCCTACGAAAATTGCCGAATCCACGAACGATTCCGAATCCGCGGTGATTTTGTAGGGCCTCGCGCTCGCGCGATGGCCGCGACCTGTCCGGGAATGTCTAATTCGACGTTCCCGGTCTCCGCGCTGCCGATTCGTTATCCGCGGGGGACGGCGCGCGCGCAAGCACGCGGCCCTACGAACAATTGCGAATCCACGAACGATTCCGAAATCCTTGCTGATTTTGTAGGGCCTCGCGCTCGCGCGATGGCCGCCTCCCGACTCCCGCGCAAACCGCAAAAAAAGTCACCCCAGCCCGACGTCCAGCATCATCATCACGGTGAACCCGATGATCGTGGAAAGGGTGGCGAGGTCGGTATTGCCGTGGGACTGCGATTCGGGGATCAATTCCTCGATGGCGACAAACATCATGGCACCGGCCGCGAAGGCGAGCGCGTAGGGCAGGATCCATGCGGTTTGCATCACGACGAGTGCTCCGAGGACTGCGGCGACCGGTTCGACGATGGCGGAACCCTGGCCGACGAAAAAGGCGCGCCGTTTGCTGATTTTCTGACGGCGCAGCGGCATCGCCACGGCGAGACCCTCCGGCACGTTCTGCAACCCGATCCCCAGCGTCAGGGCAATGGCACCCGCCAGAGTGGTGTCGAGCGCCAGTTCCGAGGCGTGGGCCATCGCACCGAAGGCGACTCCGATCGCGGCCCCCTCCGGGATGTTGTGCAGGGTCATCGCCGTGAACAGCAGGGTCGAGCGCCGCCATTCCGTGGAAAGGCCCTCAGCTTCGGAGGTTGAGTTTTTGCCCGGATGCAAATGAGGCAGGAGTCGGTCGGCGAGGCGGATAAAACCGGCTCCGATCAGAAAACCGACCGCCGCCCCCAGCCATGGCATCGTCCCGCGCTCCCGGAGGATTTCGATGGCGGGCTGCAGCAGCGACCAGAAGCTGGCGGCGATCATAACCCCCGCCGCGAATCCCATCATGACATCGGAACTGCGTAGCGAGAATTGCTTCTTGAAGAATACCGTCGCGGCTCCCAGGGCGGTCAGAGACCAGGTGAAAGTTCCCGCGAGAAAAGCCTGGGAGACCGGGGAAAGCTGGAGGAGAAAATCACGCATTGGTCTCGAAATTAGTGGGCCAGAACCAGCATCTGGAACGCCATCATCACCAGAAAGGCGATGGCGGTTGTAATGAAGGCACCGAGGCCTTCCGAACCGGCGAAAGAAACACCGACACCCACTCCCTCGGCGAAAGAATGCGCGGTCATAATGCCGAGGATCAAAAGCGCCTTGGTGGCACTCGCCCCTTGCAAATCAGCGACCTCGATATCGCCCGCGCCGGATAGCAGCTTGTCCGCCAGGACAATTGCGCCGAGTCCGATCAGCGCACCGAGCAGGGTCAGCGTAATGTCGAGCGAAACGCCCTCGGCGATCAGGCTGTGACTGGCGGCCAGCATAAGCCCGGCCGCAATGCCGTTCGACCAGCCGATGGCTCGATCGCTGAGGTTTTTGACGAAGGCGAAGGGCAGCGCCCCCACACCGGTCATGATGGCGGTGAGCAGCGCCGCGGAGGCGACGATGAGGAGTGAGGTTTCCATGAATCAAGGAGGCAGTAATTCGTGTGCTTACAATCGATTACTATTCCAAAGATTGCATAGGCTTGCCTAATGCGAAATCAAAACCACCCGGCGATGCTGATGAAAAAGCCCGTGATCGCTCCGAATACGAGGTGTCCGATGAAGTAACTGAGACCGATTTGAATGGTGGTCTCTGAGCGATCATCGCCGGAAAGCCTCTCCCGGATGAGGTACATCAGACTGAAGACGTTGAAAATCGCGAGGAACAGGCCCAAGGCGAGGCCGACGAAAACGGCTTCAGGAAACGTGGCCAAATGAATGATTCCGATAATGAACCCGAACAGGGCACCGAAAACAATTCCAATCGAAAGATGGATCCGCCAGCCGAAGGATCGAGCCGAAGCAGCATCCCGTTTGAAGACTTGACCAATAAACTGTGGTATGTCGACCGCGTGTCGCTTCTCGCGGCTGAGAAATTCCATGGACTTGCTCATTACCCACGCGGCCACGGCACCCCCCAGTAACGAAAAGGCCTCGATCAGTATCCAGTATCGTATCGGTTGATCCATGGTGGAAAATTCAGGGATGAGTTCTCATCGAATCGTGTGGGGTTCCTCGCGCAGGTCTTGTGCCAATCCGGTAATTCAAACGGGAACCACGGAAAATCTGTAGGGCCTCGCGCTTGCGCGATGGCCGCGATGCGGCCTGGGAATGACGAATCAATCCCCAGAGTCGATGCGTCGCCGATGGTTCCCCCTGGGAGCGGCACGCGCGCAAGCACGCGGCCCTACGAAAATTCCAAATCCACGAACGATTCCGAATCCACGGTCCCTCATAATTCATAATTTCCAAAAATCGCCACGATAAACTGGCACGCGCCTTGCGCAGTATATGTTTGGCGAACAAATGGCATGAATGAAAAAGAAAGATTCCGTCCACTGAACCCGGATCTCACCCCCCGCTTCGGCAAACTCCTCTCGGGTGCCAGGGACAGCGACCAAAACGATGATGCGCCCGAGCCCGAGGCGCTCTTCCACGCGCTGATCAAGGATGCCGCCGGAACGATCACCGTTCCGCGGAATTACGGTGTCGAAGATTTCGAGATCGCCGCGATGCTCGAACTCGTCGCCGTCCAACGCCTGGTTCGGAAGCTCTGCCCCGACTGCAAACGCGAGGAACCTCTCAGGAGCATCGACAGGACCTGGATGGAGTCGGTCGGGCGCGCGGCTCCGGAAAAGGCGTTTTACCCTGTCGGCTGCGAGTCGTGCAGCGGCGTCGGCTACCAGGGCCGGACCGGAATATTCGAAATCTGGAACCTCGGCGAAAAGGAGAAAGAGTTTCTCCTGTCGCATCCGGATGAACAGAGCGTACGGAAACAATTGCGGGAATGGGAGCTACCCTCGCTGCTCGATGCCGCGTGGGCGCACCTCGAATCGGGGGAAACCAGCCCGTCGGA
>CAZDRT010000072.1:0-15155 GCA_964507815.1 uncultured Puniceicoccaceae bacterium
TCGAACTGCTTCCAGGAGGCGGCCTGCCAGTGCGTGGGCAGATGAAGGATGAGGTCGGCACTCTCGCCGTCGGCGGTGACGAGTTCGAGGCCGCGGCTGCCCTCCGCGCCGATGGCGGTTTGGATTGCGCCGGTGGTGCCGTCGGGATCGAAGTGCCACATGTCGGGATGGTCGTTCAGGGCACCGGGGCCACGCTCGAAATCTTCGAGCAAGTCGAGGGTGACGCGGTCGATGCCTGCGGCGTTGCGTCCGAGGGCGAACTCGAGGCCGTCGATGACGCCGTCCTCATCGAAATCGTCGGAGCCGTCGCGGGAGAGGTCGCCGTAGGCGGCGATCTCAAACACGTCGGGCAGGCCGTCGCTGTCGCTGTCGGTGGGATCGGCGGGATCGAGCACCGTGACCGCGACGGTGGCCGGAGCGGAGCTGTGGGCACCGTCGGTGACGGTGTAGGTGAAGCTGTCGTCGCCCTGGAAGCCGGAATCGGGGCTGTAGCTGACTTTGCCGTCGTGGATGCTGGCGGAGCCGTTCGTCGGCTGGGTGGCAATCGCCTGGAGCGAGGGGATGCCCTGCCAGAGGTCGGGATCGGTGTCGTTGGCGGTGACATCGAGGCTCCAGTCCATATCGCCGACGATGGTGTAGGCGTCGTCCACCGCTTCGGGGGCGGAGGTGTTGACGGGAAGGAAGAAGGGAGGACCGCCGTCGCCGCCGGGGATCTCCGTGCGGCTGAGGGCGAGGGCCTGCGGAACAAACACGCCCTGCGCTCCTGGCGAATCGTCGAGGGATTTCTCCACACGGACGGTGAGGACGGTGTCTTCGCGGGCGCTGACATAGTCAAAACGGATGTTATTACCATCACTTGACCGAAAGGGGGTGATGGTGAGCGGTTCGACGCCGGGTTCGGAGGAGAGAACGGTGGCCTCCGCGTTGATGTTATTTGCCTCGTAGTTGGTCACGCTGAAGATGACATGGACGGTGCCCTGCCCGCGACCGACGGGGATGACCACGGTCGCCGGATCGTTGAGGGGACCCCGGACGACGGTTCCATGCCATTCACCGCTGGCGGAGGCGATGGGATCGCCGTCGCTCCAGGTTAATTTGTTGTAGCTCCGAGGCTCGGAATCCAAGGGTTCCGCAGTCGAGTCGGCACCAATCATCAAATCGCCGATGCGGCCCGATCCGCCGCTTTTGCGGATGGGGGTGCCGGTGCCGAATTGTCCCCAGACGACCCAGTCGTCCGTGCCGAAGCTGGTAAGGTTGTGGGTCTTCCCGTTACCGATGATGCCGCCGTTGGTAATGCCGGGCTCGGTTTCGATCTCCAGACTGTAGTCGCTGAAATCAGCGGTGGCACCGGAGCCGCTGCCGCCGAAGGTGAAGAGCCCGATCCGCACCTTGGCGGCCAGATCGGGGAGCGTGACGGTCTGGCCGATCTGGCTGTAGGCGAGCCCATCGGCGGAGGCGAAGAGCCGGATGGTGTCGCGCCAGCGCTCGACGCGCAGCCAGACATCGGGGAAGGTCATGGCCGGGAGGGCCGAGGGTTCTTCGGGGTCCGCCGCCGCTCCGTCGGTGCCGCGGGTCTGGCGGTGGATTTGGCCGAGGGCATCCGCTCCAAGCCAGACGGTGCGGGCGCGGCTACCATCGCCTTCGCGCAGCATGAGCCCGGCCCGCGCAGCGCTGCCGCCGCCGAGGCTGCGGAGCCGCACGATGGCCTTGAAGTCACCGAGAATCTCCTGATGGAGGAAGGTCAGCCCGTCGGAGGCGGCGGATTGGCTGAGGCCGGTGCCGCCGCGGTTGCTGATTTCAAGGTTGCCGGTGGCGGTGACGAGGCGTCCGTCCGAGGCACCGGAGCCGAGGGTGGAAAAGCCATCGAAGTCGAACCCGGGCAGATTGTTGTGCGGCTCGGTTTCGGCCACCTGGATGGTTACCGTGGCGGTGGAGGAGGCACCGTCTTCTTCGGCGGTATAGGTGAAGCTGACCGGGCCGTCCCACCCGTAATAACCCGATGGGTGGTAACGCAGCGTGTGGTCGCCCTGAATCGTAACGCTGCCGAAGACGGGCTGGGTGACGGCGGTGATCTGTGCGCCGCCGTTGGTGCTGTCGTTGGCGAGGACGTCGATGGTGACGGCCTCTCCCTCGACGGTGTCGGCACTGTCATCGAGGGCGGTGAAGGTGATTTCACCCAGGAGGGCATTGGCCGAGCGGGTATCGTCGCCGGAGTGAAGGAATTCCCCAACCAGGAGGGAGGGCGCATTCCATCCGCTGATATCGAGGGATTCCAGTTGGCTGAAGTTTTCGCCATCGGTGCCATAGGCGAGAATGAGGGTGTCTCCGCTGCGGATGAGGCGCACCCAGCGGTCGGGGAAGTCCGCGGAGGGCGCGGGGGTGACGGTGGTTTCCTCAGAGGAAACAGCTCCCGCGAGGGCACGGTGGTTGCCGTGGAAATGATCGCCCGTTCCGGTCGAGACCTGGGCGAAGGGCGCGTCCGCCGTCTCGGCGCTGCGGGCCATCAGCCCGCTGCGGGCGGAGGCGTCGCCGGTGAGGGCGCGCACGCGGAGCGTCTCCGTGAAATCTCCGGTGAGTTCGCGGTAAGCGAATACCGCTTCGTCCGCGGTGCTGCCCAGGGTGCCGGAGGCGATGGCCTGGAGGTGTTTATCCCCGTCAATGCGGGTTCGTGCGGCGAAGTCGTCGGCTCCGAGGCCGATTCCGACCAGAGTGCGACCGGCGAGGTCGTCACTCGCGGTGCGAACGCCCTCGACGCTCAGAGTGACCATGGCGGATTGGGGCTCGACCTGAACGCCACCGGATTCATCGAAATCCGTCAGGGTGTAACTGAAAGTGAGTGCGCCGTGTTGTCCCCAGTAACCTTCCGAGTCGTAACGCAGGCTCTGGCCGCCGGCGGCGATGGAAACGCTGCCGTGAAGAGGCTGGGTGACCTCGGTAATCTCCGAGAGAAAGGGCACGCCGTCGTTGGCGAGGACATCCAGGACACTGGACGAGCCTTCGGGAACGGTGAGGACGTCGTCCACCACATCGAGTTCCGCTTCGATGAGGATTTCGACCTCGATCCAGCCGCTGCCTGCGAAACCGGGGTCCACCGCCTGCACGGCCACATGGTAGGTGCCGGGGGGCAGAGCGCGGGTGAAGGTATAGGAGGTCCCCCCGATCGCGCCCAGTTGCGGTATGCGGCGGTAGCCGTCGGCGTCGCCGATCGCGGGTTTGATGTCATCCAGACCCGGGGCGGTGCCGATGCGCAGGTCGTAGCGGATGGCTTCCGAACCCGGAAAGTCGGGGTCGGTGGAGGCAGACCAGTTCATCACGAGTCCCCCGTCGTCGCTTAGCTCGATCTCCAGGCTGTCGGGGGCCGCGGGGGGAGTGTTGACCGCGCCTTCCCCGAAGAAGAAGGCTGTCTTACTGGTGTTCCACCCCCGACCAGTGGAGAAGAGGTCGTTGACCCCGTCACCGGAAAAATCGCCGATGCTCAATTCGGTTCCGGCGGCATTGGTCAGCTCGGAGGACTGGGCGATGGTTCCGGCAGGAGACGCTTGGTTGAAAGCAACATGCAGATCCTGGTCGAGGGGGCCGAGGTGCAGGTGCAGGGCGAGATCCGCATAGCCATCGGTGTCGATGTCACCAGCCATGATCTGTCTGCCATCAAGCTGGCCGTCGCCCTGCGGCTGGTATCGGGTAAAGGTGGCGTCAGCATTCTGTCCATACGCCACCAATCTTGGCGCATCGTCGATTTCGTGGATGGCAAGCACATCAAGCCTGCCATCACGGTCGATGTCTGCCCAATCGGCGGAGTGGCCATCGATTCGATCTTCCAAAAGCGTCCAGGAAAAGCCGCCGGCACCATCGCTCAAACCGACATCGAGCCGACGGAATCCGACTCCGTAATGGCCGATGAGCAAGGCGTCGGGAAAGCCATCGCCATTAACGTCGGTCCATACGGAGCGAGCGTTATATAAGGCTGCGGGGAAGGTCATCCCCGAATCGGAAAAGGTGCCGTCGTCGTTGCGGTAAAGGCGTATCAGCGGCACAATGGCCTGGTTATCCCCGGCGGTATTGCCGCAAAGAAAAAGGTCGAGATCGCCGTCGTTATCAAAATCGACCCAGACCATTTCGGCGTCGCGCAGGGCGGGCAGCCCCGCCGAGATGGGGAAAAAGGCTCCTCCGTCGTTGCGGTAGATATCGGTTTGGTTGTCATACTGGTAGGTCGAAGAATTGTATTTACCACCGCTGATCACGAGATCGAGATCGCCGTCGCCGTCGTAGTCCCCCCAGGCGGCATCCGAATACGAGAGGTGCGGCAGGTTGACCGGGACGGCACTGAAGTTGCCCGATCCGTCATTGGCGTAGAGAGTTGTTCGCCCCAATATCTGCTCGGTGTAGTCCGGTGCGCTTGAATCGACCAGGGTGCTGCCGGTGAGGAGCAGATCGAGGTCACCGTCGTTGTCGAAATCGCCCCATGCGATCCCTCGCTGGGATTTTTCGGCCCAGAGTCCCCGGTCCACCCCGCGGTCGCCGCGTGATCGCAGCCCGGAAAAGCCCCCGGAGACATCGAAGGTCCAGGTCGGCGAGCGGGGGTCGTTGGAGTGGATGGCGAGCGTGGCCCGATGGCTGCCCGCGGTGGCCGGGCTGAAGCGGAGAGTGAGAGCGGCCGAGCCGCCCGCCGGAACGCTCGCGGGCGCGCTGAGGATGGAAAACTCCCCGGCCCCCACCCCGGAGAGCTGGGTTGAGGAAATCGTCAGTGCCGCGCTGCCGGGATTGTGAATGTGAAAGCTGCGGTCGATGGAACCACTCGATGTAAGCGTGCCGAACGCGGTGCCGTCGTCTCGGCGGGGCCAGGCATCGCCGTTTTCGATGAGGACGCCGCGACTGTCGCGCACTTCGATGGCGGGGGCGGAGATTCCGTTGGCCGTCAGCGAAATCTGGGTCTGCGGCTCGTCGGCATCGTTGGAATGCAGGGTGAGCATGGCGCTGTGGCCGCCCGTTTTTTGCGGGTGAAAGAGGAGGATGAGTTCCGCCGAATCCCCCGGATGGATCAGGCCGGGGGCGGCGCGGTAAACGGCGAAGGCTCCGGCATCCGGACCGGAGAAGGTGACATGCGGAAACGGCCCCGTCAGCCGCAGGGGCGCGTCACCGGTATTCTCGATGGTAAAGCTCCGGATGGCGGGGGCGGTCGGCGCATCGGTCCAGGGAACGTCCCCGAAGTCGGGATTGCCGCTGACGGCGATTTCCGGCGCGGTGGCTCCGAGGCCGTTGCCCCGGATGTCAAAAGTGAAGGCCGGGGTGTCCGGATCATCCGAGGGGATGGTGACGGTGGCGGTTTTCTCCCCGGCGGAGGCGGGGTGGAAGGCGAGGCGCAGCTCGCTCGACTCGTCCCGGCCCAGGGGCGTGCGCGGTTGGCGCAGGATGGAAAAGTCAGTGGCACCAGCGAGACTGGCTTCGGAAAGGTTGAGCGTTTCCTGACCGGTGTTGCGAATGAGGAAAACGCCCATCACGGTTTCGCCGTTGGCGGCCTGGCCGAGGTCGGTGCCGTCAAAGGGGTCCGGAGAGCTGTCGCCCGATGCGATCAGGACGTTGCGGCCTTCGACGGCGATGTTCCGTTCGCCCTCGGCGGAGTGCCCGGTAAAGACGTAACGGGGCGAGCCCACGTTGCTGTTGAAGCGATAGTGGCCGCCTTGCCACCCGCCCGTGGGGTCGAAACGGAGGCGGATCGTATCCTCGCCCCCCGCCTGGATCACCGGGCCGTCCACCGAATCCACCAGCGTGAAGCCATCGGCATCCAGGGTTTGGAGGTAGTCCGGGGCCGACCACGTCAATTCGAGGTCGCTGCCCCCGAAGTTGCGCAGGGTGAAGCTGCGCTCGACCGGTTGGCCGACCGGACGACTGCCGAAATCGCTTTGGTCGGTCACGAGTCGGTCGAAATGGGAGGAGTCCAGGCTCCATCCACCCGATTCCATCAGCGTGCGCCCGTCGGCATCGGTCAAATACAGAACCGGGTCGGGAAATTCACCGTCCGGCTGCCACAACCGGAGTGCATCGACCTCGAGGCGCGTCGAATTTGATCGGCGCGCAGTCAACGCAACCAGCCCCTCGCCGGGTTCCCAGTTGTCCCGGTAAAAAGGAAAATCGCCGAAGGCATTGCGAACGAGGCCGCTGACGATGACTTTGCCGCTGTGGTTCGGGTCGTCGCGGACATAGACGCGGGTCAGACGGAAGGGCCCCTCTTCCGGCAGGTCGCCCGAAAGCGGCTGGATGTCATCGACGACGCCAGGCGCGGTTTCCCGACCGATTTCGTAGTTCTCACCGATGTGATCCTGCAGGGCGCCGACGGCCAGACCGCAGACGCTCAGGTAGGCGCGGTCGGAGGAGGAGCCGTCCTCGTAAACGATTTCGAGGGCGAAAGGACGCTCGGGTGCGGCGGCGGTTTCGAGGCGGGCGATTTGCGAACTGCCGTCTCCCGCCTCGGTCTCTTCGAACAACCATTTTCCGTCACTGGAGGTAATGGAGCCGCCGGCCACATTCCATACCGCCGGATCGGGGGCGGACGCCCCGTCTTCCCAGAGTTCCGCCGACCAGTCATCGGGACGCACTTCGACGAAGACGGAGGTCGTGTCGGAGGTGGCCAGGCTGGCGGAGCTGGCGGTCAGGACGACTTCGTGGATGCCCGGCGTGGCGAAGGTGTGGGAGGCCGTGGCGCCGCTGGCGTCGGGTGAGCCGTCCGCATCGAAATCCCATTCATAGGTGAGCGGCTGGCCGTCCTTCGCGGCGGAAGCGGAGGCGTCGAAGTCCACGCTCTGCGGACCGAAGCCGATGGAAAAGCGTGGCCCGGGCCGCGCGGCCACATCGCGCACGCGGAGGAGCGCCTTGGCTCCGTGCTGGCCGAGGCCGTTGGTCCGGTCGGATCCAATCATCACCGCATAATGCTCGCCGACCGGTTCATCGACCGGGATTTCCCAGCGGAAGCGGTTGCCGTCCATCTCCCCCACCCCGTCCCATTTGATCCAGGTGACGGGGTAACCGCTGGGAGCGGGTGCGTGGAGATCGAAGAGCACCGTCTCGCCGGGAACCCATTTGCTCTCGCGCTCGTAGCCGTCCGGCGCGGGCAGGCGCCCGGCCCAGTCGCGCTCGGGCTCGTTGTCGGCGGGAAAGGCAACGTCGCTGCGCAGGACGTTGATGGCCGAAGGCAACCCGGTGGTCACGCCGTTGTCCGCCCACACGATCAAGGTCGTCCGTCCGGCGGGCAGGTCGGGATCGTGGGGGATGGTGACGAGGTAAACGTCGTCGCCCTCATCGACCACACTGGCGCGCTTGTCGCCGATCACCAGCGCCCAGCGCAGCTCGACGGGCAGACCGTTGGGGTCGAGAGGCACGGCCTTGATCCGGGCCTGGAAGGTGCTGCCGAAGGGCTGCAGATAGCCGTGGGAGGACTTGGAGGCGGAACCGCTGTTTTCGAGGGTGCGCTCTTCGTCTCCATAGGCCTGCTCGCCGCTCAGGAGTTCCACCAGATCGATTTCCACCAGGGGCGGAATGACGGTCAGCTCTTTCGCCGCCGTCACCATGTTGCGCAGGTGGGCGTGGCGGTCGTATTCGTTGCTGAAGTTGTCGATATTTTCCAAGGTGCGGTAACCGACGACGTGGAGGCCGCCCTGGTAGGAGTTATACCCGTCGCTCCACATCCCGGCGGCGTGGCGCAATTCGCTCTCCCAGGGCACGTCGTAGGGCAGCGCGGAGCGCATGAGATACTGCATGGTCGGCCCCATCAGCCCCTGGCGAATGATTTCCGGCTTGAGGTCGCGGTGGAGGTAGCCGCCGGCGACGATGAGCTTGGTCGTCATCATGCTGGCTGATCCCGAAGCCCCCCGGGACATGTATGCCAGGGGAACGTAGCGCGTTTCATTTTCCTTGGTGTTGGGTTTCAAAGAATAACCGGTGGCGGTGCCCTGCGCAGTCCAGGCATTGTTGGCGTAAAGATGATCTCGCTCAAAGTCCGGCTGCCCCCTGATAGTCGTCCACCCGGGTGCCCCCCCTCCAAAAATCGAAAACGTGCTGTAGATTTGTCCCACAAAACGCTTTCCAGCGTGAAAATTGTCGCCGAATCCGACAATCTGAGTGTCCTGAAGACGCTGGAGCGCAAAGCCGCCATTTGGTTTCAGATCGACAGAGTTGCCCAAATCATCGCTCCAGGTCGGCCTGAAACTGGAGTGAAAACCGTCGTAGGAAATATAAACATCGCCATGAACCCCCGCATAGGTGCGTCCGGGATAGTCCTCGCCCAGGTGATGGAGGAAAAGATCGGGGTTGGTCTCCGCATCCGGCACATCGGCGGGAAAGGTGCGGTGCTCCGGCTCCGGCATGGCGAGGACAGCGGAGGTGTTGGAGTTGACCAGCGGCTCGGGATCGAGATACCAGTTCTTCCAGTCAGTCTCCTCCCAGAGCGGATTGACAATGGGCTGCGCGGACAGACTCTGCGCAAACGAGAGAACGGAGAGTATCAGGCTCAAACCGAGCCCGCGATGGAGAGAACGGAGGGGGTGCATTTTGTTTTTGGGAGAGGTGGAGTAATGGAGTGATGGAGTATTGGAGGGGTGGAGTTTTGGAGGGGTGGAGTCCCGATACGCTTCGCGAGTTCCCCTTCGGCGGGATTTCGCTGCGCTCAATGTTGGAGTGTTTTTGCGGGTGCCGTTGATTTCTTACTGGGATTGCGAAACGTCGATTCAGAGGGACGAGGGGGTGAGGAAACGTCTAATTGTAAAATTATCTTGGGATAAGAATGAGGAGAAACAGGCATCGGTGCAACACCTATTTTCCGGGCGGCCTTTGCCGGGGTGTAACCACAGGTGCGTGGAGGGAATACCAAAATTTATTCGATAATAGTGCGTCTGCCGCCGAACTACGGCGGGAGGGCGGCTGTCCTCAGCCGCCGCGATACGTCGGAGGGGGATCCGATCAACTTCCGGAAGATTCCCGCGCCGCCGAATTTATTCCGTGGCTTTCCATTCTCTTCCCCGCAATGCGGCGGCTCCCTCAACCGATGGAATATCGGCCCATTTCAAAATCGCGATGATTTACGATTTTTCTTCGGACTTTGGGAGCGCAGCGCTTCAGCCTGCGAACGTAAGCACAAGAACGCACCGAAAACGCGGGCTAAAGCACCGCGCTCCCCTGAATCTTTCCGTGGTTTTCTCACAAAAATGGCGACAGCAATTGGCAGGTGAAGCTCCACGCACTTGTGGTTACACCCCAGTCCGGTCTCCGATGAGATCTGGTTTTTTTGGGAACGGGCGAACCTCTTGATCCACTACGCATCGGAGTTCGATTTGGACACGGAAGAAGCCTGGGAGCACGCGGACATGGCCACCACCCTCTACGACCTCAAAGAGCAGGTGGTAGTCTCGTTCCACGAAGTTCCGGGCAGCAATGCCTACCTCACGCGGGATATGGCGGGGCGGGCACTCTTCAACTGTCTTGTTCTCGGAAAACGGATCGAGGTCATCCCGAGTGAAGGCTGAACCGAATCAAAGACGTGACTAATTGAGGGCAGAGAATACCTGACTTCCATCAACCACCGTTACGCCATCCGGAAGGGCGACCGGTGCGGCTTTTAATTCGGGGACGAATAGGACGAACTCGGGTCTGAGGCGAGCCGATCGTAAATCGGATGAAATCGGCTTTTTCAAGAGACCTCCCAGGAGCCGGCTAATATCTCTTTTGCCTGCGGGTTGCAGCAGGCTTTTGCACTCACCCAGGATCATACGGTCCCCATCCAACGAAGTGCTGACCGCGTCCCATTCGCTTTGATTGCCCTTCCAATGACGTGCTGCGGGCCGCCACTCTCGCTTGAACAGCTTCATGCGAGGGAGAGCCAGCCGACATAATTCCTCCCACGCCTGGGCTTGCAGTTGCGGCCAAACCTGATCCAGCAACTTCTTTCGTCCGTCCGGTGTCGCGGTTTGCAGAATTCCGCGATGCGAAGCCACCGTCTTGAACCAGAGACGGAGAAAAGGATCCGCCAGGCGATAGGTCGCTTTCTTCCCACGTCGTTCATCCTCACCAAACGGCACCTCCCGGTGAACATATCCCAATTCTTGCAGCTCCCTCAACCCTCGGGTCAAAGAGGTGGCTGGAGTCTGCAAGCGCGCGGCAATTTCCGATGAACGGTGGGCTCCCATCCCTATGGCATCGAGCAGCGGTCGCAAAGTCATGGCCGAAGGCATCTCCTGACGCAAAAGTCGGTCGATCTCCTCGTGTAAGACACCCATCGGCGAGAGAACGAGATCGTCCACCGCATCGCGGTATTTCGCGCCAAAGGCATTGCCCAGCTCCCAGTAGCGGGGAACGCCTCCCCAGCAGGTATGGAAATTCAGCAGCGAACGAGCCGATCCTTCCGCGATCACATCCGGGATGTAACCCGGCAAAAGAGGCTGCAATTTTATGATCTGATCGGCCCGACCATAGAGGGGTGCTGAGGCATTGAGAACATGGTCCTGCATCATCCGTTGGCTCGATCCGGCGATGACCAACAGCACCCCCCCTTCGCGTTTTTCACGATCAACCCAACGCTGCAACACACTCGGCAGATCGCGCGCACCCGACACCAGATAAGGAAACTCGTCGATGACCAGCGGACCGTGCCAATCCGCCTGACGGGCCTCGCGCGCGAAACGATCCAGCAGTGCGCCCCAGTCCGGATAGGTGACATCGGCAAATCCCGGGAAAACCGTAGCCAGTGCCTCCGCAAAATACTGACGCTGGATGGCGGCAGCCGATTCATCAGCCACCCAATAAAGGCCTCGCCGCTGCTGACTCCATTCGGTCAACAAGCGGCTCTTGCCCATCCTCCGACGGCCCCAGACAACAACGAATCCAACACCACCGGAATCCGCCGATTGCATCAGCCGCCGCATTTCTTCCTTTCGGTTAATAAATTTCATGGGCACCTCGCTTTCATCCGCACCGGATCGGAGGAAGTTTAATTAGAAAAACAACAATTATTCAATAATACATAATACTCTTTTGCATAATGTCAAGAGCTTACTCCTAAGAGTCGAACCAATCTTCGACCAGCAGTCCGGGAATTCCGTCGAAATGGCGCACGTTTCCAGTCGCCAGGATCAACCCGAGTTCATGCCACCTTTAAAGCCTCCGCTTCAGAGAAAATCGGATATTTGGAGTGTTTTTGCGGGTGTTGGCGATCCTCCACGGGGTTTGAGAAAGGCACTTTCGAGGTTTTGGGGCGAAGACTGACCGTAAAAAAGAAGTTACAGGATAAGAAGATACAGCCGTGGCGGCAATCTTATTTTTTCTATCCGGAAGGCGAAAGGAGACGTAAAAAGAGGCGGGGCTGATCGGGATCGATGGCGATCCAGACCTCGACGACTTCGGCGGCTCCATCGCCATCGGGGTCGGTGTTGATGATATTCTCTATCACTTCGACTCCGTCCGGGCTTCGCGGAGTCCAGCCCTCCGGACCCGAGCCAAGGTCCGAACTGGTCTGGATGACCCAAGCGCCGCCATAGAGGTTTTTCGCACGGCGATAGACCACCCGCAGCCAGTCGGACTCGGGTTCGCGAAGCACCTCGACTTGCACCTGCCCGCGCGAATCCCAGGCAGTCGGGTCGAGGGCGTGAACGTAGGACGAGGCCAGCGCACGCCCGCTGCCGTAGGGATCGTCGCTCCCTTCGGCCACCGAAATTTCGCCCAGCCAGGCGACTTCCCATCGGTCGCCGAGACCGTCGCGATCACTGTCGTCCGGTGGATGATCGGCAAGCGGACGGTCCAAAGCACCCGCTGCGGAAAATCCCGGTTCCCGGAGTTTTCCGGTGAAATCACGAAGTGCCGGACCGTCGAATTGCCAGGCGTAGAGTTCGCCGATCGAGGTCCGCGCGTCCGCGAGCGTGCCCCGACAGACACGCAGGAAATCAACCGTCCACGATAAAGCGGGATGCCCCGGACCGCCTCCGACCTGAAAGTCGCCATCGTTGGCCAGCGTGCCGGTCGGCAACCCGTTGACGGTTCCGGTCGTGACCCCATCCAGATGGAAGCGCAGCTCCGCACTCGCGCGATCCACCTCCACCAGGAGGTGAAACCACTGCTCTTGAGGCAACATCGGTCCGGCGGCGGAAAGGGAGGCACCCTCCTGATCGTGAAGATCGAGCACCACGTCCCCGCTGACCACGGCGAGGGAATAGCCCACACCATCTGCGGCTGTCTTGCCCACCAGCAATCCGTCGGCGTCGTCATCGAGCCGTCCGAAAATCTCAATCAGAAAACTGTCGGCACCGACATCCACCGTGCGCCGGGCCGTTCCCGCGTGGTTCGCGCCGCCTACGCTGAAGTCGGAGACCAGTTCGGCGTGAGGGAGCTGGCAATACGCGCCGCCGCTCAGGCGCAGGGCACCCTGGGTCCAGTCCTCCAGCGGCCCATCGATATAGTCGGCGGCAGCGACCCCCACCCCGGTCAGCGGATAGCGCGGGGTATCCTTGTATTCCGAGCGACCCGCATAATACCCGAGCATATACCAGTGTTCATCGTTGATGCGAGCAGGATCGCGGTTGTTGCGGGTGAAATGCCATTCCCCCACGGGGGCGTGGAGCGCCCAGGGGGCAAATACCCTGGCCGAACGCCCGATGGCGGCATGTCCGGGGGCTGGACGCATGTCTCCGGATTCCGGATCCTGCAAGGTCGCTTCCGGAGCCACCACTGCGGGCCGCTCATACGCCAGGACATCGAAGGCCGCCAGAGCGTCGGCAAAGAGGCCGAGGGAGGGATACACCGTTCCGTCCTCCTCGAAGACACCGATATCGCCGGTCACGTTATCCAGCACATTGTCGTGATAGGCCAGGTGCTCCAGATCGAAGTCGGTGCCCTGGTCGAAGTGCCCGTCATTGGGATCGGCTGCACCGTCGGGGTCGGCGTGACGCCAGAGCAAATCACTGATGTCGCTCCAGACGTTGGCGAGGTATTTGTAGCGGCCCGCCCCGGGTGCCTGTTGCCGGGAACCGGAAACGAACTTGTGGAAGGTGTTGTTGAAAAAGGTGTTCTCGAAACCGATGATCCCCTGAAGGGCGGAGGTATTGGCGTATTTGGAGCCGAGGGTGTTGTTGGCTCCGCGGGCGATGTTGTTGAACACATAGTTCTTAAAGGCACCGTCCAGGTAGTAGGCGAAGCCGAAGCGGGGCGTCGGTTCCGAGTTACCGACCTTCCAGGTCAGGATTCCGCCCGGATTGACGGAGACGTTGTTGAAAATATAAAACGCGCCGCCCTGCCAGGTCTCGATCTGGCCCCAATCCGCCGTTTTCAGCAGGGCGTCCTCCACACGGTTGTGAAAAACAAGGTGGCGCGAGAGGGGCTCCTCGCCGAGTTCGCCGTCCCGCTTGCCACCGTAGATGGCGATCCCCCAGCCGGCGATGCGGTCGAGGAAATTGCCCGCCGTGAGGGAGATTTGGGCATCCTGGCGGACAGCGTGCCCCCGCGCCCCGCGCTTGTTGCGCCAGCCGATGCGATAGAACTCGTTGCGCAAAATCTCGCTGTAAAAAATCCGCCCGGTGTCATCGACGTTCTTGACGTTCTCCTGATCGATCACGATCGCCTCGTGATCCGTGTGGCGAAAGCGGTTGTCGCGGATCGAAATGGCATCGATTTCCCTGCCGCGGCCCGCCCGCAGAAAGACGCCCCCGCTGACATGCTCGAAAACGTTGTGGCGAACGACGATTCCCGCCCCTTCGCCGCCGGCGTCGTGAGTCCAGGGATGGTCGGGATGCAGTCCCTGCAGGAGGATCGCGGCTACCTGGGTCTCCTTCCACCAGCGCTCATGGTCGAGTTCCCAGTAAACGTTATTGAAGCGAAAGGTGAGTCCGGCGATCTCGAGGTGATTGAAGCGCTCCCCCTGGATCAGATTCGGATGACGGGCCGCTTCCAGGGAGACGGTATTGGGGTCCCGATCCTCCGGCAGCCAAACATAGAGCCGCCCGCCGGAGCCCGATTTTTCGAACCAGAATTCGCCCGGCTGATCCAGCATCCACGGACGGTCTTCCAGGTAGTAACGATGGTTCTTAATCAGGGTTTCGCTGATGCGGTCCGCCCAGGGCCCCCCGATGTTGACGCCCTGGTATTGCTTGTGGTGAAACTGGCTGGTGTTCTCATCCTCATTGCCGGGCCCGTAGTGGGTGATCTTGCTCGCAAAGGGGGAGCCATCGACAATGCCCCAGTTGGTCCAGGCAAAGGCGCCGAGGTAGTCATCCTTGTCGGGCCGCACCAGGTTGACCTCGTCGATCCCGAGGTGATAGGTCTCCCCCCCCACATCGACGGTGTGCCCGCGCAGGTCGTTCACCCACCAGGCGGGCTGCTGCCAGCGCCACCATTCGGCGGTCACATCCTGTGGATCGGACTCCTCCCAATCCGGTTCGCGCGCCAGATGGAGCCGTTGGATGGCGTCTTCGTCATCGAACCACCATACCCGGCGCGGCAGAAAATCCAGATCAATGTGCCAGACCTGCCCCGGCAAGGGCATGTCCGCGTGCGCACCCTGGCTCCAGCCGCCCGCGATGCGGGTCGATCCATAAATCGCGGCGGCCCCTTCCCCCCAGTCCGGGTCGCGGGTGAGCATGATCGGTGCGCCGGGCTGCCCGGCATCGTCCCCCACCTCCAGCCGACCCCGATAGGCCACTCCCTGCTTGAATACATAGGTCGTGGGCCCTCCGGGATAGGCCCCCGCATTGCCGGTCGCGTCCAAATCCCACGGGTGGTGCTTCCAGGGCTGCGCCCGGGTGCCGGGGTGGGCATCGTCACCATTCTCGAAATCGATATACCGAATCTCACCGACCGGGGCGTAGGTAAACGGCTCGGGCGCATACTCCAACTCGCCCGTCGGAAGCACGACCGCATGATCTTGCTGCCAGGCGTAATCGTCCGCCGAGGTTAAATGCGCGAAAACACTGACCAGGACAGCGAGGGCAATGAAATGCCGGGGTAACACAACCAGACGAAGGTAGCTGCGCTCGGCCAGATACTCAAGCTGAATCCGCCAATTCGGGAGCGCAGGGGTGTAACCACGAGTGCGTGGAAAGAATACCGAAGTTGATTCGATAATCGTGCGTGAGCCGCCGAACTACGGCGGGAGGGCGGCTGTCCTCAGCCGCCGCGATACGTCGGAA
>CAZDRT010000073.1:0-15147 GCA_964507815.1 uncultured Puniceicoccaceae bacterium
CGGATCCCCCTCCGACGTATCGCGGCGGCTGAGGACAGCCGCCCTCCCGCCGTAGCCGGGTTTCTGAAGCAACCCACCTACTTTGACCGCCCCCAGTCACATCCCGCTGATGCCAACTGACTGAAGACATTGCCACGCCGTGGCACGGCAACCTCCCTCCCGACACAAGGGAATGTCTTTCCCGCCAAGTCGCTTGATGGCCCCACATTCCATGCGAGGTTCGAAAAGCGCAGGATCTCTTCCATTTTCCTCCTTGCATTTGTGGTTGCGTCGGTCCGATTCACGGTATTTTCATTTGGCCGTCGGTGGGTCGTGTGCCCTGTTGGAGTCCCGGATTTCTTGCCCTCCGTAGCTCGGCCCGCCCACCAGAGCCCTTGCGTAGACGGGAGAGCGCAGGAGGGATCCGGTCTTCGGCCCCGAGTGGAGCTTCGGTGGGACCGCCTAAACAGCCGTCGCTCTTCCCCCTTCGCTCTTCAAGCACCGAAGGCCAAGTCGAGCTATGGCTGTCAAGAGGCGGAACTCCAACAAATCAGCCCAAATGAAAATACCGTGCGGCCCGCTTCGGAAAAGGAAATAATCGATGGACTTCTGTAAACAATTTGTTTCAGTATTGTTCCATGCCTTGTCTCCCCGATTCGCGCCTTCGGTTCCGCGGGTTCACGTTGGTCGAAATCATGCTTGTTGTCGTTATCATCGGAGTCCTGGCGTCCTTTGCGATTCCGGCATTCATGAAGGTTCGCCAGCAGTCGTACGCGTCCGCCATCGCCAACAATTTCCGCGTTTATCGGTCGGAGTTCGAGATGTTCGTTATGGAAGAGGGCTACTGGCCGCCGGATGCGACCCCGTCGGTTGTGCCCCTCGGGATGGAGGGGCGGCTGAATCGTTTTTGGGAAGACACGACCGAGGGCGATTTCTGGGACTGGGAACGAAACGCCGTCGGAGTAAGCGCCGGGGTCAGTCTTCAGGGGGATCGGACCACTCCGGCGGTCATGGAAAGGGTCGATGAGATTCTGGACGACGGCGATTTATCGACGGGGGAGTTCTTCAAGAACGGCAATCGGTACACCTGGCGTTTCGAATAGACCGGCTCTTTTTCGAATTGCCAGCGGATGGGGCGGGCGGTTTCTCTTGTCCGCGATGATCCCCCGCCAGCGCCACGAACGTATTCTCGATCTTCTCGGTCGTCTCGGTGCCGTGCGGACGATCGATCTGGCCGACCGTTTTTCGGTGACCGACGAGACGATCCGGCGGGATCTGGAGGTGCTCGATTCGCAGGGGCATCTCGTCCGGACGCACGGGGGGGCGATCGCCGTGAATCATCCCGGGCGCAGCCTCGGCATCGGCGAACGGGAGGTGCGCAACATCGATTGGAAGAAGCGGATCGCCCGGGCCGCCGGGGAATACCTCCAGCCGCGGGACGTGATCTACCTCGACGGTAGCTCCACCGCCCTCGAGTTCGCCCGGATCATTCCGCCCCTCGATCTGACGGTCCTCACCAACGCCCACCGCGTTATCGAGGCGCTGAGCGGACGGGAGGGCGTCGAGGTGATTGGAACCGGAGGCCGATTCGACTCGCTCAATCACTGTTACGGCGGGGCCATGGCCTGTCAGGCGGTCGGTCGTTACCGGCTTTCCACCGCTTTTTTTTCGGGGAACGGGATCGACCCGCACCGGGGAATCAGCGAGAGCGACGAGGATCAGGCCGACCTGAAGGCCTTCGTCCTCCGGTTCGCCGAGAGGGCGGTTTTCCTGGCCGATTCGACGAAGATCGGGGTCCGATCCACCTATTTTTTCGCCGATTTGAACCGGATCGACGTGTGGATCACCGATTCCGGCGCGGAGGCGAAGAAGCTCAAGGAGTTCGAGCACCGGCTCGGAACCGTTGTTGTCGCCTCCGACGACCCGGAAAACGGATAGCCTCGATCAAATGTGGAAAAATTTGGTGTTTTATTTGGAAAAATGTTGGAATAATTGAATTTTTTCCTTGCACCATCGTTTGAAACCAATGAAACCAGAGGTCAGATGGCGAAATTAGAAACTCCCCAAGGCCCCAACCGGCATCAAATCGAGCACTTGGTTCGACGGGCGGTCTATCGGCGGATGGGTCTTTCCGCTCCGCGGAGCGTGGAGGCACCGAATCCTCTCGTCGTGAATTCCAGCGCCCGGCACTGCCACCTCACGCAGGAGGCGGTCGAAGCGCTCTTCGGCCCCGGCCACGAGCTTACGCCCATGAAGTGGCTGTATCAGGAAGGGCAGTACGCCGCGAAAGAGACCGTCACCCTGATCGGTCCGCGCAGCAAGGTGATTTCCAACCTGCGGATACTCGGCCCCTGCCGCACGCTCAATCAGGTCGAGCTGGCTTTCACCGACGCCCGCGCCCTCGGCTTCGACATTCCTGTCCGCCTTTCCGGCAAGATCGAGGGCACGCCCGGTTGCATGCTGATGGGGCCCAAGGGCTTTTTCGAAATGCCCGAAGGCGTGATCCGCGCCGGAATCCACGCCCACCTCTCTCCCGAGGACGCCCGCTTCCACGGGGTCGAACACGAGGACTTGATGAAGCTGCGCGTCCACGGACCCTGCCAGACCGTCTTCGAGAAGGTCCTCGCCCGGATCGATCCCGCTTTCAAGCTGGAGGTCCACATGGACACCGACGAGGCCAACGGCTGCGGCCTGAATCCCACCACTTTCTGCGAACTTTTCGTATAACCGTCAAAACCAAACACCATGAATGAAGCACTCGGAATGATCGAAACCAAGGGTTTCGTCGGAAGCGTCGAATCGATCGACGCCATGTCGAAAGCCGCGGGTATCCAACTAGTCAAGCAGGTCCCGACCGGGGGCGGCTTTCTCACGATTCTCGTGAAAGGAGATGTCGGTAGCGTCAAGGCGGCCGTCGATGTCGGAACGGAAGCGGCCGCCAAAGCGGGGGAACTCGTCGGAGCGAACGTGATCGCACGTCCGCACCCGGATCTCCTCAAATCCTTCGGAATCTGACCTCGGAGACAAATAAAATGGCAAACAAAGCAATAGGATTAATTGAAACGAAGGGCTTCGTAGCCCTTTTCTCCGGCTGTGACGCGGCCCTCAAGGCGGCCGACGTGACCATGTCCGGGTGGGAATCCGTCGGCAGCGGTCTGGTGACCGGCATTTTCGAAGGCGATGTCGCCTCCGTCAAAGCCGCCGTCGAAGCGGCCGCCGAAGCGGCGAAGACCATCGGCGAGGTCGTCTCGGTGGAGGTTATCGCCCGCCCGCACGAGGATCTCAGCAAGCTCGGGAGTTTCCTGCCCGCCTGATCCCCGCTCAGGGTCGGGGGCTGTTCCGCCCTCTCCCGAAGTTTCCCCACCATGCTCATCTTCGTCGCCAACGTCGGCTCCACGTCGTTCAAATACTCGCTTTTCTCCATGGAGAAGGGCGGGGCCGACCTGCTCGCGCGGGACGGCTACGAACGGGTGTCCGACCACGGTGAGGCCATCGCCGCCGCGCTTGCGAAGCTGAAGGACGACGGGGTGATCGCCTCGCCCGAGGAGATCGCCGGGGTCGGTTTCAAGACCGTCCTCGGGGGTAGGCTGACCGGTTGCGTGGAGGCGGACGAGGATTGCCTGCGGGCGCTCGACGAAGACAGCGATCTGGCCCCCGCCCACAATCCGGCCTACGCGGCGGCCATCCGGCGGTTTCGCGCGCAGTTGCCGTCGGCTCGTCTGGTGGCCCTCTTCGAGACGGCCTTCTACCAGTGGATGCCGGGGTGGCGGAAGTGCTACGCGGTGCCGCGGGAGTGGGCCGGGGCCGGAGTCGTCCGCAACGGGTTCCACGGGGCCAGTCACAAGTTCATCGCCGAACGCAGTGCGGAGCTGGCGGGCCTCGATGATCTGGCCGGGTCGATCCGCTCCCTCTACGTGGACGGCCCGCCGGAGGCCGGAGCCTCGCGCGGGTTCCGCGTGATCTCCTGTCACCTGGGGGGGAGCAGCTCGATCACCGCGATGCGGGACGGCATCGCCCAGGGCACCAGCATGGGCATGAGCCCGCAGAGCGGACTCCCGCAGAACAACCGGGTCGGCGATCTGGACTCGATGGCCGTGCCCCTCGTTTCCCGGAGGCTCGGGCTTTCCATGGAGGAGGTCGAGCGATGCCTGACCAAGGAATCGGGGCTCCTCGGACTGAGCGGGGTGAGCAACGATCTCCGGGATATTCTTGCGGCGGCGGACTCAGGCGACGAACGCGCGCGGATCGCCCTCGATTACCTCGCCGGGTCCGTCCGCGACTGGATCGGCTCCTATTTTTTCAGCATGGGCGGCGCCGAGCGGATCGTCTTTACCGCCGGGATCGGGGAGAACAATGCCGCCCTTCGCGCCGAAATCCTCGGCGGCCTCCAGGATCTCGGAATCGTCCTCGACCCCGCCCGCAACGAGTCCCCGGACCGTGGCGAGCGGATCATCTCCGCCGACGGCTCGCGCACCGAGGTCTGGGTCATCCCGGCCGACGAGGAGCGGATCGTCGCGCGGGAAACTCTCCGCTTCATCGAAAGTCATTCGTAACCCTTTCATTCTAATCATCCAACCAAGGCTATCATGTCACAACCATCCATCGGACTACTCGAAACCAAGGGCCTCGTGCCCCTCATCTACGGCACTGACGCCATGCTAAAAGCGGCGGACGTCGAACTGGCCGGCCCCATGAAGGGCGTCGGCAGCGGGCTCGTCTCGGCGACGATCCTCGGCGACGTGGCCGCCGTGAAAGCGGCTCTCGACTCGGGGGCGGAGGCGGCCAACCAGATCGGCGAGGTCGTCAGCGCCCACGTTATCGCCCGGCCCCAGCAGGAGACCGTCAAGATCCTTCCCTCGACCGCCAAGGCCGGCGGTTCGGCCCGCAAGTCGGGCTGAGGACCGGATATGTTTCTCGCACGGGTAATCGGGCAGGTCGTCTCCTCCAAGAAAGAGGACGACCTGCGCGGGCGGCGTCTCCTGCTCCTGCGGCCCATGCTCGCGGACGCGGACGACGCCTCCCGCCTGAAGCCGGGGGCCAGCACGATCGTCGCCGTCGATCCGATCGGCGCTGGCAACGGCGAGATGGTTCTGTTCGTCCAGGGCAGCTCCGCGCGCCAGGGTGCCGGGCTGAAAGCCCTGCCGATCGATGCGGCCATCATCGGGATCGTCGATTCCGTGCAAGTCGAGGGTGCCACCGTTTTCCCGGAACCGGGCGGCGGCGCGGATAACAAACCGAAACGGAAGTAAACTTATGGATTCGAGGGCAATTGAAGAAATCGTGGCCGAGGTGCTCGGCAAAATGGGGTCGGCCGACCGGTCGTCCCCGAGCGGGACTCCGCCGAAAAGCCCGGCACCGGTGTCGGCCAAACCCGCCGCCGGAAGGCCCAAGCGGCTGGGCGTCTATCCGGATGCCGACGCGGCCGTCGAGGCGGCCCGCGGCGGCTTCGAACAGCTCCGCAAAAAAGGGTTCGCCGGGCGCGCGCAGGTCATCGAGATCGTGAAGTCAATGTGCGCCGCGAAGGCGGACGAGTGGGGACGGGTCGAACTGGAGGAGACCGGGATCGGTCGGCTCGACCACAAGATCGAAAAGCTCCATGCCCTCGGCGCCGTCCCCGGCATCGAATGGCTCAGACCCTATGGGATGAGCGGGGACCACGGCATTTCCATGGAGGAGAATTCCCCCTTCGGAGTCATCGCGGCCATCACGCCGGTGACCCATTCCATTCCCACCCTGGCCGGGAACGTGATCAACATGGTCGCGGCGGGGAACTCGGTCGTCGCCAACGCCCACCCCGGCGGCGCGAAGTGCGCGGCCATGGCGGTTAATGAAATGAACCGGGAGATCGAGCGGCAGGTCGGTATCAGCAATCTGATCACGATCATCGAGGAGCCGACCCTCGAATCCTTCAACGCGCTCTGCGCCTCGTCCGGGATCGATCTTCTCTGCGTGACCGGCGGGCCCGGAGTCGTCCAGGCCGCCATGTCCAGCGGCAAGCGTTCGATCTGCGCGGGGCCGGGCAATCCTCCGGTCGTCGTCGATGTGAGCGCCGATATCGAGAAGGCCGCCCGCGACATCGTGGCCGGCGGGGCCTACGACAACAACCTCCTCTGCATCGGGGAAAAACAGATCTTCGTCCTTGAGGAGGTTTTCGACCGCTTCGTGTCCGCTTTCGAAAAAGCCGGCGCCCACCCAATCGGGCCGAAGCAGCTCGCCGCCCTCACCGCCGAGGCCTTTACCACCGCCAAGGACGCCGGGGGCTGTTCCCACCCGGTGCTGAACCGTGATCTCGTCGGGGCGAGCCCCGAAATCCTCGCCTCCCGGGCCGGGGCCAGGGTCGGCGGCGGTTGCCAGCTCCTTTTCGCGGAGACCGACGCCGGGCACGAGTTCGTGCAGGAGGAACAGATGATGCCGATGATCCCGCTCGTCCGCGTGCCGGACATCGACACCGCCATCCGTCTCGCGAAGGAGTCCGAGCACAACTACCGGCACTCGGCCATGATCCACACCTCCCATGTCGGCCACATGACCCGCATGGGCCAGGCCCTCGAGAGCACGGTCTTCGTCAAAAACGGTCCCTGTGTCGCCGGGCTCGGCCTCGGCGGCGAGGGCTACATCAGTTTCTCGATCGCGACCACCACCGGCGAGGGCATCACCACGCCGCAAACCTTCACCCGCCGCCGCCGCTGCGTCCTGGTGGACGCGCTGAACGTCGGCTGATCCCGCCATGCTCGACGCCCGTGTCATCGGCTTCGGCCACAGCACCGTCCGCCACCACTCGCTCAAGGGCGTGCGGCTGGCGCTCTGCGAAGGTGTGGACGAGGGCGGTCTGGGCAACGGCAAGGTTTTCCTCGCCGCCGACTGGCAGGGTGCGGGAGTGGGGCAGCGGGTTTTTGTGACGACCGACGGCGAGGCGGCCAGCCGGAGGACGGGCGCGGAGGACACCCCGTTGCGCAATGTGATCCTCGGCATCGCCGAAGACGTGGAGGCTGTTCAATGAGAGTCGGGAGAGTCATTGGCCGGGTTGTCCTCAACCAGCGGATACCCGAACTGCCGGTCGGGCGATGGCTTCTGGTCTCGCCCTTCGACCGGCGCGAGGCCGAGCGCCCCCGGGAAAATCTAATCTCCGGGCAGCCGAGCCTCGTGGTTTACGACGATCTCGGCGCGGGCGAGGGCGACCTGATCGGCTTTACCGAAGGAGGCGAGGCGGTGAAACCCTTTGCACAACCGGTCCCGATCGACGCGTACAACTGCTGCCTTCTCGATGCGGTCGAAGTTTTGGACCAAAAGCACCAATCATGAAAAAGCTGCTGACACAGAAAGATGTTGAAGAAAGGGTGGCGTCCGGCGACGCGGCCTCGACAATTCTCGCCGAAGCGGGGATACTGACTCCCGGTGCGCGGGATTACCTGCGGGAACTCTCCTCCGGGACCGCCCGGTCGTCGGCTGCGACGCCGCCCGCCGCTCCGTCCGAGCCGATCGTCCCGGATTTCGAGTTCCACTGGACTCCGGGCAAGGATCCTTCCACGCCCGCCGAAATCCAGGCCTTCTTCCACTCCAAACCGATCGAGGATCTCAAACAGCGGATCTGCGACATGGGCCGCCGGATGTGGGAACGCGGCTACACCGACGGCATCGGCGGCAACCTGACCGTCCGGGTCGGTGACAACCTCGTTCTCTGCACGGCGACCCTGGTCTCGAAGGGCTTCATGCGGCCCGAACAGGTCGGCCTCGTCGATCTGGAGGGCCGCCAGCTCGCCGGAATGTACAAGCGTACCAGTGAGGTGAATACCCACATCGCCATCATGAAGCGCCAGCCGAAGGCCAAGGCCTGCTGCCACGCCCATCCGCCCCATGCGACCGCCTATGCGGTTGCCAAGGTTACGCCGCCGACCTGCCTGATTCCCGAGGCGGAGGTCTTTCTCGGAGTGATCGGTTCGGCGGAGTATCAGACTCCGGGCACTCCGGAAAACGCCGAGGCGGTCGGAAAGGTCGGTGTGGACCACCAGGCCGTGCTCATGGAGAATCACGGCGTGATCACCTGGGGCAAGGACATCGAAGACGCCTACTGGAAGATGGAGAACACCGACGCCTACTGCCAGACCGTCCTGCTGGCCTCAATGCTCGGGAAAGAGTTGACCCCCATCACCGGAAAACAGGCCAAGGAATTGATCGGAATCCGCAAGCAGCTTGGCATGAGTGATTTCCGGGAAAGCTGGTCGGAGTGCGAGCTTTGCGACAACGCTGATTTCCGTCCCGGCTTCCGGGAGCCCGGGGGCCCGGCCAACCCGCCACCCGACTGCGGATGCGATTCCGGCGGCGGAGCGGCTCTTGATCCGGATGCCGAGAAGGTGGTGCAGATCATCACCGAGCGTATTTACGAGAATCTGGCGAAAGCCTGAAAGGAGACGGAACCATGAAAGTAACGATCATCGGAGGAGGGGGCCGCGTCGGCTCGAACGCCGCGTTCGCCCTGCAGTGCGGAGGACTGGTGTCGGAAATTCAGATTCTCGACGCCAACACGGATATGGCCGAGGGCGAGGCCCTCGACCTGCTCCACGGAGCGGCCTCTCTCGGCGACCAGCGGATCTACGCCGGTGACTACGCCCGTGCCGCCGATTCGGACATATTCGTCATCACCGCCGGACTGCGGCGCAAGCCCGACGAATCGCGCCTCGACCTGATCAACCGGAACGTATCGTTGTTCCGGCAGATTCTGGAGAGCATTCAGTCGGTCGGGTACTCGAGCAGTGCCCAGTTTTTCATCGTTTCGAATCCGGTCGATATCCTGACCCAGCTGGCCGCCGCCACGCTGAAAGTTCCGGAGAAGCAGGTGTACGGCCTCGGAACCATGCTCGACACGGCCCGTTTCCGCTCCCTGATCGCCGAGAGCCTCGGCCTGCCGCCCACCCAGGTGAAGGCGGTTATCCTCGGAGAGCACGGCGATTCGATGGTGCCCATCTGGTCGTCGGCGACCGTCGGCGGGCTCCTCCTCTCCGCCCACAAGGACTGCACCGCGAACTTTCAAAAGACCATCTTCGAGCGCACCAAAGGGAGCGGGGCCGAAGTGATCCGCCGCAAGGGTGGGGCGGGCTGGGCGGTCGGCGCGACCATCGCGGAGACCGTTCACGCCGTTCTCCTCGACCAACGCCGCCTTCTCCCCGTCTCCAGCGTGCAGAAAGGTGCCTATGGATTAAAGGGAGTCGCCCTCAGCGTCCCGACGGTCCTCGGAAGAGAGGGGGTCATTTCCCACGTCGAATTCGATCTCTGGCCCAAGGAAATGCAGGGCCTGCGCAACTCGGCCCAATCCCTCAAAGACACCTTCGCCAAGGTTTCGGGTTAAATCATTCAAGTTGAGCGTGCCGCCGCAGGTCGGAGGGCAACCGTCTTCGCCCCTTCGGAGCTTCGCCGGTCAAGAGCCCACCGACCAAGAATATTCCGGATACAACCACAATTCCCCGGTCGCTTCCGGTACCGCTTTGCCCCCTATCCATTCGCGTCGCCGGAACCGGGGGGCGACCAGAGGAAACTCTCGCGGGAGTAGATTCCATCGCCGGACGGGGAGAAAAGATCAATGCGCCAGGCGACCGGCCGGAGTTCCGGATCGGGCCAGTCTCCGCCGGTCAGACCGATCCAAAGAACCGCCTTGTCCGGAACCGGCTGATCGATCTTGAAAGAAAAGGTCTCTTCTTTCGGAGAGCCGGGAATCTGGACCTTTACCACCGCGCTGTTGATCGCGCCTCCTCCAGGAACCTTCCCGGCGGGGATCATCCAGTAGTAGCCGGCTCTGCGCGCGGAGTCGCTGCGGAGGTAGATCCGGTTTCCGACAACCTCCCGACCCGTGAAATACTCGCTGATCCGCTGAAAATCCGCCTCCCGGACGTAGCGGTTTTCCGGCGGAGCATCCGCCCGGTCGCCCGGTCCGCTCAGGCATCCGGTCATCGGCAGGAAGGGCCATAGGAACAGCAGAGCCATCCGGCGGCTTCGGCTTTGGTTGGGTTTGGACACGAGAGTTTCGATGAAGAGAAAAGATTGACCCGTTGGTAAAAACAGAATTTCACTGTTCCTTGCCCGACCTGGCAAGGCAAACCAACCCGAAACCGTTGTACCCTCCGCGAATTCATGTTCTCCCACAAGTGTTCTGATTTTTCTCTTTCGTTGTTCCGCAACGGATTGTTGCTTTTCGTTCTCTCGGCTCTTGCCGGGGCGTCGTCCCATGCGGTGACCGGTGACTCCGGGGCGGCCGCGCGGACCGTCGGCACGCCGGATGGCGCTCCGGCTGCGGCGGACGTGAACGAAACGGAAAGAGATGCGGGCGCGACCCCCCCCGGAGAGTCTTCGAATGCAGAGACGCCGGGCGAAGAACCACCCGACGAGACCAACCCGGACCCCGCCGCCGGGGCGGGACCGGAGCAAGCGGAGGACGCCGGAGACGCGGCGAGCGGGGAGGACGCCGGTTCGCCCGCTCCCGAAGCGGCCCCGCTCTTCGCCTCCGTAAAAGAAGCCATGGTGGCCGTCCGCGGGGATGCCCGGGTCGGCATGGGCGTGATCGTCATGATCGACGACCGACCCGTGGTTTTGACGACGCTGTCGGCGTTGGATGGAAATCGTCGGATGGTTGTGAATACGGCCGAAGGGGAAATTCTCCCCATTACCGGAATCGTCGGGGCGATGGACCAGGACCTCGCCATGCTGATCGTGGGCGAGGGCGAGTGGCCGACCGCTGAACTGCGAAGGGATGCGAGGATTGAAAAGGGAGGGACGACGACGGTTTTTCTCCCGCAGGGGGAAGAACCGGTGACCGTCGAAGACTCGGGCGGTAACCGGCTGAAGGTAAAATCTCCGGAAACACCGATCTACCCGGGTGCGCCCGTCGCCTCGGGCGGAGCGGTGCTGGCTGTTTTCAGCCCCGAGAGGAATGTGCAGGGAATGGGAACGACGGAGGGCTCGAAAATCGAACCGATCTGGTCCGATGGTATTGTACCGGTCCCGTCGATTGTCCAATGGGAGGCCATAGACCTGCCGGCCATGGCTTCCGAACGGGAGGACCTTCGGGAGAACGCCCGGATCATACGGGAAGCCGGCGCCTTCCTGGGAACTGGTTCGAAGGATACGGCGGTCAGCCTCCAACCGTTGGTCTCCGCGCGGGACCGGCTCGGGAGTTCGTTGCGGCGGGGAACCCAGGAAGTGGAGAGGAACAGCGCGCGGCGGAGTTTCATTCACTCGGTCGGCAGCGTGATCGGTGGCGTTGAATCCGACCTGACCGGGGATCTGGAGACCTTCTACAGCTATTACGTTCCGGAGATCCGGGCGATGCTGGAGCTTTATCGACCGATTGGGAAGAAGCTGGATCAGCTGGCTCGGAACCCGCGCGCGGCGGATTCGTTCGCCCGCTGAATCAAAGTGCGGACGCCTTGGGCAGTGTGCCGTCGCCGCAAGGGGTGACTTTACCGAACGACCACCCGGCATCGGGACCAGTCCGGGCCCAACCACGAATGCGAAAACGATCATGTTCTGCGCCACCAGGCTGACGAAGCTCCGTTCGCGGTTTCGGAAAACGAAGTTCCTTTCCGGGGACTTCCCGGTGCGTCTGGCCGCCGCAGGGGGGACGGCTCTTCTGCGCTTCGCACTCTTTCCCCCGGTGTCTTTCGCGGAGGGCGCCTATTTTTTTCTCCTTCCCGTTCTTCTTGTTGACTGGGGAAAGGTCCGGCTCCGGAGCGTTTTCGCATGGGGGTGGCTCTCCGGATTTCTCTTTTGGATCGCATCGATCGTGTGGCTGCGGCATGTGACTGTCGCGGGCACGCTGGGGCTGGCTTCCGTTCTCGGTCTGTTCTTCGCCATCTGGCTGGGCGGCTACTCCCGTTGGTTTCAGGGGCGGCGGGGGTGGATGCCGGTTCTCGGTGCCGCGGCCCTCTGGGTGCTGCTCGAATGGTCCCGGACCTGGATTTTCTGGGGGTTTCCCTGGAATCCTCTTTCGGTCTCCCAATGGAATCGACCGGCGGTGTTGTCCATTGCGACCGTAACCGGAGGGTGGGGCCTCTCGTTCCTTCTGATCTGCATCAACGTCGCCCTTGTCCGATGGGTGCGGGAGCCCTACCTCCAATGGCGCTCCAAAGGTTTCCTTCCCTTTGCCCGCTCCGCTCCCCTCCCCCTGGTGGTCCCGCTCGGCATCCTGTTGCTGTCGTCCGGCTGGTATTTCGCAACCACGCTCCAGAGAGAGGAGTCCCCGCCCGTCCGCATCGGTTTTGTCCAACCCTATGCGAGCATGAAGTGGGACGAAGCCGCCGCGACCGAAAATCTCCGGCAGATCTGGGCCGTGACCCGCGAAGTCGCCGCCGGGTCGCCCGACGTGATCCTCTGGCCGGAGTCGGCCACTCCCTTTCCCGTGATCGGAAACGGGGGTATGCGCCGCGCCGTCGAGGAACTGGCCAAGGAGACGGACGTGCCCATCCTCATGGGAAACATGGCCTTCTATCCGGAGGAGAATGTGTACGAAAACGGAGTTTTCCGCATCGATCCCAATGAGGGGCTCGATCCGCTTTACTACGCCAAGCGGACCCTGGTTCCTTTCGGGGAGTTTATTCCGTTCCGCCGCTACCTTCCGTTTTTGGAAAAGGTCGTTCCGATCGGTCTCGATTGCCGTCCCGGCACTGAAGCGGTGGTCTTCCCACTGGCGGACGACGCTCCGCGGGAGCGGGTCGCTCCACTGGTCTGTTACGAGGATGTGTTTCCGGGGCTGGCCCGCGATGGCGTGGCCGCCGGTGCGGATTGGCTTTTCGTGGCGACCAACAACGTCTGGTACGGCGAGGAGGCGGGCGCCTATCAGCACGCGGCCCATTCCGTTCTCCGGGCGGTCGAAACCCGTCGGCCAGTGCTGCGGTGCGGCAACGGCGGCTGGTCGGGTTGGATCGACGAATGGGGCCGTGTCCGGCGAATGGTGGCCGACGGGGAGGGCTCGATCTACTTCCGGGGCGGTGCGGTTGTCGAGGCGGCCCGGGATCTGAGGTTCGACGGTTATCGGACCCCCTACGTGCGTTTCGGAGACTGGTTCATCGCCGTCTGCGCGCTTGTCTTCATCGGTTCGATCCTGCCGGGAATCCGGCGCGGACACACGGACCGACCCAACAAATTCCAAGGTTGCCAATAGACGCCGGACCCATTCCTCTTTGAAGGGATGGATTTAGGAAGCGTGCGCAAGGCATACCGGTTCTATGCCCCGGTTTACAACTACGTGTTCGGAAGGATTGTCGATGAGGGCAGGCGGGAGGCGGTGTCCCGCTTTCGGCAGGCGGTCGGCGACCGGATTCTCGAAATCGGAGTCGGGACCGGCTTGTCCCTGCCGTTCTACGATCCCGGTGTCGAAGTGACCGGAGTCGATGTGAGCACCGAAATGCTTGAAATCGCGCGGCGTCGTTATCTGGGTCCCCAGTATCCCCATGTGCGGGCGCTGATGGAGATGGATGCCCAGGATCTCGATTTTCCGGACGATTATTTCCAGGGGACCGTGGCCATGTATGTCGCTTCGGTCGTGCCGGATCCGGAGCGGATGATGCGCGAGATGTTCCGGGTGACCCGGCCCGGGGCTCCGGTTCTCGTGGTCAACCATTTCGCCTCGCAGAAGTCGATTCTGCGGAAAATGGAGTCCGGGCTGGCCCCGTTTTCGAGCAAGCTCGGCTTCCGGCCGGATTTTTCCCTCGACCGCTTCGTGGAGTTGGCCGGCAGCGAGCCCGTCCGCATAACCCGGGTGAACGTCGGAAAATACTGGAGACTTCTGGAGTTCCGGGCACCCGACAATCCGGTCGCCGCCACGCCGGAAGAGGCGGTCGCCGCGCCCGAGGTCGCGAAGGCGCCGGGCGGCTGAGCCGACGGAGCGAAACGGGTGGTACGGCAACCGGGCGGACGCGGTTTTTATTGCGCCCCGCGACCGGATCCCCTAAATTCATGGTTCCAATGAAGATGGTTTCCCTGCGGTCATGTTGAACGTCGCGCTATTCGGTCCGCCGGGCGCGGGAAAAGGGACCCAGTCCCGGGCGCTCGTCGAGCGATACAAACTTTTCTACATCTCCACCGGCGACTTGCTGCGCAAGGAGCTGGCCGCGAAGTCCGCGCTCGGTCGCGCGGCGGAGGATATCATTGCGGCGGGCGGTTTGCTTCCGGACGAGATCATCGTACAGATCATTGAGAAAACGATTACGGAGAATCCCGGGGTTCGCGGGTTTCTGTTCGACGGATTCCCTCGCACCTACATCCAGGCCTATATCTTGGAGGGCTTGATGATCAAGCTGAACACCTCGCTCACCGTCCTGATCGATTTGCAGGTTCCCGAGGACGTCTCGGTCCAACGACTTCTCGACCGCGGCAAAACCTCCGACCGGAGCGACGACAACGAGGCGGTCATCCGCAACCGAATGCGCGAATACAGCGAAAAGACGCTTCCCGTCCTGCGCTTCTACAAGGAGAAAGGGTTGCACCGGCGGGTGGATGCCAACGCGACGATTGAGCGGGTCAATGAGAGAATCGAAGAGCTGATCCGGGAGGAGATGGAAAAACGCTTGTTCAATCTGGTCATCTTCGGCTATCCGGGCTCGGGGCGGGGGTCGCAGGGACGGGCCATCGCCGAGAAATACGGCCTCGAGTATATCGCCACCGGCCCGATGCTGGAGGAGGAGGTCCGCTCGGGAAGCGTGTCCGGCAAGCGGATACGGGAGTTGTACGAAAGCGGACAGCTCGTGCCCGACGAGATCGTCGTCCCGTTGATCGAGCGGCGCATCTCCGGGAGCAAGGGCGTCAAAGGCTTTATTTTCAAAGGATTTCCGAGGACTCTCGTGCAGTCCTACATCCTCGACGGCCTTCTGAAGAAACACGGTTCTTCCATCTCGATGGTGCTGGAAATCGAGCTTTCGACGCTGGAGCTGATCGCCCGCCTCGACGCCCGCAGCCGGACGGACCGCCGCATGCCCTACGACTCCAGCACCGCAAAAATCGTCAAACGTCTCCAGGAGCACGAAACGAAAACCGTGCCGGTCATCCGCAAATACAACGAACTCCACGACGTGATCAAAATCGACGGCATGGGCGGCTTCGAGGAGGTCTCGGAGAGAATCTCCCGGCATGTGGACGAAGGCCTCAAGCGCTTGCGCTGACCCGGTTCGATTTCCGTACGGCCAC
>CAZDRT010000074.1:0-1845 GCA_964507815.1 uncultured Puniceicoccaceae bacterium
CGGGAAATTCCGGGCTTTCGAAGGTGGGCGCTGAAGCAACCCACCCACTTTGGCCACCCAATTACGCAGTCTCAGCCCGCTGAAAGCAGCCGACTGGAGACAATGCTACGCCGTGGCACGGCAGCCGCCCTCCCTCAACCGATGGAATATCGGCCCATTTCAAAATCGCGGGGCTTTACGATTTTGCTCCACGCTCTCGTGGTTACACCCGAAGCGCTCGGCCAAATACTCAAGCTGTATTCGCCAATTCGGGAGCGCAAAACTACCGTGACCACCGCCTATTCCGACAACGGAAAGACTTCGGGCAGCAGTTGATGTTTCTGTTGGGGGCTGAGGGTTGCGTCCTTTTGCAGAAACGATTCCAAGGCTTGGGGATCCTGGTTTCTCCATTCGGACGCCACTTGCATAACCGTATTTTCCCGGGTCGCCGGGGTGGTGATGGAAGTCGCCCAGGTCATTGCTCCCGCCGCATCGCGGCCCATCGAGCTGCGGGCGTAAACGGCCACCGCGTTGTCGGTTTGCGGCGAGGGCGGAAACTGGTTCAACCACTCCGCCGGGGCGTCAATATCGTAGCGGGCATACTGTCTGATCTGTAACGAGGAATGGGAAGACGGCTGATCAAGGTGTCTCCGGTTCGGTCAGCCAGCGGAATCCGAGTAACTTGAAGCGTCGGCCCTCGGAGCTGGCGGCGGAAAGAAGGCGCTGGCCACCCACACCATCGAACAAAGTAAACCGAACCAGAAGCGGGGAAAGCTCATACTGACGATAGAATCTAAACGCCAGTAACAAGGCAAGTGGAAATAGCCCTCGGATCCTCGAATCTCATCTCTTTACTGGTTCTTTGATGCTTAGCCTTTTCCTCCTCTGTGTCTCCGTGCCTCCGTGGTAAAATTCCGGAGCGTCAACGCCCCAGGCTGTCGTGCCCCATGGACTCGATGTCGAACTCCTCGGCGGTGGATTCTTTTTTGATCAATCCGTCTTCGATCCAGACGACGCGCTCGGAGTTGCGGAGCATCTTGGGGTCGTGGGTGGAACAGACGATGGTGACGCCATCCTCGCGGTTGAGGCGTTTGAGGATTTCGATGATTTCGAGGCCGGTCTGGGTGTCGAGGTTGCCGGTCGGCTCGTCGGCCAGGACGACGGCGGGCAGGTTGACCAGCGCGCGCGCAATGGCGACGCGCTGCTGCTGGCCGCCGGAGAGTTCGCCCGGCTTATGGTGCATGCGGTGGCCGAGGCCGACGCGTTCGAGAATCTTTGTCGCCCGCTCGGTGGCCTCCCGCTGCCCCACCCCTTCAAACACGGCCGGCAGGGCGACGTTCTGAAGAGCCGTCATGACGGTGATGAGATTAAAGGTCTGGAAGATGTAGCCGATCTTGTGGTTGCGAAACCATGCCTGCTGGGGCTCGCTCAACCCGAAGACGCTGTGGCCCTCGAAGAAGACCTTTCCCTCGGTGGGCACGTCGAGCGCGCCGATCTGGTTGAAGAGGGTCGATTTGCCCGAGCCGGAGGGCCCCATAATGGAGAGGAATTCGCCACGCCCGATCGTCAGGTCGATCCCTTTGAGCGCCCATAATTCCTCTTCAGCCCGCTTGTAGAGCTTCTTAACGCCTTGGACTTCGATTAGTGCTTGCATGAAAGTTTGGAGAAATGGAGAGAGGTGAGGGCTGAAACTTGAGACCTGAGACCTGAGGGGGAGAGGGGAGGGCTGAGACCTGAAACTTGAGACCTGAGGGGGAGAAGATTGGAGTGTCTCAGGTTTCAGGTCTCAGGTCTCAGATTTCAGGTTTCAGATTTCAGGTTTCAGATTTCAGGTTTCAGGTCTCAGGTTTCAGGTCTCAGGTTTCA
>CAZDRT010000074.1:1945-15026 GCA_964507815.1 uncultured Puniceicoccaceae bacterium
TCAGGTTTCAGGTCTCAGGTTTCAGGTCTCAGGTTTCAAGTTTCAGGTCTCAAGTCTCAGATTTCAGATTTCAGGTCTCAGGTTTCAGCCCTTCCGAGTCCTGTGTCGCGACGCGGTGGCTTAGGTCCAGGAAGATGAGTTCCCGTTGGGTTAGGGTGATGGTGTATTGGAGGGTGGCGTCGCGGGATTGCTGGGTTTTCCAGCCGTAGCGGCGGCGCAGGCCGTCGGCGATCTGGGCGAGGGTGCGCTTGCCGTCGCAGAGTTCCCAATACGCGCGGCCCACCGGATCGAGGTCGAACTGGCGGTGGCGCTTGAGGCCGCCTTTCCGGTCGAGAGCGCGGCTGACGGGGTTGCGCGGGGCCACCGGCAGACGCAGGTAGAGCTTGTCGGTCTCCGGGTCGATCTTCTCCTCCACCGCCGGCGAGTGCCGCGGCACGGCGCGCAAAGCCTCGCCGGTCGCCTTTCGTTTTGGCGGCTGGGTTTTACGCTTTCGCTGGAATAGGTTGATCATCAGTGGTCGAACTCCTTGGAGGAAAAGTCGATTTCGTCGGGGCGGGCGGCTTTGGTGATGCGACCGTCGTCGATCCAGAGGATGCGGTCGGATTGTTGGAGCATTTTCAGGTCGTGGGTGGCCGAGATGATGGTGACGCCGAGTTCGTCTTTGAGGCGGGTGAGCAGGTCGATCATTTCCTGGCCGGTGGCCTGGTCGAGGTTGGCGGTGGGCTCGTCGGCCAGCACGATTTCGGGTTCGTTGGCGAGGGCGCGGGCGATGGCGACGCGCTGTTGCTGTCCGCCGGAGAGTTCGGCGGGTTTGTGGAGGACGCGGTGCCCGAGGCCGACCTGCTTGAGAATCCGCACGCCGCGCTCGCGGGCCTGCTCGGCCTCCACCCCGGCGAAGGCCATGGGCAGGGTGACGTTCTCCAGGCAGGTCATGACCTGGATGAGGTTGTAGGACTGGAAGATGTAGCCGACCTTGCGGCAGCGCAGCCAAGCTAACTCATCGTGGTCGAGGTGGGCGATGTTCACCTGGTCGATATAGACCTTGCCGGTGGTGGGCTTGCCGAGGGCGCCGATCATGTTGAAGAGGGTCGATTTACCCGAGCCGGAGGGCCCCATGATGGAGAGGTATTCCTGCTTGAAGATGTCGAGGGTGGCTCCGCGCAGGGCGTGGGTTTCCTGGCTGCCCTGGCGGTAGATCTTGCGCACATCGACGGCGTTGATGACACGCTCGCGCGGCTCTTTGAGCGGCGGGGCGAGGACGGCCTTGATCGTCTCGAGGGTGAGCGGGGTGCCGGGGGCCACGCGGTTGGGCACGATGGCCTCGAACTCCGCCGCCGGGGCGGACTGGGGATCGCGGGAAACGATTTCGGGATCGGCTGGAGCGGGGTCAGACATTGCTGCGGAGGGCGACGGCGGGAATCATGCGGGCGGCCACTTGCGCCGGATAGAGGGCCGCGAACATTGAGAGAATGACACCGGCGGTAACCGCCAGCGCTCCGTAGCCGATCAGGCCGACGAAGTTGCTGGCGAGACCGGCGAGGACGAGCGGAACCCCGTAGGTGAGCAGGTAGGCGAGGATGGAAAAGAGGATGCCGCCGACCGCGCCGACGAGGCCTCCGGCCAGCCCCATGATGGCCGACTCGATCAGGAACATCCGGCGCACGAAGGAAGAGAGCGCGCCGAGGCACTTCATGGTGCCAATCTCGCGGAAGCGCTCGGTCACGCTCATGAGCATGGCGTTGGCGATCCCGATCACGGTGACCAGCAGGGAAATGACGATGATCCAGATGTCGCGGAAGCGGTCGCGGCGCTCGCGCTCGGCGATGGCTTCGATCTCGGCCTGCTTCAACTCCCGGCTCAGGCGGGTGGTGGTGATCCCCGGCACTTCCGGTAGGGGGATGCCGGGACGGGTGGCGGCGAGGAGCGGTTGCCGCGCTCCGGCGAGCAGGTCGGCGGGCAGGATGCTGGCGGGCAGCACGAGCGTTTCGCCGTCGGCGGCCTCGCCCATCAACAACACGCCGCTGCTGCCCGCGGCGATGTCGCCGACTTCGGCCGCTTCGAGGAAGCGCAGTTCACCGGGGTCGAAAAAGCCGCCGGGATCGAAATAGCGAATCCGCTCCACCCCGGCCCGCTCGAGGGTGCGGAGGAAGCGGCTCTCGATGACGGACACCTCCCCGGTGACGATCAGGCCGAGCGACTTCCCTTCCAAACTGCCGGTTTCGGCTTCGAGGAAGTTGCTCATGCGCTCCAGCTCCAACCGGGCGGCGTCTTCTTCCGAGACCCCCGCTTTGAGCAGGATGCCGGCGAGGATCGACATCAGAAAAGCCACCCCGAGCACGACCCCGGACACCGTGACCAGCGAGCGGCCGAGGCGGATACGGATGCCCTGCAGCACGATTTCCACCGCCACCTTCAGCGGTAGTTTTTTCTGTTTCGGGATCGTATCCATGGGACGGGTCAAAAGTTTACTCCAAGATTAATGGGTTCAAGCGATTCCATCTAGAATGGTGCGCCACTGACGGCGCTCCGTATGAGGTTGGTGGCGACGGCGGCCATCCCCAGCAGGCCCACCCCTGTCATGTAGCCGGCCAGGACAATGGGAATGACCCGGAGAAAGTTCTTCGTGCCATATTTTCGCTTAAAGTAGAACCGCGCCACCAGCGCCCCGATCATTTCCATGATCAACAGGTGCGGGAATTCGCCGAACCCCCGCACCAGTCCATAGACCATCATCACCGGGAGCCCGGCCCAGGAGAGCACCCCGAAGAGGCCGACGATGCCGGCAAAGCCGGTGCCGATCACTTCCGGTTTGATCGCCTGGCCCAGCTGGGTGTCGGACCACGCCTTGTTCGCATCCACGGTCGAGGCCATCACCAGCACCTGTTGCTTCGCCGCCAAATCCCAGCGCACCTGGGCGTTGGGGAATAGCGGCCCCGGCACCGGATCGCTTTTCCAGATGAAGGCCCAGAAAACCAGCGACAGAATGAAGAGCAGAGGCAGCGCGACGACATCGGTCTTGACCAGTGACCAGAAGTTGACACCTGTAAGCTCGTTGACGCGGAAGGCCTGGGTCTGGTGGCCGTAGTTCTCGAGCGGGATGGGAGCCAGCCAGATCTCGATGCCTTCGGCCCCGGAGAACATGAAGGCCATTTCCTTGGTGTAGGGGATATCGACGGTCTGCCCGGCGATCCCGAGCAGGCGGGCGTTGATGTAGGAGATCAGCGGGTTGTAGATGAAGGCGAAGATGAAGAGAAAGGCGACGATGGTGATGCTGTAGGGGATCAGAATGAGGGAAACCCCGATCAACGCGGCGGCGGCGAGGGTGTAAACGAGGATCGCGATCCAGAGGGGGTAGTCGCCGCGTCCCTTGACTGGCGGATCCCACATCTTTTTGACGTTTTTGTCCTTGCTGACGCGGCGTTCGGCGGAGGCCTTGCGCAGGGCGCGGACGGTGGCGAAGATCGAGATGACCGCGATCCCGAGGGCGGCCCCGATTTTGAAGCTGAGCCAGAAATCGACTTCGTTGGCGAAGAGGGTGTTGACCGTATCCATGCCCGGCTGCCAGGTCGGCAGCATACCGAATGCGTGGAGGATGGGGTTGAGAACCGTCGTCAGCACGACGGCCACGAAGGTCCCCAGCACCGCCCAGAACGGCAGCACCATGCCGGTGATGAAGAGCCCGGCGTCGATCGCCAGCCCGGTCGGCGCGGCCGCCAGAAAGCCCTCGGTCAGGGTGGTGGTGTCCCAGAAGGGCTGGGGGATCAGGAAGACCGGCTTGGCCAGAAAGAGCGAGGTGATGGCGGGCACGCCGATCTGGACGATCCCGAAGGCGATCCCGATGTAGGCCCCGAGCGAGAAGATGCGCCAGCGTTTGCCCTTCAACTCGTCGGCGGGACGGGTGACGTCCTCGGTCTCGACGTTGTGGGCGAGGTCTTCGCTGGTGGAGGATTCTTCGCTCTCGGCGAGCGCCATGGCCCCTTGCGCCTGGACCGGCGCGAGCGGGAACGGCAAGCCTTCCACATCGCTGGTCACGCGGAAGAAGAGGTAGCCCAGCGCGTAGCGTTTCGCCAGTCCGACGACCAGGGTGAAGAGCATCAGCAGGATGGGAATGAACCAGTCCATGTGGAACAGGTCGCGGCTGAGAATGGCCTCGCTGTCGTGGGCGGGGGCGAACCAGGCGGGAAAGGCGCCGAGCAGGCCGGCGTCGCGGACGGCGTCGCTGCCCACCAGGTAGGAGCGGAAAACCAGTTGCGCCAGCGGGCCGCCCGGGAAGAGCATGCTTCCCACCATCATGACGTGGGCGGCGTGCAACAGGATGACGAGTTGCTGCTGGTTGAGCGGCTTCATCGCCCGCCGTGAGATTTCCATGAAGAGGATGACGGTCACCCACGCGGCGGCGGGTCCGAGCTGCCCGCCGGTCATCAGCCCGAGGTAAATCGAACCGGGGATCATGACCACGCCGCAGAACAGCAGTCCGGCGATGGTGGACCAGCCGAAGCCGCTCTTGAACTCGGTCGGCATGGCCAGCATCGTCCGGAAATCTTCGTATTCCTGGTCTTTCGGCTTGGTTCTCATGGATTGGGAGGGATCTTACGCTGGTTGAAGGAGGGGTCAGGCGGGAAGCGCCTCGCGGCTGCCGGAGGGAGCTAGGTGATCGATCAGCAGGCGGCGGGTTTCTTCGAACATTTCCTCCCGGTCGGGCTCGCTGACGGCGCGCCAGTGCAGGAACTGGCGGCGGACTTCGAGCACGAAGCCGTGATTCAGGCGCAGCCAGGCCTCCCGCGTGCCGGAGAGGCGCTCGATCTCGATGCGGGCTTTGTAGAGGCCGGTTTCGTCGTCGAGCGGCATTACGATGCGCAGTTGCTGGGAGACACCGAGGTCATAGGGCTTGAGCCAGATGGAGGCGTTCAGGCCGGGGATGAGGTGCCCGGGGTCGCCCTCGGCCGGTTCGAGCAGCGGGAGCGGTTCCCCGGAGAAGAAGCGACCGGTGCCGCCCTCACCGCGCTCGCGCAGGTAGCGGGAGAAGAAGGCGATGATCGCGAAGCGGTCGCGGTGCAGGAAGTTGAAGGGCAGATCGAAGGCCAACCGGTCTCCCTTCGGCTCGGGCAGGGACCAACCGCTCTCATCGCTGGGGGCGGCGATCTTCATGGCCTGACGGGCGGGGAAGAAGGTCGAGATAAACACGGCCGCCATCAAGGTCCAGGAGGCGTAGATCGTCGCAAGCGAGGTGTAGGTCATGTTCATCCCGCCGGTCAGCCCGAACTCGGTGAGCACGCGGCCCACGCCCTGGCTGAGAACGTAGCCGAGCACCGAGCCCACCACCGCGTAAACGAAGGCCTCGGCGATGAACATGAAAAAGACATAGCGCGGGGCAATCCCGACGGCGTTGTAAACATAGATCTCGTCGCGCCGTTCGTAAACCGAGCCCCGCATGGTGTTGAGCACGGTGAGCCCGGCGATGAGCAGGGGGATGATGAGATCGACCAGCCCGCCCATGGTCGCCTTGCGGGTTTGCAGCCCGCGGTAGGCCACCCCGTCCACCCCGTAGTAAACGGGCTCGCCGAGCTGGGTGAGGAAGGCGTCGATCACCCGGCTGGCCTCGCCGTAGGGCACGCCGGGCATGGCCACGGCCACGCTGGAGATGATTTCCTCCGAGCCCTGCGGCATCAGGTTGGTGTTCCGGTAGGGCAGCAGGATGAGGTCGGCGGGGGCGACCCGGGGCTCATTTTCATCGACCAGCCGGACTGCGGTGCTCCCTCCTCTATCCGTGACCGCCGATGAGACCCGCTCGAAGTCGTAAGGCAGCAAATCCGTGCCGTTCAAGTCGCGCAGGCCGCGCAGGCTTTCGGCCTCGAATACGCCGGTGACCTGGTGAAGTTGCCCGTTGATGCGGACGGGCACCCCCCCGGCGGCGAGGTCGTCCTCCGTCACGGAAAACGCGGCGGCGGCTTCGTCGGAGATGAATACGGGGATCGTGTCGGAGACCATATCCTCTTCGGCAAACCACTGCGAGCCGGGCCAGAAGGACATCCGCTCGCGCAGCGGCTCGACCGGGTCGAACTTGAGATAGCCGTGCAAAGTGTATTCGCGGGTCGAGGCGTCGCCCCCACCCGTGCCCATCTCAGCCACTTCCCGCGTCATCCGCAACTCCGGGGTGACGGCCTCATCTTCGACGCTCATGCCGGTCAGCATGGCGCGGCGGGCGACCTGATAGTCCGCGCCGTATTTGGACTGAAAGGCAAAGGCCTCGTCGCGGCTGATCGGCTCAAAGCTGTCCTTGCGGATCAACATACCCTGGTAGTGGGCCTTGCCGAGCGCCATCCGCTCGTCCACCAGATCGTTGCTCACCGAGGTGAAGGAGATCATGACGAAGGTCAGCAGCACCAGGGTGGCGCAGGTCAGCCCGGTGCGCACCTTGCGCCGGTGCATGTTGTTGAGCCCGAGCATGAAGGCCGAGCCCATCACCCCGAACTTGTTCACTTCCGCCGCCGAGACCTTGCCGGCCTTTTTGCGCAGCTCTTCCAGGTTCTCCTTGAACTTGCTGGAGAAGAGGAAGGTGATCCCGAGCGAGATCATGATGATGATAAAGCCCAGCAGAATCATCAGCGAGGAACGCACCATCTCGAAGGCCGGGTGCAACAGCCGCAGAACCGCAAAGAAGACAAGGAAGATAGCCATTTGAGCGACCACCTGCTTGCGGGCGTCCGAGAAGCAAAAGAGCAATTTCTCCAGGAAGAAGATGAAGGGGACCATCAGGAAGAGATACCAGAGGATCCCCCAGACCGCTTCCCGCACGGATTCGCGCAACACGGGGTGGTTGAGCGTGGAGTAAACGACGCTCTCCCGGGCCAGGTCGTAGCGATCGACAAACGGGGCGTCGGGCGGCGTCGCTTCCCCGATCAACTCCCCCGCCCGCTCGTGATAGAGGTTGAGCCGCTCGTCCGCCATATTGAAGCGGTTCTGCAGGTCCAGCCGCATCCCGTTGACGTGGCGCATCGACTCGGCCGCCCGGAAGGGCACCCGATCGAGAATCGGGTGATCGGCCACCAGGTAGCCGCGCCCGGCGATCTCCCGGTTGAGCTGGTTCTCCGGCGTGTTCTCCACATTCAGCAGGAAGGCCCGCGTCTCCCGCACGTTTTCGTTGTCGGGCGCACCGGCCTGCAGCAGCACATGAAAGCGGCGGTCCTGCGGCAGGAAAACCTGCTCCACGCCCAAGCCGGAAAAACTGATGCGCTGGTCGAAGTCAGTCAGCCCCTTCGCCGTGACAAAGCGCACCCCTTTGTAATCGGACATGGTCTGCGGATTGTTCAAGTCCAGCAAACTCACCGGCCGCGCGGGAAAGGTGACGACCGTCATGTTTTCGAGCGATTTCGGCGTGCGCAGACCGACGGAGTCGAAGAGGCGCTGGGTGTTCTCGCCGGCATCCTTGATTTGTTCGATCCGTCCTTGTTCGTCGAAACGGGCGGCGATAAAGTCATGCCCGAATCCACGACCATAAAACCCCCACCAATGCGGATAATCGGCGGCAACGTCGTCGCGCCGGAACTCACCGTAGGGATCGGTCAGGAGAAAGGGGCTCAAAAAATGCCCGGGGAACGAGAACGCGGCCGCACGATCGCGTGGCCGCCCCGCCACCAGGGCGCCCGCCAGCGGATAATCGGGCAGGATCGCCTGCCCCACCCCGGAGGCCATCACCCGCCCCCCGAAGTTGTAGTGCAGCCAGGTAAACAAGGCCGAGGTGCCGATGCCACCTTCGCCCCTTCCCAGCGCAAAAAGGAAATCGGCGGTCGCGGCAAACGTGGCGTCCAGACTCGCCTCACGCAACAGGGTATCCGGCACGTAAGGCATCACCCGCGCCCGGATACTCTCCGGACGACGCAGGTTCGTCAGCATCAGCCCTTCGTAGCCTTTGGTCTTCCACCCGTTCGGCCCCCAGTGAAAGGTCTCGCCGACGTAACCACCGAGTTGGCCCCATGAATTTCGTCGGGGTGTTTCCACGAAAAGGCGCCCCCCGCCCTGTCGCGCGGAGGCACCCTCGAGCAGGTTGACCTTTTCTTTCAAGGCAAAGTCGGTCTGACTGGCAGAGGCAAGGAGAAGACGCTCCTCGCTGCCCTCGTCGCCGGGGGCGAACATCAGCCCGATACCGAGCACCCGGGTATATTCCTGAAACACACGCGCCAGTGCCAGCTTGCGCCCGAGAAGTTCCGCTTGCCGCAGGTGGTAAGCCTGCAACTCGGAGATGCGCTCGCGCAGTTGCCCGGCAATCCCGTAATCCAGGACGACCTCCGCCTCGCGCTCGGCCAATGCCCGGGGGCCGAGGCTTGCCGCCGAATTCATCGCGTCGTAAATCCCGCGCTGAGCCATGTAGCGCTTGAACACGGGAGCCTCCGGGTCCATCACCTCCTGCCGCTCCACCTCGAGCCTGGCGGCCTGCATCTCCCGCGAGAGCTGGAAAACTTCCGTCTTCATCACGTAGGCGAGTTGTTCTTCCAAAAAGGTGCGAGCGGCGGTGTCCATGTCCCGCAGCGCCCCGGCGGTGGCCTCGGCCGACTCCAGAAAGCCCGGCTCTTCGACCACCGGCAGGACCGCTTCGACCAGACGCAGCTTCTCCGCGTTCGCCCGCGATTGTTCCAGCAACGGTGCCATTCGGTAAGGGGCGGCCTCGCTGTCAACGTCGTCAAAACTCCCGGCCGGGACCGTGCCCACCAGCGCGGAATTCACCGGGCGCGACCGCATCAAACGGATCACTTCGTCCATCCCGACGCCTCCCACATACTGCCCGCTGGCGGCGACCAGCACGATGTCGCGCCGCAAACGATCCTGGACGCCCTCCAGCCCCTTCGCCAGTTGAATCAAGTAGCCCGCCTCCAGTGCCTCGGCCGCGCCCGGTGCCTCGCCCGGCAGGATTCCGGTGGCGTCGTAGTAGGTGCTGACCACCACCGCTTCCCGCGGGCCGTCCGCGACCGCAGGAGTCCGCGCCCGCGCGATACCGACGATGGTGGGTGCCTCGACCTCCCTCCAAAAAGTATTCAGCTCCAGTCTCACCCGCTCGCCCAGGTGGTCGAAAATCTCCGGCGAAGCGGCCATGCGGGGAAAATTAATGGGCACGCTGGCCACCATCCCGGCATAGCGGTCGGCCACCTTCCGCCAGTCCACCGCCTCCCATCCCTCCGGATGCGCCACGATCAGGGCCTCGACGCCCAACCGCGCGTAGCGCTTCCAGTCGAAGGCCATGCGGCTGTCGTAATTCCCGGCACGGGCGTCGATCACCCCGATCACCCCGGAAAAATCCGAACGATTGCGCAAGACCTCGGGCGTGAGAACCAGTAATTCACCCTCCAGGCCGCCCGCGGGCGTATTGCCCGGCTGGATATAATTCGGTGCGAAGGGTTCCAGCCGCACCTCAGCCGCCCGTTCGCCCTCCCCCCCGAGCAGGGTCAGGCGGGCGGTTTCCGTCACCGGAACCACCGCCGGGGCATCGATCACAAAGGTGTCGAGTCCGGCGCTCTCAAAAGCCTGCTTGATTTGCCCGGCCGTCCAAATCGCGGCCGGTTGCCCGGCCAGGCGCGAACCTTCGGCCAAGATGCGATCCTGCCACGCGCCGACCTTCCCGGCCTCGACTGCCGCAAGCAGGGCCTCCGGCGTGCCCTCGCTCGCATCCTCCCCCGCAATGAAGAGCGGCTGCGGCTCGAAAAAGGCCAGCAAGCCCACCATCAGCGCAAGTCCGGCCACAACGCCCGCCACCAGGCCGAACAGGCCCGCCGCGCTCCCGCTTTTTCGCTCTGATTCGTTCAATCCCATGACTTTACTGATTTGGAGTCATTTTCCACATGAACAACGCTTGGCCGGGGTTCATATGGGCGATGTAGAGGTTGACGGCGAATCCGATCATGTAAAAAAGCGCGAGCGCGACGATCATCCCGATGGCGAAAGGGCGCAGCTTTTCCCGCACCGTTCCGGCCCCGCCAAGCTTTACCACCAGCAGGCGCACCATCCAGGCCAGCAACAGCCCACCCCACAGCACCTGCATAAACGGGCCGACCAGATAGCCCACCGGGTGAAACCAAAACCCCGCAAAAAGCTGCCGCAGCACCGTCAACACCACCATGACGCCGCCGCCCACCAGAAAGGCCGCCGTCTTGCCGCCGTGCTCCACCGCCGAAACCTCCTCACCCGCGGCCACCCGACGGGCCGATCCCATCGGCTCTCCGATGTCCGCGAATTTCTGACCACGGTATTCGTATTGGGTCGCATGAGGCGCATTGTCGGCACCCTCGGCGTAGTGGCCGGACAGGAAAAACCATCCACCGATAACGATCCCCCCCACCAAGGCCAAAGCCAGGGTGGCGGGCACCTGCCAGGGACGGATCAAATACTGCCGCGCCAGTTCCAGAAACTCCACCTGCATGCCCGCGATCACCAGGATCGACAAGCCAAACAAAATGCCGCCGAGGATGTGGTTCATCCCGAAAGCCTCCGCCCCAAGAAAGCCAAGCCCCCCCGCCACTGGCACCAGCAGCAGCGCCGCGTTTGGATTTCCCAAAAGGGAAAGGGGAATCCCGCACTCCGCCCGCACTCGCATCAGCACGAAAACCAGCAACAGCAAAGTCGCGTAAAGGATCAGTGCCCCGCCCAGACCCAGCCCCAGCCAGGCGCACCAGCCGAGAAAAACCATCGCACTCAGCAAGAGCAGCCCATAGCCGAAACGGTAGCCGAAGGGCTTGTCGTCGCCCTCCTCCGCTTCTTCTTGCTCACCTTCGCCGTTCATGGTGCCTTTGATGGTTGCCTGCGGCTCGCCCCGCAGCGCGATCTTTGCCGTATGGATGAGATAGCGGCGGGTAAAGTAAAGCAGGGTCAGTCCGTAAGCGAGGGCTGCCCCGCCGAATTGCTGCGCCTGGTAGGGATAGTCCGAATCGCTCGCCCAACCGGTCTGCTCGCCCAGAAAATACTGCAGCCGGAAGAGGAGGAAGCCGATCACCACGCTCAGCGAAATATTCAACTCCAGCAGCAGCCCAACCGCGAAAACGAAAGGAATGACCTGAAAGGCGAACTTCCAGGTATCCCCCCAGTCGGCCCCGGTGAAGTAGGCGCGCATCTGAATGGTGGGCTGCGGATCGGGCAGCCCGGGATTAAAGGCGTAGCTGATCGCCAGGGTCGCAAAAAGGGCGGCGACCGCGAACCCCATCCAAAACGCGCCGTTTCGGGCCACCTGCGGAACCGCGCGCAAGGGCGTCCCCGGGCGACCGATCAAATCCACGATGGGATAGGTCAGCGGCATGGGAAAACGCTCCCGGTCGATCCACTGCCGCCGCATGATCACCGCCAGCGCGAAGATACCCCCGAACAGCGCGCCAAAGAACACCAGCCAGGCCAGAATCGGAGTCGCCCAAAAATTCCACGGGATGCGCCCCGCGATCAAATACTTTAACCCCGCCAGGCTCCAAAGATTGTCCGGACGCACCGAAACCCCCGCCCGCTCCGACGCCGGGAGGCTCTCAAACACGCTCTGCGAGACCATCGGGCGTCCGGATTTAAACTGGGTCAACGCCGACACATCACTCAGCAGCGGCTCCGTCATCGCAAGCGTCCCGGGGCCGGCGACCTCGACCTCCAGAAGAACGTTCTCGGCGGCTCCCCCGGGCAGCGAAAACCCGTAGCTCCCGGCCCGATGATACCCCTCCGGCCCGGTGATATCCCCCATCTGTGGCCCGCGCCCGCGCACCAGATCCAGGGCACTCGCGCCCTCGGCGTCGGGGCGCAGGCGGACCACCCAGTTAGTGGAACGCGGTCCCTCAAAACGGAAGCGGGCCGAGAACCGGTAGTTGGTATTGTAAAAAAGACCGTCGGCCACCAACGCGAGCGGAAGCACGGCGACCGCCCCTTCGCCCGACTCCGTCCCAAGTGCGAGCAAAGGCCCGTCCGCCTCCGCGCCGACGCTCCCCTCCCCCGCGCGAATCTCGATCCGCTCGGCCAAGTCAACGCGCCCGGGCGCAAGAAGATTCGGGCCCACCGGGCTCAACTGCTCGGGAAAAAGATCCGAGAGTGCCCAAGCCCCGCGCCGCTCCGGAGCCGATGCGGTGGAAACGGCGGGCACCCAGAAACCCAGCCCCATGAAGGGCGTGGCAAACAAAAGGAAATACACCAGGCACAAGCGCTCCGCCTTGCTCAGCAGGGCGTTCCCGAACAGACGCCCCCATAAGGCCCCCAGGCCCAGCACCAGCACGAAAAACGCCAACGCCGCCATGGCCAGCACCGCCACCCCGGCCCCGCGCTGCCAGCCCAGCGGCCCGGTGGCGGTGGACACCATCCAGCCGCAAAAACAAAGCCCGGCAAAAGCGAAGCCCAGCACTTTCAAGCTGAGACCGGAAACAAAAAGACGCATTTTTTGCAGGGGAAACGAAGGTGGAGGGAAAATTAAAAGGCGAGAGTTACCTGGACAGAAAATTCGAAAGTTGAGAAAGTAAATCTTTTTCCAACCGGAAGCTATCCTACAATTGTCGGATATCGTTTTCCAGCCAGGGGCGGCTCCCCCACTCTGCGGCTTTGACAAACGCGCAAAAACGAACCCTCTTCGTCTCTGAAGTACCCATGCGTTCCCCAAAATCAACAATCGTCACTCTTCAATCCAAATAATAACACATCTACAAAACTCCGGGATTCGGTTGCTTTCGGGAGCGGCGCGCTTTAGCCGCCGTCGCGCCTGCCAGAAGTGTTCGAATCGGCGGTCGACCGCCACCGAAGCTCAAATAGCGAGCAGGCAGTTGCCGTTGTCAGGATTTTTCCTGAATGGCGTCTCAGGTTTCAGGTCTCCACAACTCCAACACTCCAACACTCTCGAAGCGAAGCGAAGCGGAGACCCTCCGTAGCTTGAAAAGCGAAGGACGGGCACCACTCCACTACTCCACCTCTCACTTTTACTATTGCATCCCGATTTTGCTGAACGCACCCTCAAAATATCCATCGTGCCCACTTTGGAATGCATTTTCCCACCTCCCTATGGCTCAGAACAAACCCAATATCATCCTTATCAACTGCGACGACCTCGGCTACGGCGACCTCGGTTGCTACGGCTCGACGCTCA
>CAZDRT010000075.1:0-14897 GCA_964507815.1 uncultured Puniceicoccaceae bacterium
AGTCCGAATTCTGTCGTCGATCCGTAGAAACGACTGTCGTCGTTCCTCTCCAGGTTGGAAATTAACGATAAAGCCGGAGCGGAAAATTTCAGGTCTCAGCTTTCAGGTCTCAGGTCTCGCTGGAGCGATAGCGATTTCGACGTATCCCTATTCCAGCCGAGTCACCCTCCCCAGCGCTTCGATCCGGTCTTGGATTTCGCCCGTTCCCACGTCAATCGTGAGGAGCGAGGGGGGGCTTCCGGTGGCTTCGTTGGCATCGACCGCCACGACTGCAAACGAAGAGTCCGGCGCGGTCGCGATGATCCGGGCGCCGGGCCCGGGGAGATCGACCGTGGTTTCCGGAAGGGGGCCCTCTCCCGTCCACTCGTCGATCCGGAAGATCCGCAGGAGCGGCTCGGGCGCGTAGTGCTTGTCCAGGCCCCCGTTGCCGCGCGCCTTTACCTTGCCGGAGACAACGGTGGCGATCCGCCCGGACTCCGGGAAGTAGATCGGCTCCTCGGCGGCGGTCGCCCCCTCCTGGAACCCGACGAAACGGCGGTCCCGCAGCCGGAAGACGCCGTAGCCAGTGTCGGGGCCGGAGTTGATGACCAGGTAGTGGACCCCGCCCCGGAAGAGAAAGCGCCCGACGCGGTCGGGAAAGGTGCGCCCCCAGGAGCCGTCGGGCGCGGTCGGAACCATGCTCGTATTCCGCCATTCTCCCTCGAGGCTCGCCTCCAGATCGGCGATCCAGAGAGCGCCGTACAGATCAAGAGTCAGGAGCAGGGCGTCTCCGGCGGGCTCGATCCGCACGACTTCCGGATTCGGCCCCTTTTCCTTCAAAGTGCCCTTCATGTGAAGATCCGCACGGGATCGGGGGAGCGGCAGGTCCACCCATTGGTCGAGGTCCGGCAGGTCCATCCAGACGAGGCGGCTTCCGAGATACTTTCCGCTTCTGCTGTCCTTCTGAAAGCTCAGGGCGGCCTTGCCGATCTCGTCCCACACGAGAATGTCCTCCACCTTGTGTCCGGCCGGATCAAGGGAATCGCGGGAATTCCAGCGGGCGGTGATCGCCCCGGTCCGGCCGTCGATCATCACGAGGTGCCCCTTCGCGCCCCCGACCAGGAAGGAGTCCCCGAAGGCCCGGTGTTCGTCGGGCTCGAAACCGAGGGCGATCCTCTTGGGAGGACCCTCCGACCCGAGATCATAAACCGCGTAGGCATCCCGTCCGCGACCCACGAGCGTGACCCCGAGAATGGATCCGTCGCCGGACAGGCGGACCTTGTCCGGCTCGAGGGAGGACGGCACCTCGAAAAGGGAACGCTGGTCGGCGAAGGAACCGTTCGCCGGATCGATCCCGACGGCGGCGACGCCCCCGCCGGAGTCGCCGGTGTATCCGTAATAGACAGTCGTTTCGGCGGAACGAAGCCCGGTCGGCAGAATCAGGGCTACCCAAAGGAAAAAAGACACTCGTATCATCCGCTTTTTATGCGGGGGGTCGCCGCCTTTGGCAAGAGCCGGCGATCCTTATCGCGGCTTATGTGACGAATTCGTAACAATTCCATGGTTTATCCATACCGCCAAATCGCTTTTCCTCGAAGATATATGGACGCGTTTCTTCAATGTTCGGGCCTCTCGAAGAGCTTCGGTGGCCCGCCGGTCCTTTCCGATATTTCGTTCGAACTCGAAGAGGGCGGATGCATCGCGCTCCTGGGGTCGTCCGGCTGCGGAAAGACCACCCTGCTGAACATCATCTCGGGTCTGCTCTCGTGCGACCGGGGATCAGTGGTCTGCGACGGGCGGGTCCTCGACGCCCCGGACCGGGGAATCACCCTGCCCATCCGCGAGCGGGGCTTCTCGATGGTTTTCCAGGACTTCAGCCTGTGGCCGCACATGACGGTGGGGGAAAACGTCGCCTTCGGGCTGAAACTCCGCGGGGTCGCCCGGGCGGATCGCGACCGCCGGGCCGGGGAATTGCTCCAACGGGTCGGCCTGGAGGATTTCGGCGACCGCTCCCCCGCCTCCCTCTCCGGTGGGCAGCAACAGCGGGTCGCGATCGCCCGGGCACTCGTCGTCGAGCCCCGGCTCCTCTTGCTCGATGAACCCCTCAGCGCCCTCGACGCGGTCCTGCGCGAGGAGCTGCGCGACGAGATCGCCGGCCTGATCCGCAACTTCGGGATGACCGCCCTCTACGTGACGCACGACCAGACCGAGGCGCTGACCATCGCCTCCCGCGTCGCCGTGATGGACGCGGGGCGGATCGTGCAACTCGACGAGCCCACCACGCTCTACCGCCGTCCGGAGACGAGCCGGATCGCGCGCTTCCTCGGCGTGGCCAACGTCCTCCCCCTCGGCGCTCCGGAAACGGAGTGGCTAACCGAAGCCGGGGGAGCGGCGGAACCCGGCCGGTCCTGGGCGACCCTGCGGTCCTCCCACGTAAACGTATTCCCGAAGGAGGAGGACCCCGGGCCCGCCCGGGACGGCCTCGTCCGCTTTTCGGGAAAGGCCGAACGCAGCAAGTACCACGGCGAACGCTTCGAGATCGATTGCCGGACCGACTCCGGGCTGGCGCTGACCGGCGTCGCCGAGCGTTCCTTCGCCCCGGAAACGCCGGTCCGTATCGAACTCGATCCCGCCGCCATCCACTACACGAAGGAATGAGGCGGTTGCGGAACATCGAAAAAGCCCGGAGCGGAAGCGCGACAGCGATTTCGACGGGATTGGGGTCGGATTCGTTATTTTTTGGTCCTTTTAAGAAACGGCTCTCGCCGCTCCTCTCCAAGCCCCAAAATAACCAAAGAGCTTGGAGCGGAAGCGCGATAGCGATTTCGACGGGATTGGGATCGGATTCGTTATTTTTTGGTCCTTCGAAGAAACGGCTCTCGCCGTTCCTCTCCAGATTCCTCTCCGGATCGCTCGCCATCGCGGCCCTTTTCCTTTCCGGCTGCGGGGATGGATCGGAGCCGGAGGCGCTGGTCTTCTACTCGTCCGGCCCCCGGCCGCTCGCCGAGGCGGCCAGTGCCGCCTTTACCGCCGAGACCGGTATCCCCGTTCGTCTCTCGAGTGCGACGACCGGCAGCCTTATGGCGAAGCTGGAGGCCGAGAAGTGGAACCCGCAGGCCGATGTCGTCGTCTTCGCCAGCCAGATCGCCGCCGAGGCGCTCAAGGAGGGCGGACGCCTCCACCCGCACCACCCGCCGAACGCGGCGGCGACGCCCGCCGACCTCCACGATCCCGAAGGGTACTACCACATCACCGGATCGGCGGCGGTCGGGATCGCCCTGCGCGCTTCCTTCGACGCGGAGGGGCTGGATTGGAGCGATTTTTTCGACGGCACCTTTCCGGGCCGGGCGGTCATGCCCTCGCCGAGCCAGTCCGGATCGGCCGCCGACTTCGTGCTGGCCTACTTCGAGAATCATCCCGTGACCGGGTGGGATGATTTCCTGCGCGCCCGCCGGGCCGGGCTGGCCATCACCGGGGCGAACAACCAGGCCCTCGGCGGTCTCAACACCGGCGCTTTCGACGCTGTTTTCGCGGCGGTCGATTATCTCGTCTTTCGCCAGATCGAGCGCGGCGAACCGCTGCGGATGCACTATCCTCCGAGCGGATCGCCGCGGATCAACCGGCCCATCGCCATTCTCGCGTCGAGCCCGCGGAAGGAAACGGCGGAAAAGTTCGTCGATTTCTACCTCTCGCCGACGGTCCAGCAGGCGGTCGCGGACGTCTTTTTGATCCCGGCCCGCCGAGACATTCCCCCGGCACCCGTCCGGGCGGCGGCCGGCTCGTTCGAGATCATGCCGCAGGACATCCGCGAGGGCCTGGCCATCATGCCGCGGGTCCTCCGCCGCTTCCAGCGCGAGATCGAGAGGGCGCGCATCGATTGATTCCATGGCTTCCCTCGCGCAAAACTGCCTGCGGCGCTGGCCGCTCATCCTGGCCATCGGCTTCGTCCTCGTCACGGTCGGCTATCCGGTCGGGTTCCTCTTTCTGCAAAGCCTCTTCCCCAACCTGTACCAGGGGTCGCTGGCGGGGTTTGGATCGGACTACCTCCGCATTTTCCAGACCGACGACATCCTCGGCATGATCGGCAACTCGATTCTCTGGGCCGGGGCGACGACCGGGGTCGCCTGGGTGCTCGGGGTGCCGGCGGGGTGGTTGCTCGCCCGGACCAACCTGCCCGCCAAGCCGCTCGCCCGCATCATCCTGCTGATCCCGGTGATGGCACCGGCCTACATCAACGCCCTCGCCTACATCCTGGTCATGCAGGAGGGCGGCTTCGCGGACTCCCTGCCGGGGGGAGTACCCGAGTGGATCCGCAACCTTTTCTTCGGGTTCTGGGGCGTGACCTTCGTCATGGCGGTCGTCTCCTTCGGGGCGGTCGCCCTGGCCACCGAGGCGATCCTCCGCACGCTGCCCAACCGCCTCGAGGATGCCGCCGCAAGCCTCGGGGCCTCGCGCGGGCAGGTTTTCCGCTGGATCCTCCTGCCACTCCTCCTCCCGGCCATTCTCAACGCGGGCATCCTCGTCTTTCTCGAAGCGATCGCGAACTTCGGGGTTCCCGCCATCATGGGGCCGCGGGCGAACCTCCCGCTGCTGCCGTCCGAGATCTACCATCTCGTCACGAGCTGGCCGATCGACTTTCCGCTGGCCACGGCACTCTCCGGACTGCTCTGCCTGATCGCCATCGCCCTCGTCTCGGTCAGCCGCCGCATCCTCGCCCGGCAGGCCCTGATCCGGTCCCGGCTCGGAGTGATCCGCGAACGATCCCTGCGCCCGGCCCAAAAGATTCTGGCCTGGGCCTATTTCGGATTTCTTTTCGTGATCGGAGTCGGCGTGCCCAACGCGGCCATCGTCCTGGCCAGTCTGGTCGATACGTGGAACGCCGGCGGGCTGCCCGGCCTGACCTTCGCGAACTACACCGGCTTCTTCGCCCCCGGCAGCCGGGGCGTCGAGGCACTCCTGACCTCCCTCGGCCTGAGCGTCGGCGCCGCCACGGTCTGCACCGTGGTCGGAGGGATCGCCGCCTACGCCATCCACCGGTTTCCGGGCAAGGCCGGCCGCTTCGCCGACGCCCTCGGACTCCTTCCCCGGGTGGTGCCCAACATCGTCGTGGCCATCGCCTTCATCATGGCCTGGAACGCCCCGTGGATCCTTTTCGAAATCTACAACACGATCTGGATCCTCTTCCTCGCCTACCTGGCTCTCTACCAGAGCGACGCCCTCCGGTACGGCAGCGCGGGCATGAGCCAGGTCGGAAAAAACCTCGAGGACGCGGCCGCCTCCCTCGGGGCCAGCCGCCCGCGCATCCTCTGGTCGGTCGTTTTCCCGCTGCTGCGCCCCTCGCTGTTCGTGGCCTGGGCGCTCACCTTCGTTGTCTGCATGCGGGACTGGGTCGCCTCCATCATCCTCCTCCCGCCCGGCGTCGAAACGGTTGGCAGCTACCTCTTCAACGAGTTCGACCAGGGCAATCTCTCGAACGCCATGGTCATGGCCACCCTCACGGTGATCCTGAGCAGCGGGGTCCTCCTCGCCATCCAGAGAAAACGGAAGGTCTGAGACTCCCTCCACGCACTTGTGGTTACACCCTGCCCCCCCCGCCCCGATGAAATCGGAGAATATTTGGATGAAACTGGCATGGGAGATGCTTATCGATGTTGTAATCAATCGTGCAGGATTGATCATCGCGGGGCAAAAGTCCCTTCGATCGGGGCCCGGTGTTTAGGGGTTTTCACCGGGCCCCCTCTTTTTTCGACCGCCGGGACCCGCCGTCACACCCGGGACAAGCGTGGTCGGTGGGCTCTTGGCCGGCGAAGCCCCGGAGGGGTGAAGACGGTTGCCCTCCGATCCCCGGCGGCACGGGCAACGGACACTGATTTCCACGGTTGCCCGGTGTCGGTCCCGGGAGGTTCGGTGGTGTCCGCAGCCACCACAACCTTCGGATCGAGGGGCAAGCCCCGCGACCACGGGGGCGACGCGGCAACCGCGCCGGCGATCCGGACGGAACCGCCGCAATTCGCCGGCGGATTGGTTTTGCCAGAGTGGCTGAAAGCGGAAAGGATCGCGACAGTGTTTGCTTTCCTGTCAGGCGTTTTGGTCATGGCGGTCGCCGCATGGGTGGTCGTGCTCTACTATCGGCAGAACGCGCGCTTGCTGTCGGAGGAGAAGGAGCGGCTCGAGCAGGAGAAGACCCTGGTTCTGGAATTCATGCACAATCTCGTCGAAGGGGTGGGCGAGGAGTCGCCCCGCCACGATCTCTACCGGCGGATCATCCACGCGGCCGTTCTCGGGACCGGTGCGGTGAGCGGCTGCCTTTTCGTCCCCGCCGGGGAACGGAAACTGCGGGCGGCGGCGGTCGAGGGGCTTTTCCCGCCGCCGCACCCCCTTCCGCCGGAGGGCGGGGAGCGGCTGGGCACCCGCGCTGGTTTTCTCCGGAAAAACTTTTCCGTGGGCGAGGTGGATGTCGGGGAGGGGGTGATCGGGGAGGTGGCCGCCACCGGAAAACCGATTCTGGTCAACGAGGCCGCCAACGACCCCCGCGTCGTCCGGCACGAGGACCCGGCCCTCCGGGTGAACGCCCTGCTCGCCGTGCCCATGTTTTTCCGGAAGCGTTTTCTCGGTGTGATCGCGGTGGTTAATTCCTCCGAGGGAATGGGATTTTCGCAGACGGATTTCTCCCTCGTCGCCTCCCTGGGGGAGCAGGCCGCCCTGGCCATCCACAACGCCGATCAGATCCATCTCCAGATGGAGCGGCAGCGGCTCGATCTCGATCTTTCCCTCGCGGCGAACGTGCAGGGGATGCTTCTTCCCCGGAAGCTGCCCGAGGTGCCCGGGTTCGAGGTGGCCGCCGTTTACGAGACCGCCCAGCGGGTGGGCGGGGATTTGTACAACGTGATCGAGCTTCCGGGCGGGAGGCTCGGCCTCGTCATCGCCGATGTTTCGGGAAAAGGGGTGGCCGCTTCGCTGCTCATGGCGATCTGCCAGACGGCTTTCGTCCACATCGCCCGGGACGGAGCGGCTCCCGGCGAGGTGCTTTCGCGGATGAACCGGGAGATTTTGGAGGAAATCCGGGCCGAGATGTTCGTGACCATGGTCTATGCCGTCCTCGATCCGGCCGCCGGAGAGATTTCGATCGCCCGGGCCGGACACGAACTGCCGGTGCTTCTCGAGGTCTCTCCGGAGGGCCGTCCATCCCATTGCCGGACGGTGGAATCGGAGGGCATGGCCATCGGCATGGTGCCCCCGGAGATTTTCGACCCGGTGCTCGAATCCGTCACGGTCCCCTTTCGTCCGGGCGGGGTTTTCGTTTTGTTTACGGACGGCATCACCGAGCGGACGAATCCGGACGGCGTCGAGTTTTCGACGGCGCGCCTTATGGACGCCGTCCGGAAGGCGGGGGACCGGTCCGCCGCGGAGGTGAAGGATTCCCTCCTCAACGCGGTGGAGCGTTTCACGGGCGGGGGCCCGCCGGCCGATGATATGACCCTGCTGATCCTCAAGGCCGTGCCGCCACCGATGAATAATAAATCTTAAAATTTTCGTTTGTAATGAATTAAGCGAAAATTGAGCAAACTCCCGGAAAAGTATTTTTAGCTTCGGTGTAGGGAAGACTACCTCGGGATTCCCCGTGGGGCATGGCTTCAGCCTTGCCCGGAATGGCCGTGGAGTTCCGCACCGGTGCCGCCGCCACCGCACGGCCAAGCGGCACCTCTCCTCCGTTGCGCACCGGGGCCTGAAGGCCACCGGCCACGGGGGAGAGGCCGAAGAGTGCCGTACCAAGACCCGCATCTACCATTCTTTCTTCACCGATCTTGCATCAGCGATGAGGCCGTGCCGAAAGTCGATCCCGCGAATTGACCGAAGCGGAAAAATCGGAAGAATCGTCTCCATGCCAGTCGCCGAGTCCACCATTGCCGATCCCACCTCGTTTCCCGATGCCTCGGGTCGTTTCGGGGAGTTCGGGGGATCCTTTGTGCCGGAAACCCTCGTCACCCCGCTGGCCGAGCTGCGGGATGCCTACGCCGGGGCGTCGGCGGATCCGGAGTTCCAGCGGGCGCTGGAGCGGGAGTGGCGGGAATTCGCCGGACGGCCCACCCCCCTTTATCTCGCCGAGCGGCTGACCGAATCGCTGGGCGGAGCGCGCATCTATTTGAAACGGGAGGACCTTCTCCACACGGGGGCCCATAAGATCAACAACGTGGTCGGTCAGCTTCTCCTCGCCCGCCGCATGGGGAAGTCCCGGATTATCGCCGAAACCGGTGCCGGGCAGCACGGGATCGCGACCGCCGCCGGGTGCGCGCGGTTCGGGATGGAGTGCGTCATTTACATGGGGGCCGAGGATATGCGGCGCCAGGCCCTCAACGTGTACCGGATGCGCCTCTGCGGGGCGGAGGTGCGCGGGGTGGAAGCGGGCCAGCGCACGCTCAAGGACGCCGTCAACGAGGCCATGCGGGATTGGGTCGCGAACTCGCGGAACACCCATTACGTGCTCGGGTCCGCCCTCGGATCCCACCCGTACCCGATGATGGTCCGCGATTTCCACCGGGTGATCGGCCGGGAGACCCGCCGCCAGATGCTCGAGACGGTGGGGCGGCTCCCCGACGAGATGGCCGCCTGCGTGGGCGGCGGCAGCAACGCCATCGGGTTTTTCTTCGATTTTCTTTCCGATCCGGAAGTCCGGCTGGTCGGGGTGGAGGCCGGCGGCAGGGGAACCGATCCGGGCTCCCACGCGGCGCGGTTTTCGGGCGGGCGGCTCGGCGTCCTCCAGGGGTGCAAGACCTGGATTCTCCAGAACGGGGACGGGCAGATCGAGAAGACCCACTCCGTTTCCGCCGGACTCGATTACGCCGCGGTCGGGCCCGAACACGCGTTCTACCGCTCATTGGGGCGGATCACCTACGCGAGTGCGAGCGACGACGAATGCCTGGCGGCCTTTCAGCTCCTCAGCCGCCGGGAGGGCATCATCCCCGCGCTGGAAACCGCCCACGGTCTGGCCTACGCCATCCGCCGGGCGCCGGAGATGGATCCCGGCGAAATTCTCTGTGTCAACCTGAGCGGGCGCGGCGACAAGGACGTGCAGGAGGCCGCCCGCCTTCTCGAGGCCGTCGAAGGGACGACGGATTGACCGCCCTTTCTTTTCCTCGTAGAACCGGAAAACTTCCCCCTTATGAACGAACCGAAAACCTTCTACTTCGCCGGCGATTTGTTTGATTCGAAGCACCTCGCCGGGAACGCCCTTCTCGCCGAGGCCGTCCACGAGGCTTCTTCCGGCCGGTTGCTCCCCGTCCTCCCGCAGAACCTGGAGCAGCGGGACACCCCGCCGCACGGCATCCGCGACAACGACATCCTCTGTCTGCTCGACTGCGACCTGGCCCTCTTTCATTTCGACGGATCCGAACTGGATTCGGGCACCGTGGTCGAGTTCATGTTCGCCAAGTTCGCCGACATTCCCTCCGTGGTCGTGCGCTCCGACTTCCGGGCCAAGGGGGACCAGGATCTGCATCCGTGGAATCTCATGGCCAGTTTCTATCCCCGCACGGAGGTCGTTCTCCTCGACGCCATGTCGCTCTACCAGAACGCCGCGCGGCCGGAGCCGGAGGAGGGTCCGCCGGAGTTCATGGCGACCGGTCTCAGCGGGCGTCGCGCCGCCGGGATGATCGCCGACATCGCCGGGCGCATCGTCGATTCCTTTGAAAAAGCGTCCGCCCACAAACCCGTGCTCCCGCCGGGCCAGGCGGAGACCGTTTACGATTGGATCGCCCGCATGCCGGGGTTCCACGGCGGCTACGAGGGGCGGAAGGAGCGCATCGCCGCCGCTCTCCGGCGCAAAATCGGGAAAGAGCTTCTGTGAAGGCGGTCAACTGCATCGACCACCCGCTCGCCGCCGACCTGCTCACCCGGCTGCGCGACCGGACGACGGGGCAGGCCGAGTTCCGCTCCCTCTGCGACCGCATCTCCCTCGCCCTCGCCCTGGAGGCCTCCGCCGCGCTCCCGACCGTCCCCCGGCGGGTCGCGACACCTCTGGAGGAGGCCGACGGCCGCACCATCGAAACGCCAATAGTCGTAGTGCCCATTCTCCGGGCGGGCCTCGGGATGCTGTCGTCTTTCCTCCAGCTTCTCCCGCAGGCGAGCGTGGGGACCATCGGACTCGAGAGGGACGAGGAAACCGCCCGGGCCAGCGCTTACTACTGCAAGTTGCCCGGGCTCGCCGGAGCCTGTGTTTTTTTGATCGATCCGATGCTCGCCACCGGCGGCTCGGCCTGCCGCGCCCTCGATATTCTCGCCGATGCGGAAGCCGCCCGAATCATCCTCGTCTCGGTTCTCGCCGCCCCGGAAGGCATCGACGAGGTCCATCGCAAGCATCCCCGAATCCCCGTGATCACCGCCTCCGTTGACCGCGAACTCGACGGAAAACGCTACATCCGCCCGGGCCTCGGGGATTTCGGAGACCGGTTGTTCGGCACATGAGGTTGGGAGGGTGACCCATGCGGGAAGCTGATTCATTGAAAGCGTTGCGCGCCGCCCTCGGCGAACGGGTGCGGACCGATCCGGACTCTCTTTACCGGCATTCCTTCGACGGAATGCGGCTGGCCTTCGCCCACGAGGCTGACATCGTGATCGATGCTCCGGAGCAGGTCGGCGAAGTGCTGCGACTTGCGAACGCCCACAAGGTTCCCGTGACCACCCGGGGCGGTGGATCTTCGCTGACCGGATCCGCCAGCCCGGCCCGGGGAGGATGGGTTCTCCTCATGGAAAAGCTGGCGGATCTCCGGATTGATTCCGTCAACCGCTTCGCCCACGCCGGCCCCGGGGTCATTGTCTCCGACCTCCAGGAGCGGGCGCGGGCGGAAGGTCTTTTCTACCCTCCGGATCCGTCCTCAATCCGCTACTGCACGATCGGCGGCAACATCGCCTGCAACGCCGGGGGGATGCGGTGCCTGAAGTACGGGGTCACCCGCGACTACGTCGTGGCTCTGAGCGGCTACCTGCCGACCGGCGAGGCGGTGAAGTTCGGACGCGACGTCAAGAAGTTCGCCACGGGCTACAACCTCCGCGACCTCTGGATCGGCAGCGAGGGAACTCTCGGGGTGGTGACCGGTGCCACGCTGCGCCTGATCCCCGCTCCCGAAGCGGTTTGGAGCCTTCTGGCCGCCTTCCCCGACGAGCGGACCGCCCTCGACGCGGTTCGGGAGGCGGTCGAAACGGGTCTCGGGCCGGCGGTTCTCGAATTCCTCGACCGGCCCAGCGTCCGGGGGGCCGAGGCCGCCTTCGGACATCCCGTTTTCGAGGGCATGCCCGGACGGAGCCTTCTCCTTTTGCAGTTGGACGGCTCGGCGGGCGAGGTCGAAGCCTCGCGGGAAAAGGTGCTGGAATGGGTCCGCGAGCGGGCCGAGGCCTTCCGCCCCGCTCCCTCCGACGAGGACGCGGCGAAATTGTGGGACATCCGCCGCGCCTGCTCCAGTGCCATGTTCGAGCTGGGCGACAGCAAGCTGAACGAGGATGTCGTCGTGCCCATCGACCGGCAGGCCGACTTGATCGACGCGGTGGCGGCCATCCGTGAGCGGCACCGGGTCTCCATCGCGGTCTTCGGCCATGCGGGCGACGGCAATCTCCACGTCAACCTCATGTTCCACAAGGAGGACCCCGCCGAAGCCGCCCGCGCCCGGGCGGCGGTCGGCGAACTCATGGAGAAGGTGGTCGCCCTGGGGGGGGCCATCAGCGGGGAACACGGAGTCGGTCTGGCGAAAACCCCCTTCCTCGATCTCCAGCTCGCCCCGGCCGAGATCGCCGCCATGCGGCGCATCAAGAAGGCCCTCGATCCCAACGGCATTCTCAATCCCGGCAAAATCTTCGAACCCTACGAAGTCTGGGACAAGGAGAAGGAGGACTACCGTTTCCCCTGGGACCACCGGTGAGAAACGGCCAACCAATCCCGACATAAGGGTTGCCATTCGCGGAGGACTCCCCTTTTTCGTTAGGGAATTCCGCACGATCATGAACACCGAAGGAGCCGCCCGCGTCCTCGTCGTGGATGACGAGAAGGACACGACCGACCTTCTGACGTACCAGCTCGAGAGCGCGGGCTTCCGGGTGAGCGTGGTCAATGAGGCCACGAAAGCGGTGGGTGCCGTGCGCGGGGTGCGCCCCGACCTCATTCTCCTCGACGTCATGATGCCCGAGCTGAGCGGCCTGCAGATCTGCCACACGCTGAAGGCCGACCGCGAACTCCGCCGGGTTCCGGTCATCCTGTTGACCGCCCGCGGGGAGGCCGAGGACCGGATCAGGGGGCTCGAGACCGGGGTCGATGACTACGTGGCCAAACCCTTTGATTCCCGGGAACTCGTCCTGCGCATCCGCGCCGTCCTCAAGCGGGCGGATGCCGCCAGGAACGCCGAGGGTCGGCGGATCGAATTCGGAAGTCTGGTCGCCGACAAGGACCTTCATCATGTCGAGGTGGCGGGTGCCTCCGTTGGCCTGACGCTGACGGAGTTCAAGCTCCTGTTGGTTCTTATGGAGAACCCCCACCAGATTATTTCGCGGGAGAGATTGCTCGCCCGGGTGTGGAACTACGAGTCGGATACGGAAACGCGCACCGTGGACACACACATCCGCCGTTTGCGGGAAAAGCTGGGTTCCTGCTCGGGGATGCTTCAGACGGTGCGGGGCGCGGGCTATCGCCTGTTGGAAACTCCCCCGGAGAAAGGATAGGAAAGGGCGTTGCCCGTTTGGAGGAAGTTTCCTTGTTGTCGTTTCTGCTCATCGCGGCCATCGTTATCATGGTCTGGCTGTACGAGAAACGGTGGCGGCGCGGGCGTCGCCTCATCGCCGATCTCCGGCAGGCCGTGGAGAGCGACCGGGACCTTCTCCTCGAGGCGGACCGCCACCTGGCTTCGGAAATGGGACTCGACGAACTGCTGGCCGTCATCCGCGTGAAGATGGAGGAGCGGGCCGCCGTTCTCGCCCGCAGCGCCACCCAGATGGAGCAGATCAAGACCACCTTCCGCAATATGCGCGAAGGTGCCCTGGTTCTGGATTCGGAGAACCGTGTTCTCGTCGCCAACGCGGCGGCGGAGCGGCTCCTCAACGAGGGGACGACCCTGGTCGGGCGCCGGGTCGAGCGTTTCATCCACCATCCGGAGTTCAACGACCTCATCGCCCAAGTGAGAAAAGGGGGGTTTTACGGGCGGCGGCAGATCGAGGTCGATCTGCTCGGCAAAGCCGCCTGGCTCGAGATCTCGGGGGCACCGCTCGGCGCGGAGGCGGAGGGCGGACTGAGCCTCTTCCTCATCAACGACATCACCACGGTCAAGCGGCTCGAGGCGATCCGCCGGGATTTCGCGGCGAATGTTTCCCACGAATTGCGCACGCCGATCACCGTGATTAAGGGATTCGCCGAAACCCTCCACGAAGATCTCCCCCGGCTGAGCCCCGACCAGACCGCGCGATTCGTCGAAAAGATCCACCGAAACACCCGGCGGCTCTCCGCTCTGGTAGAGGATTTGCTCGCCCTCTCCCGACTCGAATCGGGCACCCTCGAACTCAATCTCCGGCGGTGCGATCTCCGGCACGAAATCGAGACCTTCGCCGCGGAGTACCGGCGGACCGCCAACCGGGAAATCCCCCTCCGCCTCTCCCTGCCCGCGACGCCCGTCGAAGCCGATATCGACGCGGTGTACTTCGGTCGCATTCTCACCAATCTCGTCGATAACGCCTACCGCTACGGCGAGACCCTCACCTTTGTCGGAATCAACCTCCGGGAGGACGGGGAGAACGGCCTTGTCGAGATGGTCGTCGAGGACGACGGAGTGGGCATACCCGACCGGGCGCGGGACCGGATTTTCCAGCGCTTCTACCGGCTCGACAAGGGGCGGTCGAGCCGGACCGGAGGCACCGGTCTCGGGTTGAGCATCGTCCGCCACGCCATGCTCGCCCACGGGGGCAACGTGCGGGTGCTCTCCCGGAATCCGAATGGGTCGCGCTTCCTCTGCGTGTTTCCCTGCCCGGCCCGGAGAGGGGAGGGCCGATGAGCGACGAAGGACGAAAGCTCGCGGAGGCCCGCCGGGCCGGGCGGGTCGAGGCTCTTGCGGTCGCGTTGGACGAATTTCTCGGGGAATCCGGCGGAGAGCGTGTCCTCGAGATCGGCTGCGGGCACGGGCACTGGCTGGTCTCGCTCGCCGAACGCTCGCCCGGAAGCCGCCTGGTGGGGGTCGATCTGCTCTCCCGGCGCATTCGTCTCGCGGACCGGAAGGCGGAGCGGCGCGGCCTGGCCAACGTCCGGTTTTTCAAAGCCGAGGCCGCCGAAACCCTCGAAGCCTGGCCTGCCGACCGACCGATCCACCGGGTGTTCCTGTTGCATCCGGATCCCTGGCCGAAAAAGCGCCACGCGAAAAACCGCCTGACCGGACCGTCCGTCCTCGACCGGATCGCCGCCCGGACCGAGCCGGGCGGCGAACTTTATTTCCGCACCGACCATCCGGCCTTCCACGAATGGAGCCGCGGGTCCATCGAAACCCATCCCGCCTGGGAACTGGCCGATCGGCCCTGGCCCCACGAGGCGGGCAGCTATTTCAAAGACCTACTAGGGGTGCATGGCACAGTGACGGCGATCCGCCGGGCGGGGTAGCGGCGCAAAATTTCCGTAGAAAATATTTTGCAAGCAGACAATTTTAAGGTTGCATTTTTAGACCAGACAACTTTTAGGTTGCATCCCAGGAGAATTTCCGAAATTCTTGGGTTATGAAAATACAACGGAAACGACAACAGGATATGAAAAAACGACGACATCGATTGAGAATTAAATTTGGCGAAGGCGTTCAGGCTTACTATCACCTGATGAGCCGGACGGTGAACGGGGAGAAGTGGTTCGGACCGCGGGAGAAGGAGTACCTGCGGAAGCTGATCTGGCAGGTGGCCGCGTTTTCCGG
>CAZDRT010000076.1:0-14685 GCA_964507815.1 uncultured Puniceicoccaceae bacterium
GCCTCACGACTTTGCAGTTGCCATAGTCTAGTATCTGTATTTTATCCAGGTTCATAATACACGGGACTTTAACCCGATTACAACGCGCCCATGCCGGGCACACACCAGACACTGGTATCAATTCCGTTCCGCGCTTCGCGCTCCACTCCATGATACAGCTCTACGTTGGTAAAATGAAAAGGTTCTCAATACTACTCTTTCTACTTCCTCTTCAAATTTTGTTTTCACTTCCAGAAGGCGTTGCAATAGTTGATGGCGTCGCGAAAATTCCAGGCGAAAGGATATTCGGCTCTCGAGAGTTTAGAGAAATGCAACAAGAGGCTCATCGATATCCAAGTCGAAAAGTGCTGTACGAAACAAGGCACGGCAAAATCATAATCTCCGGTAATTATGTTGAAATAATTCCTTACGGAACTCGGATGCATGCAGAACTTTTGAACAATTTTGCATTGGATACAGCGAGAGGTCTTTACTGGGAAGAGCTTGAAATGCTCGATCTCCCGGCATCCCCGTTTCGGTCAAAAATTCGGGTCTATGTTGCTGAAGTTTTTAACAATGAGTCATCGACGAATGAATTCGGTATGCCGAGTGTTGATGAAATAAGGAATGATTCCGGGAACAACGACCCATTTGCAGCACCAACATTGCCACCTCCTGTGAAAGGAGCAAGCTTCGCAACACAATCAACTGAGAATGAATGGAAAGTTGTGAGCGAACCATCTGGGACTCAATTCGTTGAACATATCCTGCTTGGCCCTGCAGGGTTGGGATCTTTCGTTATTTCACCGGTGAAGGGTCTATGTATGTGCCATGAAATATATTCCGTTCGCGTATTAGACTTAGATGGTAGAGTGATTCAGCATTTTCCAGAATTACTCGGCGGCGATGTGGCAGTTTGCTTCAAAGGCAGTCCGAATGAAGATGTTTCGGAAATATTGCTCCGTTCCGACGATCACGGGAATGTGTCTGTTTATTCTATCCTAATTATATACCAACCAGACGAGGGAGGCAATTCCGAGTAGCGCTGCGGCGCTACTCTCCATGCCTCCTCTTAACGTTCTGCAGAAAAAATGAAAGTAGACCCCCAGATTAGATTTGCGGAGGAGCAGGACTGGGATCAACTGATTTATGTCGACTGGTTTCCCGATCACGAAAAACTCCATGAAAAGATTTCCCGTCACGAGATTATTGTGTGCGATGAAAGTGGGCAGATTACTGGATTATTGCGCTATTCTTGGTTCTGGGGCTACCTGCCGTTTATCGATTTGATCTGGGTAGAAGAGGGATTCCGTCGCGAAGGTCGGGCATCGCGCTTACTTGCACGCTTGGAAGAAGAGACAAAAGCAAAGAATGATAAGATGATTCTCACTTCGACCCAATCCAACGAGGACGGCCAGAGTTTTTTCCGGAAGGCGGGATTCATCGATTCCGGAGGGTTTGTGATTCGTGGAGCACCATTCGAGTTGATCATGATCAAATACTTATCAAAGGCAGAACAAATCGAAGCCGGCAACAGCGGGTAACGCCTTTGTCGCCAAGCCACGACATCCTACAGGCAAGATGCAAACCATTAGCGAATACAACCCAATAGGCACGATCATCCAGGGGTTACGCCCTTCTGTAGTAGGGTCGATTGTTTTTCGGCACAGCAGTTTTTCCGGGTTTTGGCATCGGAACATTCTTTGGACTTCTCCTTGAAGAAAAAATCGCTGGTTTTTGAAGGGGCGTTGAATCGACAACCCACAGAACTTCAAAATCCACGGGCTGGGTCGCCTGGCCTCAAGTAGGAAAGAAAAATGAAAATCATCACCACCCGCTCCCCCTTCGCTTTTCAAGCTACTGCGGACAAGTCGCCGAAGGCACGGAGCACAGGAAAACAAAACTTTGTGTCTCAGTGTCTCCAATGACCGAAGGGAAGGGGTGGTAAAATGAAACCAGCACGACGTGAACAAAAGCCCTCGACAATTCCACGCTCATCGGCCGGATTCATGGCTACATCCGGAGTGTCCACCCTCCCCGCCATGGATGCGAAAGGCGGTGGACAGGAGTGTCCCCCCGTCATAGATGCGAAAGGCGGTGGACAGGAGTGTTCACCCTCCTTCTTCTTTTGTGGCATGGATCTTATTCCGGCACCGGTCCGGCGGGATCCTTTTCCAATCTCAAATCGAGATAAACGGGGCGGTGGTCCGTGCCCTCCCGCACGTAGCGCGGGTCGAAGACCGTTCCCTCTCCCATCACAAACCGGCTCATTACCGGTGAGGCGAGGAAGAAATCGACCCGTTCGTAGATTTCCTTTTTCTTGTAAAAGTAGGTCCACTTTTCCCGCCGGGTATCGAAGGCCTCGACAATGCGGGAGATTTCCACGTCGCCCCGTTTCAGGAAACGGCGGAGCGGGGCGCTGTCGCGGTGGTCGTTGAAATCCCCGGCGATGAGGTAGAGGCCCTCCGCCTCCGGGAAGCGTTCGAGAATGCGGTCGCGGGCGGCTTGGGCCTCTTTGGTCCGCCGTTCCTGTGATCCGGGATCGTCGGGCTGATCGGACCAGCGGCTTTTCAGGTGGACGACGAACAGGCTCCAGGTCGCTCCGTCCGATCCGGGAACCGGGAACACCACTTCGAGAAGTCCGCGCTTCATTCGAAGCCGCTCTCCGAAATAGGGGAAGTCCATTTCTTCGTGCCGGAGAACCTCGACCGGAGCGATTTTCGAGAGCACGGCGAGGTGGCGGTCTTCGTCAACCGCCTGGAAGTGGACGGCGTGGGGGTAATCCACCCCGTCCGCGGCCAAATCCTGTTGAAACTCGCGCAGGAACGGCGCGGGCCCCATCTCCTGGAGGGCCAGGATGTCCGGATCGATTTCAACGACCGCCCGTCGCAGGGCGGTTTTTTCTTTTTCGGGCTTCGGGTAGTCGGGCATCCAGCGGCCTTCGACCCGGCGGTCCTGTACGAGGTAGTTCCACAGGTTCATGGTGGCCACGCGGATGTCCTCCGCCCCGGCGGATGTGGCGGAGCCCAGGGCGAGCAGGAGCAGAAGAGCGACGCGCCTCATGCCCCGGCCTCCCCCGCGACCGCGGTGTCCGCGCCCGGTTCGCCGGAGCGCAGGCTTTTCTCCCTCTCCCGCAGGGTGGGATGCGAATAGTGGAAGCGGCTGTAGCTGGGGTGCGGGATCAGATTGCCCAGGTTCTTTTTGTACATGGCCCGGAGGGCCGAAATGAGCGGGCGGGACGAACCCATCGCGTCGCGGGCAAAGCGGTCGGCCTCGAACTCGTGCTTGCGCGACATCCAGTTGAAGAGCGGGGCGGTCCAGAAGGTCACCAGGCCGCCGAGCACGACGAAGAGGAGAAAGGCGGGCACGTAACGCGCCATCTCCCCGTAATCGACCGGGCTGAGCGAAAATCCGAACCCGGCCATGAACCAGTCCTGTCCGGAAAGCCACTGGAGGACCCAGAAGCCGAAGGCGAGGCTGATGGCGGACACGGCGATCATGCGGGGGATGTGGCCCTTGCGGTAGTGACCGATCTCGTGGGCGAGGACGGCCTCGATTTGTTCCGGCTCGAGCTGCTCCATGAGCGTGTCGAAGAGTACGATCCGCCGGAAACGGCCGAATCCGGTGAAGTAGGCGTTGGAGTGCGAGGAGCGCTTGCTCCCGTCGATGACCTGGATGGTTTTGGCGCGGAAACCGGTCCGCCCGGCGAGGGCCATGAGGCGATCCTTCAGCTCGCCGTCGGCCAGGGGCTCGAGCTTGTTGAAGAGGGGGACGATGAGCACGGGGTAGAGAACCAGCATCAGGATCTGGAACCCGAAAACCACCGCGAATCCGAAAATCCACCACGAATCGGGAAACGAGACCGCGATCCAGAAAATCAGGGCGGCCAGGGGAGTCCCGATGGCGTATGCCAGAAGGAGCCCCTTGAGCTTGTCCGACCACCAGAGCCGGGGCGTGGTCTTGTTGAAACCGAAAGACTCCTCCAGGCGGAACTGGGAGTACCAGTCGAAGGGAAGACCCGGCAGGGAGAGCAGGAACAGAACGCTCACGAAAACGAGCGACTGGCCCCAGAGGCCGAACCCGATCCAGTCCGAGAGCAGGCCGTAGAGCCACGGAATGACGGCGAAGGCGAGGACCAGTCCGAGAACGACGGCGTCGTACACGATCTCGCGGCGGCCCAGGGCGGACTTGGCCAGGGTGTAGTCGTTGGCCTTGTCGAAGGTCTCCCGGTCGAACACGCCCTGGAAAACGGAGGGGATCCGCCCCCGGTTCCGCTCCACGTGGCGCGAGTTCAGCCGCTCGAGAAAGAACTCGAAGCAGCACTTGAGCGTGATCAGGATAATGGCGGCCAATATGGGTGCGGTCATCCTCCCCAATGGAGGGGCTCCCGGGAAAATTTGCAAGAAAGATGGGACTCTGCTTGTGATCCGGGCCGTGAGGGGCAACAGTACATCGCTATCCATGAGTAAAAAAGAATCCGAAGAGCCATCGTACGAAGACGCGTACCGGCAACTCGAGGAAATCGTCTCGCGCCTGGAGGAGGACGAGCCGACGCTCGACGAGCTGGTCAAAGACTACGAGAAGGGCATGAGCCTGCTGAAGACCTGCCACGGCCGCCTGAACGAGGCCGCCCTCCGCATCGAGCGCGTGCGCGCCGAGGGGGATCTCGTCCTCGAACCTTTCGAGGAGGAAGGCTCCGCCGACGGGAATCCGCAGCCATGAGCGACACCGACATTCTCTCCGGCATCGCCCGCCCGGCGGACCTGCGCGAACTAGGGCCCGACGAACTCGAGGCCCTCGCGGGGGAGATCCGCCGGCGCATCATCGCCGTGACCGCCGCCAACGGCGGCCACATCGGGCCGAACCTGGGCGTGGTGGAGCTGACCCTCGCCCTCCACCGCGTCTTCGACACACCGGAGGACCGCTTCGTTTTCGACGTCTCGCACCAGGGCTACGTCCACAAGCTGCTGACCGGGCGCAACGACGCCTCCTTCGACCGGATCCGGAAGGCCGGCGGCTACAGCGGATTCCTCAACCGCACGGAGAGCGAGCACGACTGCTACGGGGCCGGGCACGCGGGAACGGCCCTCTCGGCCGCGCTGGGAATGGCGGCCGCCCGCGACCGCCGCGGCGGGAAGGAGCACGTGGTCGCGGTTTGCGGCGACGCCGCCTTCACCTGCGGCATCACACTCGAGGCGCTCAACAACGTGACCGACGCCACCAAGCGGTTGATCGTCGTTCTCAACGACAACGAATGGTCGATCGACCGCAACGTGGGGGCGATCTCCCGCTACTTCAACGAGCTGATCACCACCCCCTTCTACAACCGGATCAACGACGACCTGGAATCCTTTCTCCGGCGGGTTCCGGGCGGCGAGGCGCTCATCCGCCTCGGGTCCAAGTGGAAGCGGGAGACCAAGGATTTCTTCACCTCGTCGTCGATTTTCGAGAATTTCGGCCTCCGCTACATCGGCCCCATCGACGGGCACAACGTGGGCGAGCTGGAGCAGTACCTCACTTTCGCAAAAAACTCGCCCGAACCGCTCGTCCTCCACGTCATCACCCAGAAGGGCAAGGGCAGCGAAGCCGCCCTGGCCCAGCCCGAGAAATTCCACGGCGCCTCTCCTTTCGATCCGACGACCGGCTCGTCGAAACCCGGAAAACCCGGCAGTCCCCCGAAGTATCAGGATGTCTTCGGCGCGGCCGTCCTCGCCCACTGCCGCCGGGACAAGACGGTGGTCGGCATCACTGGCGCGATGCCCTCGGGCACCGGACTGAACCAGCTCCGCGACAACCTGCCCGAACAGTACTACGACGTCGGCATCGCCGAGGAGCACGCGGTTCTCTTCGCGGCGGGCATGGCGACCAGCGGGCACCATCCGGTCTGCGCCATCTACTCGACTTTTCTCCAGCGCGCCTTCGACCCGGTCGTCCACGATGTCTGCCTCCAAAACCTGCCGGTGCTCTTCTGCATGGACCGCGCCGGACTCTCGCCCAACGACGGGGCGACCCACCACGGCCTCTTCGACATCGCCTACCTGCGCGGCATTCCCCGCACGGTCCTGATGCAACCGGCCGACGAGGACGAACTCGCCGACATGATCGCGACCGGCCTCGCCCACCCCGGACCCGCCTTTATCCGCTACCCGCGCGGAAACGGCACCGGGAAGCCGGTCAAGGAGACCCCCGAAGTCCTCCCCGTCGGAAAGGCCGCCGTGGTCCGGAAAGGCGCCGACGTGGTTATCTGGGCGCTCGGCCCCATGGTGGCGGAGGCGGAGACCCTCGCCTCCCGGATCGCGGAAGTCACCGGCCTCTCCGTCGGCGTGGTCAACGCCCGCTTCGCCAAGCCGATCGACTCCGATCTTCTCCGCCGGCAGGCCGCCGATGCCCGCCTGATCGTGACGATGGAGGACCACGTCCGCAACGGGGGGTTCGGATCCGCGGTGCTGGAGGATCTCTCCGAGGCCGGAATCACCACCCCCGTGCAGAGAATCGGCTGGCCGGACCGGTTCGTCGATCACGGGGACTCCGACAAAGACCTCCGGGCGGCCAACGGACTCGATCCGGCGAGTGTTTTCGGTGAAGTGTCCCGCCGTCTCGAAGCCCTCTCCGGGAAAGCTTCCCCGGCACCGGCGAAACACCGATCCGGCGGAATCGACCGGAAAACCGCGGGCATCGAACGCTGACCGCCGAATTGACCTTGCGCTTGCGTCCGCGAAGTTTTCCTTCTTGTTCCCTTAAGCAAACGTTTAATCCTTGAATCCAAAGAACAGAAAATCATGCAGATCAAAGCCTACCTGAAACCCACCTGCGGATGGAGCCGCGGGGTCCGCGCCATGTTCAAAAAATACGACCTCGCCTACGAGGATCTCGACATCGTCGGGAATCGTGATCTCTACGAGGAAATGGTCCGCAAGTCCGGGCAGCCACTCTCTCCCTGCGTCGAAATCGACGGAATCATGCTCGCCGACGTCAGCGGGGAAGAGGTGGAAAACTACCTCGCCGCCAACAATCTCATCGAAAAATCCAACGGCGAGGTCGATTATCCGACAAACCAGGCCTGCTCCGCGCACCGCCGCGAGGACCCCCAGACCGTCCGCTTCTTCTGATCCGCCGGGCGGATCGGAACCGGGCGCGCGGGTCGCCCGCGGAACAGAAAGGATTTCCGCCCCGGCGGTCGCCTGCGAAAAACCCGTCTCCGAGCCCGGAAAATGCTCTTCCTCTCCCGGCCCCGAGCCGGTAACCACTGATTGCCGCATGAACTTCGAACACCCATCCCCCCTCTACACGACCGACCAGGAGCACGACGCCTGCGGGGTGGGCTTTATCGCCAACTCCAACGGCAGGCGGTCCCATTGGATCCTAGAACAGGCGATCAAGGGGCTGATCAACCTCGCCCACCGGGGGGCCATCGACGCGGATGCCGTGACCGGGGACGGCGCGGGCGTCCTCACCCAGGTCCCCTACCCGATTTTCGAAGAATTCCTCAAAGAGTCCGGCGAAACTCCCGTCGCCCGGGAGGATCTCGGGGTCGGCATGGTCTTTCTCCCCCGCACGGACGAGACCGGGCGGGAGCAGGCCAGGCGTATCCTCGAAACCTCGGTAAAGAATGAGGGGCTCCGTTTCGTGGCCTGGCGGGAGGTGCCCGTCGAGCCGGGCTGCCTCGGCAAAAAAGCGGAACAAACCCGCCCCGGCATCGCCCAGATCCTGGTCGAGCGCGCTTCCGGAATGTCGGCCGACGCCTTCGAGCGCGCGCTTTTCCTCGCCATGCGGACCTCGATGAAGGCGGCCCGGGACGCCAACCTGACCGATTTCCACGTGGTGAGCCTCTCCCACCGCACGATCACCTACAAGGGCCTGCTCAACGCCCCGCAAGTGCGCGAGTTTTTTACCGATCTCCGCTCGCCCGGCTTCGAGACCGCCTTCGCGATCTTCCACCAGCGCTTCGCCACCAACACGCTCCCGGACTGGACGAAAGCCCAGCCCTACCGCATGCTCGCCCACAACGGCGAGATCAACACCATCAAGGGCAACCGCAATCTGATGCGCGCCCGCGAGTTTTCATCCAACCACGGCGTATGGGGCGACCGCTACCCGGACCTGAGCCCGATGATCCAGCAGGACATGTCGGACTCGACCAGTCTCGACAACACCCTGCAGCTCCTGAGCGTCGGCGGGCGCACCTGCCTGCACGGGCTCGGCATGATGATCCCCCCGGCCTGGGAGAACGATCCCCACTTGTCGGAAAAAGTCCGCGACTTCTACCGCTGCCACTCGGCGATGATGGAACCGTGGGACGGCCCGGCGGCGGTGGCCTTCACCGACGGCCGTTTCGTCGGCGGTCTCCTCGACCGGAACGGGCTCCGCCCGTGCCGCTACAAGATCTACGAGGACGGGACCGTCGTCCTCGGCTCGGAGGCCGGTCTCATCCGCGACTGGGGTTCGCCCGTGGTCGAAGCGGGCCGGCTCGGGCCGGGGCGGATGATCGCCATCGACATCGAGGAGAACCGGATTCTTCGCGACGCGGACATCAAAAATCATCTGGCCGACCGCGAGGACTACTCCGGCTGGTGCGCGCGGTCGCTCATCCCGCTGGAGAATCTCCTCGCCGACCGGGCGGAGCGCGCCCCCGGGGCGACCCTGCCCGCCGACCGGATCGCCCCGCTGCGGGCCTGCTTCGGCTACAGCTCGGACGAAGAAGACCTCATCCTCAAGCCGATGATCCAGACGGGCATGGAGGCCGTGGGCTCGATGGGCGACGACACGCCCATAGCCGTCCTCTCGCACCGCAACCGTCTCCTCTTCACTTACTTCAAGCAGCTTTTCGCCCAGGTCACCAACCCGGCGATCGACTCGCTCCGCGAGCGCTCGGTCATGTCGCTCAACGTGAATCTCGGGGGCAGGCTCGACCTGTTCGAGCCGCTCGAGGCCGAGCACCCGTTTCTCACCCTGGAATCGCCCCTTCTTTTCCACCGGGAGTTCGAGGCGGTCTGCGAAAGCGACGTCTTCCGCGACCGGACGGCCCGGATCGACGCGACTTTCCCCGTCTCCGGCGGAGCGGACATCCTCGAATCGGAAATCAAACGAATCGTGGCCGAGGCGGCCGAGGCCGTGCAAAGCGGAAAGGCGCTGATCATCATCTCCGACCGGGAGACCTCCGCCGACCGTGCGCCCGTCCCGTCCCTCCTCGCGACCGGGGCCGTCCACCAAGGGTTGATCCGGGCCGGTCTTCGTCTCCGCTGCGACCTGATCACCGACACGGCCGAGGCCCGCGACGTCCACCAGTTCACCTGCCTTCTCGGCTTCGGGGCGAACGCCGTCCACCCCTGGTTGGCCGAGGAACTGACGGCGGGAATGATCGCCACGGACGAGGACGAACCGGTTCTCCCGGAAATGGCGCTGGCCAACTACCGGAAGGCGGTGGACAAGGGCATCCTGAAGATCATGTCGAAGATGGGGATCAGCACCCTCTACAGCTACCAGGGCGCCCAGATCTTCGAGGCCATCGGCATCAGCTACCCGGTCGTCCGCCAGTGCTTCCGCGGAACCGCCTGCCCCATCAACGGGCTGGGCTACCGGCAGATCGCGGCCGAGACCCTCGCCCGGCACGAAAAGGCCTATCGCTCCGCGGACGTCGGCCCCTGGGACGAGGGCTACTACAGCGTCGTGAAGCGCGGCGAGGCCGAATTCCACGGGTGGAACTCCAAGGTCGTCGGCGGGATGAACAAGATTTTCCGGGGCGATCCCAAGAAATTCGACCGCTTTCTCCCGTTCAAGGAGGCCAGCGAGCACCACCAGCCGCAGTCAATCCGGGATCTGCTGAAATTCCGCTTCGTCAACAAACCGATTTCGCTCGAGGACGTGGAGCCGGTCGAAGACATCCGGCGACGGTTCACCACGGCGGGCATGTCCCTCGGGGCCATATCCCCGGAAACCCACGAAACGCTCGCTCTGGCGATGAACAGCATCGGCGGAAAATCCAACTCCGGCGAAGGGGGCGAGGACCCGCGGCGGTTCCGGATCCGCCCCGACGGATCGAGCGCCAACAGCGCGATCAAGCAGGTCGCCTCCGGCCGCTTCGGGGTGACGGCCGCCTACCTCGCCAACGCCCGTGAGATCGAGATCAAAATCGCCCAGGGCGCGAAGCCCGGGGAAGGGGGCCAGCTTCCCGGCCACAAGGTCACCGAACTGATCGCCGAGCTGCGTTTCAGCGTCCCCGGCGTGACCCTCATCTCCCCCCCGCCCCACCATGACATCTACTCGATCGAAGACCTCTCGCAGCTGATCTACGACCTCAAGCAGGTCAACCCGCGGGCCAAGGTCTGCGTGAAGCTCGTCGCCTCCTCCGGCGTCGGCACGATCGCCGCCGGAGTCGCCAAGGCCTATGCGGACGTGATCCTCATCGCCGGGCACGACGGGGGCACCGGTGCCTCGCCGGTTTCCTCGATCAAGAACGCGGGCTCGGCGTGGGAGATCGGCCTGGCCGAGGCCCACCAGGTTCTGCTCATGAACGACCTCCGCAGCCGGGTCGTCCTCCGCACGGACGGCGGGATGAAGACGGGGCGGGACCTTGTCGTCGCCTCCATTCTCGGGGCGGAGGAATACAACTTCGGCACGGCGGCCCTCATCGCCACGGGGTGCGCGATGTTCCGCGTCTGCCACAAGAACACCTGCCCGGTCGGCGTCGCCACCCAGCGGGAGGATCTGCGCAAGAAGTTCAAAGGGAAGCCGGAAAACCTGGTGAACTACTTCAACGCGATCGCCGAGGACGTCCGACGCATCATGGCGAACCTCGGCGTGCCGACGGTGGACGAGCTGGTCGGGCGGACCGACCTGCTGGAGCAGACCCGCGATCCGAGGAACCCAAAGACCGAGACCATCAATTTCTCGGGAATCCTCCACAACCCCGATCCGAGCGGCATTCTCTCCCGCGTCCACACGAGGGAGCGCAACGACCGCATCGGCAACGACGGAAGCTTCGACGATCAGATCCTGCAGGAGGCCATCGAGACCGTCACGCACCTGGCCCCGAAGTATTCCGGAAAATTCAAGGTAAAGAACATCCACCGGAACATCGGCACCCGCCTCTCCGGGCAGATCGCCTACATGCACGGGAACAACGGCATGCCTCCGGGGACGATGCACCTCACCTTCACCGGGAGCGCGGGCCAGAGCTTCGGCACGTTCCTCGTCCAGGGAGTCAGGCTCCACCTCTTCGGGGAGGCGAACGACTATGTCGGCAAGGGAATGAACGGCGGCGAGATCATCGTCCGCCCCCGCGAGAGGGAGACCTTCGCCTGGGAGAAGAACATCATCATCGGCAACACCTGTCTCTACGGGGCGACCGGGGGGCTGCTGCTGGCCGCCGGACAGGCGGGGGAGCGCTTCGCCGTGCGCAACAGCGGCGGAACCGCCGTCGTCGAGGGTGTCGGTGACCACGCCTGCGAGTACATGACCGGAGGCACGGTGGTGGTGCTGGGATACACCGGGACGAACTTCGCGGCCGGCATGAGCGGAGGCCTCGCCTTCGTTTACGACCCGGAGGACCGCTTCGAAACCCGCTGCAACCCCGACATGGTCTCCCACGCCCGCCTCGACTCGCCCGAGGAGATCGACTCGTTGCGCGAACTGGTCGGCCTGCACGCCCGACTCACCGAAAGCCCGCACGCGCGGCACCTGGTGTCGGACTGGGAGAACACCCTACAGCACTTCCGCAAGGTGGTCCCCCACCGCGCCGAGGGCGTGCCCGAGCCCTTTCTGCGCTTCGGCGAAAGCCTGAAAAGCGTTTCGGCGGGATGATACTCAAAATCCGGGAAACTGGTGTATAAACGCTAGTCCGGAATCGGGGACACCCATGAACCTTATCCACTCCAATTCCGGCAAATCACCGACTCAATACTCATGAGATTCCAGGCTACCCATCATCGGGTGTCCTTGTTCAATGTGTATCCACGCCAAACCGCTGACGATAGAACCATGCCAACTCCCTACGGAAAGTTTCTTGGCACGCAAACCGCGACTCTACCGGGCAGGGATCAGAATAACAATGAATTCGTGTACATCCTGCTTGATCCCGAGCGCGCGCCAGCCTTCAGCTGATTTTTTCCGTGGTCGCGGGGCTTGCCCCTCGATCCGAGGGTCAAGTTGGTTCCGAATACCATCTAGCCCTCCCGCCCGCTGCGGGGCTCCCTGGAAAAATCGAGTTTGTTGTCGCTGCCGCCGGAGGATTGGACGGCAAGCCATCCAACCACGCTTCTCCGCCGAACGAATAAAACTTCAAAATCGCAACCTTTTATTTGCTTATTTCGCGAAATTAAGAATTATTACTCCCCATGAAAACACAACCCATCTCTCCACCAGCCTCCGCCGCCCACGCCCGGCCCGAAGTGGTCTTCAAGGCTTTGGGGCATCCAGCGCGGGTGGGGATCGTCCGTCGGCTTTCCGAGGGTGAGCGTTGCGTCTGTGATCTGGTGGAGGCGGTGGGGCTGGGCTGGTCCACGGTCTCGCGCCACCTCTCGGTCCTGCGGGCCGCCGGCATCGTGGCCGACGAGAAGCGGGGCCTCCAGGTCTTCTATCGGCTGACCCTTCCCTGCGTCGGCCGCTTCATCGCCTGCCTGGACGAGCCGGAAGCGATGCCGGAATGGTTGCGCGAGGGCTGCGCCTGTTGCTGAGTTTCTCCGCCCATTAATTTCGCAAATTTGTAAAATGAAGAAGAATCGTGAATTCAAGATCGCCGCGGGCTTTCTGGCGGTCTTCGGCTTGGTTTACTTCCTGCCGGTCGGTTGGCCGCGTTTTGACCACGCGCTGCAAGAGGCACTCGAACTGACCCGCTGGTATGCGCGGGAGCACGTGATTCTGTGTCTGCTCCCGGCCTTCTGGATCGCGGGCGGGATCGCGGCTTTTGTCTCGCAGGCGGCGGTCATGCGCTACCTCGGTCCGAAGGCGCCGAAACCGATGGCCTACGGCGTGGGGTCCGTCTCGGGAACGATACTGGCGGTCTGTTCCTGCACCGTCCTGCCGCTCTTCGCGGGGATCTACCGCATGGGTGCGGGGCTGGGACCGGCCACGGCCTTCCTCTATTCGGGTCCGGCCATCAACGCGCTGGCGATCATCCTCACCGCCAATGTGCTGGGAGCCAAAATCGGGCTGGCCCGCGCGGTCGGGGCGATCCTCTTCGCCGTGGTCATCGGGCTGCTCATGGCCTGGTTCTTTCGGCGGGAGGAGAAAGACAAGAGCAACAAGGCCGCCGAAATGCCGGTACCGGAAGCGGTGCGCCCGCTCTGGCAGACGGCCGCGTTTTTCGCGGCGATGGTCGGCATCCTGGTCTTCGCCAATTGGGGCGTGGCCGCGGGCGGAACCGGGTTTTTCGCCACCGTGCATGCCCTCAAGTGGTGGTTGACCGGCCTGCTGACGCTCGGGCTCGGACTCATGCTCTGGCGCTGGTTTAAGATCGAAGGCTGGAAGCTGGCGGCCGTGGGTGCTTTGGTCGCCCTGACCACCTGGCTGACCTGGGGCCATCCCAACTGGCCGGTCTTCGTCGGGGTGCTGGGTCTGGTCTGGCTGACCGCCGGGCGCGACGACGAGGCGGGCGAGTGGTTCGACCAGACCTGGACCTACACGAAAATGATCATGCCGCTGCTGCTGGGTGGTGTGCTGGTGGCGGGGCTCCTGCTCGGGCGCCCGGGCAACGAGGGCCTGATCCCTTCCGAGTGGATCAGCCAGTCGGTGGGGGGCAACTCCCTCGTCGCCAATCTCTTTGCCTCGGTGGCGGGAGCCTTCATGTATTTCGCAACCCTGACCGAGGTCCCCATCCTGCAGGGGCTCCTCGGCAGCGGCATGGGCGACGGCCCGGCTCTCGCCCTGCTGTTGGCCGGCCCCGCCCTCAGCCTGCCCAACATGCTCGTCATCAATACCGTCATCGGCCCGAAGAAAACCATCACTTACGTCGGAATGGTCGTCGTTATGGCCACGGCGACGGGCTGGTTCTATGGAGTATTTTTCTAACAAATTCCCCAATAAAATTAATCTCATGCTTCCATCCGAATTAAAAACGGCCTCCCTTTTCCGTTTCAGCGGTTTTCTGGCTGGTCTCTTGTCGGTCATCGGCACATCTGTCCTGGCGAATCCCGGAGAACCAGACCTGCCCACGCTGACGGCGACCGAACTCGTCGCGGAAGCCATTCGCCGACACCCGGATCTAGCCACATTTGAAGCGCGCGTGGAAGCGGCCGGAGCGCGGGCGAGTGAACGCGCCGCCGATCGCTTGCCCCGGCTATCCGCCGTGGCGGGTTCGATGCATCACAATGATCCCGTTCGCGTTCGTCCGGCCACCGAAAACAATCAACCCGGCGAGTTCTCCCGCGACCTTTGGTCGGGCGATCTCGTGCTGCGCTGGACGGCCTATTCCGGCGGTCGGCTGAGCGCGGCGGAAGAGTCCGCGCGCCTGCTCGAGGAGGCTTCGGGAGCCGATCTGCGCTTTTTCCAGGAGCGCATGGCCACGCGGGTGGCGCAGTTGTATTTCGAGTTCAGCGCCCGCAAGGCCATCATCCGCGCGACCGAAAAATCCTTCGAATCCCTGCGCGGGCAAGCCCGGCAGGTGACCCAACTGTTGGAGCAGGGCAAAGCCGCCGAGGTGGACCGGATGCGTCTCGATGTGCGCGCGGCGACGGTCGAGCAAAGCCTGATCCAGCAGCGGAAGAATCGCGA
>CAZDRT010000077.1:0-14633 GCA_964507815.1 uncultured Puniceicoccaceae bacterium
AGGTTCCGGATCGCCTCAGAGGTTCAGCGTGAACGGGAAATTCCGGGCTTTCGAAGGTGGGCGCTGAAGCAACCCACCCACTTTGGCCGCCCAATTACGCAGTCTCAGCCCGCTGAAAGCAGCCGACTGGAGACAATGCTACGCCGTGGCGCGGCAGCCGCCCTCCCTCAACCGATGGAATAACATCCCATTGCAAAATCGCGGGGCTTTACGATTGTGCTCCACGCACTTGTGGCCACACCCCTTCGGGGACCTTTCGGAGAAAAGAGGTTGTCGCCCGCCGCCAAGGTGTGTACGACCTTGGGGTTTTTATGTCCGCCGACCTTGCGAAGATCATAGAGGCTCTCCTCTTCTCCACCTCGGAGGCCCTGCCCGTGCGCGAACTCCACCGGGTGCTCGCCGAGGCCCACGAGCAGTCGCTGGCCGATGTGGACGAGGGCGCGGACGGTGACGAAGCCGGGGGCGAGGCTGCCGTGCCCCCGCCGCCGGGAACGACCCGCCTGCGGGAGCTGATCCGGGAAATGCGGGACGACTGGCGGGCGAAAGAGACGGTTTATGATATCGCGGAGACTCCCGACGGTTTCCGCATGGTGGTCCGTCCGGCTTTCGCCGACGCGGTCCGGTTGCTGCGCCGCGAGCCGAGACCGGCCCGGCTGAGCGCGGCCGCCATGGAAACCCTCTCCATCGTCGCCTACCGCCAACCCGTGACCCGGGCCGACATCGAGCGAATCCGCGGAGTTTCCCCCGACAGCGCGCTTTCCCGTCTCGGTGAGCACGGTCTGGTCGAAGCGGTCGGGCGGGCCGACCTGCCGGGGCGCCCCGTCGTTTACGGCACGACGGAGAAATTCCTCGAATTCTGCGGAGTGCGCTCGGTGGAGGATCTGCCCTCTTCCGACGTGCTCACTCCCGCCCGGCTCGACGCCTGGCTCGCCGACGACGAAGACGAAGACGGGGAAGGGCCGGACGGGGAAGACATGGGCCTGCCCGGGGCCGACGACCCGGACGATGCTTCGGAGGCCGCCCGGGAGGCCCCCGCGGAGGAGGTGCGATGACGGAATCGCTGGCCGAACTGCGGGAGCGGATCAACCGGATCGACGGGGACCTTGTCTCCGCGCTCAACGAACGAATCCGGCTGGCGGGGCTGATCGGCCGGGAGAAAGTCCGCGCGGGGATGCCCGTTTTCGACCCGGCGCGGGAGGAGGACGTGCTGTCCCGGGCGACGGAGGGGAGCGACGGCGCCTTTCCGACCCCGGCGCTCCGGCGCATCTTCCGCGAGATCATTTCCGCTTCGATCTCGCTCCAGAAACAGCTGGTGATCGGTTTTCTCGGGCCGGAATCGACCTTTACCCACCAGGCCGCCCGCGAGTGTTTCGGGTCGAGCGTCGAGTTTCGTCCGTACCGGACCATTCCGGAGATTTTCCGGGCGGTCGAGAGGGGAGGGGTCGATTACGGCGTGGCTCCGGTCGAGAATTCGATCCAGGGGTCGGTCTTCGCCACCCTCGACGCTTTGGTCGATGCGGATCTGCGGATCATCGCCGAGCGCCGGCTCCGGATCGAGCACTGCCTCATCTCCCGTGCGAAACGGGGGGCGATCCGCACGGTTTACTCCAAGGATCAGGCTCTCGGCCAGTGCCGGGACTGGCTCGCCCGGAATCTGCCCGCCGCCGAGTGCGTTGAGACGACGAGCACGGCCCGGGCGGTGGAGATCGCGGCGGAAGAGGAGGGGGCCGCGGCGATCGCCGGCACCCTGGCGGCCGCCGAGTTCGGTCTGCCGGTCGTCGAGCGCGGCATCCAGGACAGCGCCGACAACCACACCCGGTTCCTCGTTCTGTCCCGGCCCTCGGCGGCTCCGCCGCCCCCCCCGCCGGGGCGGGCCCGCACGTCTCTCGTTCTCTCCGTGGCCGACGAACCCGGGGCGCTCCAGTCGGTGCTCGGCCCCTTCGCCGAGAAGGGGATCAACCTGAGCCGGATTGAATCGCGCCCGAGCCGGAAACGGGCCTGGGACTATCTCTTTTTCATCGAATTCGCCGGGCACGAGGAAACGGGAGACGCCCGCGGGGTCATCGAACGGCTGCGGGCGGTCTGCCCTTTCGTGAAGGTCCTCGGCAGTTTCCCGCTGGCCGACGAGCTTGACTGATTCCGCCCTTTCGGCGGTCCTTGCCTTTTTCCACTTCCGTGCAACCCTTTTCCCAGTATGGCCATATTCCCGACTAGACGCAGTCAACGCAGCCGGATCGCCCGGCGGTGCGAGGACGATTCCGTCACCAAGCTGCGGCTGAAATACGCCCCGTACTATTATACGTTCGACCGGCAGGACGGGACGCGGGTCTGGCGCGAGGGCAAGCCCTACATCATGCTCTCGAGCAACGATTATCTCGGGCTGGGCTTCCACCCGAAGGTGCTGGAGGCGGGGCGGAAGGCTCTGGACACCTGGGGGAGCAGCACGACCGGCGCCCGCCTCGCGAACGGCAGCCGGACCTACCATACGGAACTCGAGGACGAGCTTGCCGATTTCATCGGCAAGGAAGCCTGCCACGTCCACGCGGCGGGCTATCTCTCCTGCATTTCGGCGGTCGCCGGTTTCGCCGAAAGGGGGGACCTCATCGTCGTCGATAAGAACGTCCACTCCTCGCTCTGGTCGGGGATTAAACTGAGCGGCGCCTCCGCCGAGCGGTTCATCCACAACAACCCCGCCGATCTGCGCGATGTGCTCGCCCACGAGGAACCGGCGCGGCCGAAACTGCTGTTGTTCGAGGGCGTGTATTCCATGGAGGGGCATGTCGCCCGGATGCCGGAGTTGATCGAAGTCGCCCGGGAGCACGAGATGTTTTCGGTCATGGACGACGCCCACGGGTTCGGGGTCATGGGGCCGCAGGGCCGGGGCACGGCCGCCCATTTCGGACTCCAGGGGGAGGTCGATGTCATCTCCGGCAGTTTTTCGAAGGCCCTCTCCAGCACGGGTGGATTCGTGACCGGATCGCGGGCCATGATCGATTACCTGCGCACCCACTCGAAGCAGACTATTTTCAGCGCCGCCATCTCCCCGCCGCAGGCCGCCTGCGCCCTGGCTTCCCTGCGCGTTCTCCGGGAGGAGCCGGAGCACCTCGAACGCCTCTGGCGCAATACCCGCCGCTACAAGGCCATGCTCGACGACCTTGGGCTGGACACGTGGGAGAGCGAATCCCCGGCCATGCCCATCGTCCTCGGAACCAAGGAAAAGGTGTACGCGTTCTGGAAGGATCTTCTCTCGAAGGGTGTCTTCACCGTCATGTCCATCGCCCCGGGCGTGCCGCCCGGCAAGGATCTGGTCCGCACGGCGATCTCCGCCCGGCATACCGACGAGGACATCGACAGGGTAGGCGAAGCGCTCGCCTTCGCGGCGAGGAATCTCTAGAAGCACGGAATTTTTCTCAGGGATTGGGTTGATTCGCGCGCCCCGGTCCGTCAATCTCCCGCCTTTTCATGCGCGCGCTCGTTTCGTCAATCCTACCGATATTCCTGCTGCTTCTCGCCGGCTCCGGCTCCGGCCTGCACGGCCAGCAGGCCGGCGACTCTTCGGTCGTGCGCGAGGTGCGGGTCCGCTACGACGGATTTCCGTCGGTGAGCGAGGCCCTGATCCGCGGCAATATCCAGGTTCAGGAGAAGACGGTTTTCGACCAGGCGGCGGTGGATCGCTCCATCCGCTCCCTCTACCGGACGGGCTTCTTCGAGTTCATCGCGGCCGATGTCGATGCGGTCGGCTCCGACGAGGTCGTCGTGACTTTCCGGGTGATGCCGAAATACCGCGTCTCCTCGATCCGCTTCGAGGGGAACGAGAAGGTGAGTTCGTCCAGGCTGAAGGACGAGATCGCGACGGAGGAAGGCGCGTTCATCGACGAATTCACGGTGAAATCCGATCAGGACGCGATCATCGCCTACTACCTGAAGAAGGGGTATTCCAACATCGACGCCGAATACGAAATCCTCCGCAACGACGAGACCGGGCGCGGCGCGGTCATCTTCCGAATCACCGAGGGGCGGAAGATCCGGGTCGGTGACATCACCTTCGAGGGGATCGGGGATCTCTCCGCCTCGAAACTCCGGAGCGTCATGCAGCTCAAGGAATGGAATTTCTTCACGTCCTGGCTGACCGGCAGCGGTCGTTTCGATCCCGATCTGCTGTTCGAAGACCGGCAGACCCTTCTCGCCTACATCCGCGACCAGGGCTATCTCGATGTGGACATCCCCGAATCCGCCATCCGCATCGAGACTCCGAAGGAGGGGGTGGTGGACATCGATGTCTCGGTCGATCTGGGGAAGCAGTACTCGGTGGGAACGATCGAGGTGCGGGGAAACACTCTTTTCGGGAACGAGGAACTCCTCGGGGAAACCGATCTCCGCGCCGGCGACGTCTTTTCCCCGTCGAAGGTCGGCCGGGCCCAGGAGGCGATCCGCCTGTTCTACGGGGCGGACGGTTATCTGGATACCCGGGTCCAGGCCTCCCGCTCGCCGAATTTGGAGACCGGGGCCATCGACCTCACCTACCGGATTTCCGAGAGCCGCGAGTTCGAGGTCGAGTCGATCAACATCCAGGGGAACACGAAGACCAAAAGCATCGTCATCATCCGCGAGCTGGCCCTCTCCCCCGGGGAGACCTTCGACCTGAAACGGATGAACAACAGCCAGCTCCGTCTCGAGAACTCCCGCTATTTCGAATCCGTCTCCCTCCGCCCGGAGCCGACGAACATTCCCGGGCGCAGGGATTTGAGCATCGTCGTCCAGGAGGGCCGGACGGGAAACCTGACCTTCGGCGCCGGATTCAGCTCGCTGGAGCGGGCGGTCTTTTTCGCCGAGATCAGCCAGGGCAATTTCGACCTTTTCAACTGGCGCTCGTATTTCCAGGGGGACGGCCAGAAGTTCCGCCTCCGGTTCCAGATCGGCTCGCGCAGCAACGAAGCCGTCCTCTCCTTCGAGGAACCGTGGCTCTTCGAGCAGCGGCTGGCCCTCGGGTTCGAGCTGTTCCGGCGGGAGACGGACTTCAACAGCGCCGTGTACAACGAATTGCGGACCGGTTTCGAAGTCTATCTGCGGAAACGTCTCTTCGAACTGGTCGAGGGGCGGCTCAGCTACACGCTCGAGGACGTCGATATTTTCGACGTAGCCGAGGACGCCTCGAACCAGATCAAGGGCGAGGAGGGTAATAAGCTGATTTCGAAGGTGGGGGGCACCCTCACGCGGGACACCCGCGACCGGCTCATCATGACCCGGAAGGGGAACCGGGTTGAATTCAACACCCAGGTCGCCGGCGGACCCTTCGGGGGCGATGTGGACTACTGGAAAAACCAGTTCCGCGCCTCCCAGTTCATCCCGACCTTCGAGACACTGAACCAGGGGATCGGTCTTTTCGGAAGGATCGGCACGACCGTACCCTACGGAGACGGCGACGTCCCCTTCTTCGACCGGTTCTTCCTCGGCGGGCCGAACACCCTGCGCGGGTTCGGCTTTCGCGACGTCGGCCCGGTCGATGAGAACAACGAGCCGATCGGGGGTGATTCCTTCGCGTATGTTTCCGCCGAATACATGGTCCAGCTGGCCGAGCCGCTCGAGTTCGTCCTCTTCTACGACTGGGGCTTCGTGAATTCGGAGGACTGGGATTTCAACGCATCCGGCTACAACGACGACTGGGGCTTCGGCTTCCGCGTCTTCATCCTCGGGGCGCCCCTGCGGCTCGACTTCGGGTTTCCGATCACCTCGACCGACGTGAACGACGACGGAATGCAGTTCAATTTTTCCTTTGGAACCCGCTTCTGATTCGTGTTTAATTTCGCTTCCATTCGTTTCTCTCTCTCAAACAACCAATCCAATCCAAACCAATCCCAAATCCATGATCAGAAAACCGATTCTTCTTCTCGCCGCCCTTTTGGCCGGCTCTTTCTCACTCGCCGCGCAGGACGCCCCCAAGGTCGGGGTGGTCGATCTCGACGCGGTCCTCGAGCAATACGACAAATTCCAGAAAGCCCGGGAAGAACTGGGCAAGCAACAGGAACGGGCCGACGCCGAGCTGCGTCCGATGGTTGACTCCATCAACGCCCTCCGCGAGGAAATCCAGGCCCTGAACAGCCGGATCAACAATCCCACCAGCAGCGAGGAAGCGCAGGCGACCGCCCGCCGCGAAATGGCCGAACTGCAGGCCCAGCTCGAACAACAGGCCATCGAGTTCCAGCGCCTGCGCGGCGAAGCCCAGCGGACCATCGGCCAGCGCGAGCAGAACATGCTCTCGATGGTGCTCGACGACGTCCGCGGTGCTTCGGCAACCGTGGCGGATGAAATGGGGCTCGACCTCGTACTGAGTTCCCAGAACCAGATCGTCCTCTTTTTCGGCGGCGGCCTCGAGATCACCGACGAAGTTCTCGCCCAGCTCGAAAGTGCTTCCGACGAGTAAACGGGACCGGCGAATCCGGCTTTCCGGATGCGGCGGACTTTTCGCGGACCGCCTCGGATGTCGGCAACCATTGCGGTGGAGGCGGTTCGGGGAATTTCGGGCTCGCGGGCCGGGCGGTGTTGCGGTAAGCATCGTTACATGAGGTTTTCGTTGTCATTCGAGGAATTGCTCGCCGAGGTCGGCGAAGAAAATTCAGAGGGCGACTGGCGCGGGGATATTCACGGGATCGCCACTCTGCGCGAAGCGGCGGAGGGCGATCTCTCCTTCCTCGGAAACCCGCGCTACGCCAGCGAGGTTCCCGGCAGCTCCGCCTCCGTCATTCTTCTGCCCGGAGACTACGAAGGCCATCCCCGCCGGGGACAAACCTTCGTGCGGGTACCCAACCCGTCCCTGGCTCTCGGCCGGATCTGCGCTTCGCTGGAGCGCCACTTCCGCCCGCATCCGCCGGCGGGCATCCACCCCACCGCGATCATCGACCGCGACGCCTTCGTGGCCGAGAGCGCCTCGGTGGGACCCTATTGCCTCGTTTCGGCGGGTGCCCGGATCGGCGCGGACGCGGTCCTCGCTTCGCACGTGGCCGTCGGGGTCCATACCTCGGTGGGCAGGGGAAGCCGGCTGCTTTCCCATGTGACGGTCGGAGATTACTGCGAGATCGGCGAGGAGGCCCTTCTCAACCCGGGAGTGGTCATCGGCTCGGACGGATTCGGTTACGAAACCTCGGACGGAGTCCACCACAAGATCCCCCAGATCGGCAAAGTGGTCGTCGGCGACCGCGTGGAAATCGGGGCGAACACGACCATCGACCGGGCGCGCTTCAGCGAAACGAGAATCGGAGCGGGCACGAAGATCGACAACCTGGTCCAGATCGGCCACAACGTCCGGATCGGCGAACACTGCCTCATCGTCGCCCAGGTCGGCGTCAGCGGGAGCACGACCATCGGGGACCATGTCGTCATCGGCGGACAGACCGGGATCGTCGGCCACATCACGATCGGAAGCGGCTCGCAGATCGGCGGCCAGAGCGGGGTCTCGAAAAGTCTCCCGCCCGGGAGCGTCGTACAGGGCGCTCCGGCGGTCGATCTCCATCTTTTCCAGCGGATCAACGCCATCCAGCGCCGCCTTCCGGAATTTTTCGCCCGCTTCCGCGAATGGGAGGCGACCACGTCCCAACCCGATATACACCAATGAAGGAAGCCCAACTCAAAGTATTCTCCGGGAGTTCAAACCCGGAACTCGCCAAAAAGATCTGCGATTTCCTGGGGATCACCATGGGCGAGGCCGTCGTCACGAGTTTTCCCGACGGGGAGACCTTCGTCAAATACGACGAGAATATCCGCGGCGACGACGTCTTCATCGTCCAGAGCACTTCGGCGCCGGCCAACCACCACATCATGGAGTTGCTCATCATGATCGACGCCGCCCGCCGGGCGTCGGCCAAGCGGATCACGGCGGTCATCCCGTACTACGGCTACGCCCGGCAGGACCGCAAGGACCAGCCGCGGGTTCCGATCACCTCGAAGCTGGTCGCCAACCTGCTGGTCGCCTCCGGCGCGAACCGGGTGCTGACCATGGATCTGCACGCCCAGCAGATCCAGGGCTTCTTCGACATCCCGGTCGATCATCTCTACGCCTCCCCCATCGTTTACGACTACCTCCGGTCCCTCAAAACCGAGAAACTGACCGTCTTTTCCCCCGATGTCGGCGGCATGAAGATGGCCGCCGCCTACGCCGACCTGCTCGGCTGCCCGCTCGGTTTCTGCGCCAAGCGCCGCATGAACGCGGAAACCGTCGAAGCCTTCAACATCGTGGGCGAGGTCGAGGGATGCGACATCCTGATCGTCGATGACATGACCGAAACAGCCGGCACTCTCATGGCCGCCGCGAAACTGCTCAAGGAAAGCGGGGCCAGGCGGGTCATGGCGGCGGTGAGCCACGGCACGATCAACGAAATCGGCTACCAACGCCTCGGCCAGGGCCACATCGACAGCCTGATCACGACCGACACCGTGAAAGTGGACACCCGCGACCTCCCGATCAAGGTCCTGACCGTTTCCCCCCTGCTGGGAGAGGCCATCAAGCGGATTCACGGCAACTCCAGCGTGACCAGCCTCTTCCAGATCAAAGGGTATTAATATCCTTGACCGATCAACATATCCTGATTTGTTGATGAATCATGAGCTTTTTTCGTAATGTTTGGAAGAGCGGCCGCCCGGTCTGCTCGATCGAGTTTTTCCCGCCCAAAACTCCGGAGACGGAGAGACAGTTTCTCGACACCGCCGAGCACCTGAAGGACTACGGCCCGGACTTCGTCTCCATGACGTACGGGGCGGGCGGGAGCAGCCGGGACCGGTCGATCGGCTACGGCCGCCGCCTGCGGGACGAATTCGGCTACGAAGTGCTGCCCCACCTGACCTGCGTGGGGCACTCCCGCGACGATCTGCGGAAGATTCTCGACGATTTCGAGGAATCCGGCTTCCGGGGGATCATGGCACTCCGCGGCGACCCGCCCAAGGGTGCGGTCGAATTCGAGCCCCATCCCGACGGTCTCCGCTACGGCACCGACCTCGTGCGTTTTATCCGCGAAAGCCATCCGGGATTCGACCTAGGAGTGGCGGGCTATCCGGAAAAACACCCGGAAGCGCCCACCGCCGGGGACGACCTGCGGCACCTCGCGACCAAGGTCGCGGCCGGGGCGGACTTCGTCACCACCCAGCTGTTTTTCGACAACGCGGATTATTTTCGGTTCGTGGAGGGCTGCCGGGCGGCGGGGATCACGGTTCCCCTCCTGCCGGGGGTGCTGACGGCGGTTTCCTGGAAACAGGTCTCGCGCTTCTGCGGCATGTGCGGCTCGCGCATCCCCGACGAACTCGCCGGGCGGCTCGAGGCCGCCTCCGGCGACCCGGAAGCCGAGACCGAAATCGGCGTCGAGTGGGCGAAGAATCAAATCAAGGAATTGCTCGAAGCCGGGGCTCCGGGCTTCCACCTCTACATCCTGAACCGCTCCAAACCGGCCCTCGAACTCATGAAACGCCTCTCGGACGAACTGGGCGAACACTTCCGGAGAAAACCGGTGAGTGAAATAGCGGGGTAAGGGAAGCGAAAAACCACGCCACGAGGAGCACGAGCGCCGCGCCCGTCAGCAGAGAAAACCGTTTCGCGCGCCGCGATCCGAGCCGCCGATTGAGAACCCTGACCCGGAAAATTCCGTTCACCGACTCGAGAAAGGCGAGGACCAGAAAAATCAAAAGCGCCTTTCCAAGCATCGCTCCTCATCCTACTATCAACCAGTTCCCTTGTAAATCCCGGGCGAGTCAAGAAGTCTCATCTGCGGATCCGTATGTCCGTTTCTGAGGGCCACACCGTGAAACGAATTTTCCTCCACATCTTCATTGCCCCACTGGTCCCATCCATCTCGCTGAAACCTTGCGAATAACTCCAGATAGGGACCGGGGGAACAAGCTTCCACCAGTTCGTAAATCTCATCGGGTTTTCTCGAATGTTCTCGTTTTCTGGTCGATAACAGATTCACTTGCGTCCGACCCGGTTCAAGAGTCCTCATACTCCCCCTGACTCCGAACAAGATAAGTTCCGTTACGTTTCGAAAATAGAAACCCACACCCCTTCCGTCAGGACCTCCGTCTTTCCTGACCTTGTACCACACGAGATTGCTTTTATAGGTAAAGCCCCATGCCTCCAAAACATTCAACCCCTCCCTCAATAGTGCATTGGGGACCCAAAGATAGCAGTGAGATTGAGCTGCGGCCAATCGGGAAATCGGCAATTCCATGATCTCCTGAAGTTCCATCGTAGGATATCGAAGCAACCTCCGATGTTCGGGAGCCATTTTCCCGGTCCTATTCTGAAATTGCCACGGAGGATCCGCCAATATCGTCGAATACCGCTGTTTCGCTTTTTCCATCAGATCCTCCGATGGAGTCGGTTTAGTAATATTAACAATTCGGGTCATAAAGCGTGTCTTTAATTCCGAAAACAAGGATCGGACAACCGCCCCCACCCCCGCCTTCGATTTTTGGTAATAATTTGCTCATGTGGGTCGTGGACGCTCCATAGCTCTTTCCACGACCCAATCGATCAAAAATCAATTGGAGGGCGTCGCTCCGTGTAACCACGATTCCAATCGATATCGCTCGCAATTCGAAAAGAAGACGGAAATTGTTCAAGTCCCGGTCAAAAAACGGGTCCTTATTATTCCACTCGATTTCCAAAGCAACCCGATTTTTATAGCAGTCAACAGAGTGGGTCGGGCTGTCAATTGAGCTACCATCAACGAGGACTGAAGTATCGAATTCCTTTTCCTCCCATCCTTTTCGGTACAGCCCGGAGTCGATCCATTCCGAGACTTTCGACTTCCTGCCCCCCGGAGTCGTCAGATAGGTCTTGCAGAGCCTGAACCGCCCGAGAACATCGCACACGTCTTTCCATTCGTCTGGGAAATCACGTTCCAGGATCGCTGTGGCGTGCCGCCATTCGCGAATTTCGAAATTGTCTCGAATGCTTTGAGGCAGGGCGTTGGTTGGCATCGGGACGATCATCGACTATCGCTGGAGATTGTCGATTTTTTCTTTTCTCATCTGCCGATTTTTTCTTACCGGCAGAGCGTAAGCACCGCCCCCCCCTACTCCCGGCAGGACGCCAGAAAGGCGTCGGCGAGAATCTGGTGTCCGACTAGGTTGGGATGGACCCGGTTGCCGGCGAGCGACTGGCCCGGCCTTTGTTCCAAATAGCGGTCGAAGGCCGTCTGGGTGTCGATAAACCGGCAGTCGCATTCCCCGGCGCCCCCCCCTCACCAACGCCCCATATTCGTCCATTCGCGCGCCCATCGGATCTTTTTTCGAAAGCCCCAGCAAAAACGGAGTGAGCAAAAAAATACCCTTTACCTGTCTTCGCGTTTCCTCAACGAGTATAGAAGTGTGTCGAGAGGTTCAAAAGGAATTTTCATAGTTTCGGAATGAAGTGGTCGAGGACCCGCGCGCTGCTGATCACCCCGGGCAGACCCGCGCCGGGGTGGGTGCCCGCGCCCACGAAGTAAAGGTTCCGGACATCCTCGCTCTTGTTGTGCGGTCGGAACCAGGCGCTCTGGGTCAGCGTCGGCTCGAACTGGAAAGCGGATCCCGCATAGGCGTCGAGCGTGGTCTCGAAGTCCTTGGGCGTGAAAATCAATTTCGACTTCAGGTGCTTCCGTAGATCCGGGACGAGATGATCCTTTTCGAGGGAAGCCAGAATCCGGTCGGCGTATTCCTCCTTGATCGCATCCCAGTCCTGCCCGCCGCGCAGGTTCGGCACGGGGCTGAGGACATAGAAACACTCGCATCCCGGGGGAGCCAGCGAGGGATCGGTCCGGGTGGGGGCGTGCAGGTAAAGGGAAAAATCCTCCGCCACGATCTTGCGGTTGAAAATATCCTTGAGCAGCCCTTCGTAGCGCGGGCCGAGGATGATCGAATGGTGGGGCAAATGTTCGTAGGCGCGATCCGTCCCGAAATAGACGACGAAAAGGGACATCGCATACTTCATCTTCTCCAACCGACGGTCCGTCCATTTCCGCCGGTGCCCGGGGCGGACGAGCTTCCGGTAGGTGTTGGCGACGTCTCCGTTGGAAATCACGATATCGGCCGGAAAATCGCGACCGTCGGCCAGTCGGACCCCGGCGACGGCCCCGTTCTCGACGCGGATTTCCTCCGCGCGGGCGTTCAGCTCGATCCGGCCCCCGATGTCCTCGAAAAGTTTCACCAGTCCCCGGACCAACGCGCCGGTCCCGCCCATCACGAAATGAACGCCCCACGTTTTTTCCAGGTAGTGGATCATCGAGTAAATCGAACTCGCGCGGAGCGGATTCCCGCCGATCAACAGCGGCTCGAAGGAAAAAACCTGGCGCAGCTTCGGATGCTTGATGAAGGAAGACACCCTCCGGAAGACCGACTGCTCCGCCCGCAGGCGAAGGAGATCCGGGGCGACCTTCACCATCTCGACGAACCGGTCGAAGGAGTGGTCGGCCAGATCGGTGAAGGCCCGGTCGAAAACCCGCTCGCTGTACTCCTTGAAGCGGCGGTAACCGGCCACATCCTCCGGCCGGAAACGGGCGATCTCCGCTTCGAGCCGATCCTGGTCCCCCCGGTAGTCGAACACCGATCCATCGTCGAAATAGATACGGTAGAAAGGATCGCAGGGGACGATCGTGACGTAGTCGCCGATATCCTTTCCGGCGGCCTTGGCCAGATCGTCGAGAATGAAAGGCACGGTGACGATGGTCGGCCCGGCATCATAGGTGAACCCTTGATCCTCATACACGTAGGCGCGTCCGCCGGGTTTGTCCCGCATCTCGAGGAGCGTGGTCTCATAGCCCTTCGCCCGAGTCCGGATCGCCGCGGCCAACCCGCCGAAGCCACTCCCGATCACCACCGCCCTGTTGGCACCCGCGTTCTTTTTCATTTCCGTCTCCTAGTCCCGGGCGAACGGAATTGCAACCGCTCCGGTGAAGTTCGATTCACCGGGGGCCGAAAACCGGATAGATCCGGGACTCCAACAGGGTACACGCCCCACCAATTCCCAAATGAAATGCCCCTGTTGGAGGGAACTAACCCCCGCGCTTTGCCATTGATCTACTCGCTTCCGCCAGTTACCCTGCCCTTAAAAAAAAGAATGCGCCCAATTCTCAAAGAGAACCAAATGCCCGCATTGCGCGGCCACCGCGTTCAGGCCAACCCTCCGGTCGGGCGCGGGCTCGTCGCCGGGGAGCATGCGGACGACGTCGTCGGAAGTCGCTCCGAAGCGGTGGACCGGGTCACCCGGGACGGCCTCCCCGAATGGGCGGAGGAGATCTGATGGAGGAACATCCGCCCCGCATCCTTATCGTCGATGACGACCTCGACTTCGCCTCCCTTCTTTCCGATGTTTTTTCCCAGGCGTCCTACGAGGTCGAGACCCTCGGAGACCCGGCCAAGGTGGAGAATCTGCTGAAGACCAGGGCTTTTGACCTGCTGGTTACCGACCTCCGCATGCCCGGAATCGACGGTTTCGAGCTGGCAGCGAAAGCGAAGGCCCTCCGCCCGGATCTTCCTGTCATCATGGTATCCGGATTTCTCGACACGAAGGCCCGGGACAGAATGGAGGCGGAGGGCATTGTGGCCCTCTACGAAAAACCTTTGAGCGTATTCTCGCTCCTGAAAAACGCGGCCCGGCTAATCGCCGAGCAAAAGACGAATCCCCGCCGCCACGACGCCGGCCGGAGCGACTCCACCGACGATGATTCCGAACTCGGGTTTTCGTTTTCCGCCCTGCCCTGCCGCTCGCCGGAGAGCCGGGCCTTCGCGGAGGAACTCTACCGGCTTCGCGGACGCAGGACCAGTCTCTGCGTGGTGGCCCCGCCGGGCGTTCCGGTACGGGCGATCGCCGCCGACATCTGCCAGTGGGCCTCGGGGGAAAGCTCAGGGGCGCAAATTCTCGAGCCGGAAAGCCGCACCTGGGAGACCGTCGGGGAACTGGTGGGAACGGCGCTGGAAAACAAGTGGGACTCGCTCACTGTTTGCGTTCCCGAAGTCGATCAGATCGATCCGGCGCGCCAGAAACAGCTCGCCAAGGCCTCCCGAAGGGGATCTTTCCGCGAGATATGGAAAGGGACGATTCGATTCATCTATTTTCTCGGAGGAGACGTGGAGAGCCTCTACGAGGCGGGAATCCTCGGGGACGAGCTGTATTTGTCGATGGGCGGAGCGGAAATCCGCATCCCCCCGCTCGCGAATTGTCCGGAGGACATCGAAGCGATCGCCCGGGCGGTCGAGGACGAATCCGGTAAGCCGCTCCAATGGGAGGAGGAAACCATCGCGGCGCTGCGCGCCCGGGATTGGCCCGGCAACCACGCCGAGCTGCGCAAGGTTCTCCTGCGGCTTCAGAAATCCAACCCGGACCAGCCGGTTTCCCCGGAGAATTTCCTCGCAATCGCCTCGGACGGGTACGCTTCGGCTCCCGGAAACCGGGCGACTCCGGATCGGACCCTTCTCGAAGAATTGGAGGAATCCCGCAACTCCTACCTGAAAGGCCTCGGAGACCTTCTGGGCGACGACCCCGCGACCGTCGCCCGGGTCGCGGGAATTTCCGAGAAACTGGCCGAAAAAATCCTCGGCTGAAAACACTCCCTGAAGCGCATCGGATCCCCCTTCCGACGTATCGCGGCGGCTGAGGACCAGTCTTCGCGCCA
>CAZDRT010000078.1:0-14618 GCA_964507815.1 uncultured Puniceicoccaceae bacterium
GCGATCCGGAACCTTTCCTTCCGATGCGAACCGGGCGCTGAAGCAACCCGGCTACTCCTTCGCCGGGCCGCCGTCCGCGTCTTCCGAAGAGTCCTTGCTTCCGGCGAGGACATTTCCGACCTCGACGTGGACCTTTTCCCGGATTTTGGCCGTTAGTTCCTCCATCAGGGCCGGATTCTCGCGCAGATGCGCCTTCGCGGCCTCGCGTCCCTGGCCGATCAGGTCGCCGTTGTAGGAAATCCAGGCACCCTTTTTTTCCAGAATCTTCTGTTCCACACCCAAATCGACGATGGATCCACTCCTCGAAATGCCCTCGTTGTAAACGATGTCGAATTCGCACTCCGTGAACGGGGCGGCCACCTTGTTTTTGACGACCTTCACGCGGGTCCGGTTGCCGGTCACCTTGCCGGAGGGATCCTTCAACTGGCCGATCCGCCGGATGTCCAGCCGCACCGAGCAGAAGAACTTGAGGGCGCGTCCGCCCGGCTGGGTCTCGGGGCTCCCGAACATGACGCCGATCTTCTCGCGGATCTGGTTGGTGAAGAGGCAGACGCAGCTCGTTTTGGAAATCGCGGCGGTGAGCCGCCGCATGGCCTGGCTCATCAGGCGGGCCTGCATCCCGACGGTCGCGTCGCCCATCTGGCCGTCCAGCTCGTTCCGGGGGACCAGGGCGGCGACCGAATCGATCACAATGATGTCGATGGCACCGGAGCGGATGAGCGTTTCGGTGATGTTCAGGGCGTCCTCCCCCGACTCCGGCTGGGACACCATGAGCTTGTCGAGATCCACCCCCACGGTTCTGGCGTAGCGGGGATCGAGGGCGTGCTCGACGTCGATGAAGACGGCGTTGCCCCCCTGGCGCTGGGCTTCGGCGATGAGGCTGAGGCAGAGGGTCGTCTTTCCGGAGGACTCCGGGCCGTAAACCTCGGCGATTCTGCCCCGGGGCAGGCCGCCGACCCCGAGGGCGAGATCGAGGGCGATCGAGCCGGTCGAGATCGTGGAGACGTTCATGTTCCGCGCCTCCCCGAGCCGGATGAGGGAGTTCTCCCCGAATTGGCGGTTGATGCTGGAAATGGCGAGATCGAGGTCGCGGTTTCCCGTCTTGGTGCTTTCTTTTGCTGCTGGTTGTTTGGCCATGATTTGTTTAGGATTGGGATTGATTTAAGAAAGACGATAGAAAAAAGCAAGGATAATGTTCGTTTGTTCACCTCTTCAAGAACCCCCTTCGATTCGCCTCTTTCCGACTCCCCTCGGGGCCGTGGAAGTGGCCTGGGATCCTGAAACCGGCGTCCTGGCCGGGCTGCGTTTCGCCGACGACAGCGCGCCCCCGGAGGAACGGTCCGGCTCCCTCACCCGTTTTTTGTCCGGCCTGCGCCCGTTCCGACTCGCGGGAGAGGCGGGTACGCCCTTCTTCCGGAAGGTCTGGCTGCACGCGGCGGCGATCCCCCCGGGGGAGACCACGACCTACGGCGATCTCGCGCTCCGCTGCGGTTGTCCCGGGGCGGCACGGGCGGTCGGACGGGCCATGGCCGGCAATCCGTTCGCCCTCATCATTCCCTGCCACCGGGTGGTTCCGGCCTCCGGCGGCTTCGGAAGCTATCGATGGGGCCCGGAACGGAAGCAACGGCTGCTCGCGCGGGAGAGCGACGGTCGGAGCGCCTGGGAGTCCCTGGCTCCGAACCTTTGACAACCGGGCGGATTCCCGTTCAAGGATGGGGGAGTGAATTCCTGGGAACATATTGTCTGGGACTGGAACGGCACCCTTCTCGCCGACACGTCCATTTGCGTGGAGGTTTTGAACGAGCTGATGGTGGACCGGGGTCTTTCGCCGATCACGGTGGGGCGCTACCGCGAGACCTTCGACTTTCCGGTGATCGAATTCTACCGCTCCCTCGGCTTCCCGACCGCGCGGGAGGCCTTTGAGGCGACCTCCCACGATTTCATCGCCCGCTACACGGACCGTGCGAAGGTCTGCCCCCTGCACCACGGGGCGTCGGAGCTGCTCCATCGGCTCGCCGACGAAGGACGGGGGCAGTCGGTTCTCTCGGCCGCCCAGCAGGTGGCTCTCGAGCAGGCGGTGCGCGACTACGGACTGGCCCGGTGTTTCCACCAGCTGGTCGGGGCGACCGATATCTTCGCCCACGGCAAGGAAGAGGCCGGGATGAGCTGGCTGCGGACAACCGGACACGATCCCCGAAGCGTTCTGCTGGTCGGGGACACGCTGCACGACCACAAGGTCGCCCGCGCCATGGGGGTTCACTGCGTGCTGGTCGCCCACGGGCACCACTCCCGCGCCCGCCTCGAGAGCACCGGCGCGCCGGTCGTCGAAGGATTCGCGGAGCTGGGCGAATGGATCGAAGCATAAGCCCGCCCGGGGCGGGGGAGCCCCTCCTGCGTATCCCGAACATCCGCTACTCCAACAAATCAGCCCAAATAAAATCGCAGGGCTTTACGATTTTGCTCCACGCACTTGTGGTTACACCCGCCACCTCGCCACCTCGTCCCCCGGGATTCGGGTTTGACCCGCCCTTTCGGATCGTCTTGTCTCTTCCGTTTCCCCAGAACCAAACCATAGAAGAAACGTGGAAATAGAGACCAAAGAAGTAAGCGAGACCCGTCGCGAAGTCGTAATCACCTTTTCAGCGGAGGATGTCGCCTCGGAGGAGAAGGGCATTCTCTCCGAATTCTCCCGCCACGCGAAGATTCCGGGCTTCCGGCCGGGCAAGGCACCCGAGTCCATGCTCCGGAAACGCTACGGCAAGGAGATCGCGGAAGAGGTGAACCGCAAGGTTCTGCGAAGCGGCTATGAGAAAATGCAGGCGGACGCCGGTCTCGAAATCCTGAATATCGTGGAGGTCAAGGATCCCGATCTGAAGGGGGAGGCTCCTTTTCCGATGACCATCGTCGTCGATATCAAGCCCGCGTTCGAGACCCCCGATTACAAGGGAATGGCTCTCGAAAAGGAATCGACCGAGGTCTCCGGCGAGGAAATCGACGAAGCCATCGAGGCGACCCGGACGCAACGGGCCGAGTTCGAAAAGGTGGATCGCGCCGCGGAAAAGGGCGACTATGTCCGTTGCTCCTACGAGGGCAAAATCGACGGCGAGGCGATCGCCGATCAGGTGTCCGGGCGACCGATGTACGGCACCCAGAAAAACACCTGGGAGGAGGCCGGGGCCGAAGACGCGCCGGGGATCGCGGAAATCGCGGCGGCTCTGGTCGGGATGAAAGAAGGCGACACGCAAACCGTGGAGGTGGCCTACCCCGCCGATCACGAGGTGGAATTCCTCCGCGGGAAGACGGTGGCCTACGACCTGGAGGTCCTGGAGGTCCGCGAGCGGAAACTCCCCGAACTGGACGAGGCCTTCCTGAAAACGTTGAACGTGGACTCCGTGGAAAAACTCCGCGACCAGGTCGCCGAAACCCTGAAGGGCCAGAAAGAACAGGCCGCCGCGGGGCGGCTGAGGGAGGCCGCCACGCGGAAACTGGGAGAGGCGGTGGACTTCCCGGTCCCCGAAAGCCTCGCCGCCGCCGAGACCAACCAGATTCTCTCCAACTACATGGGCCGCCAGATGCAGCAGGGCACCACCCCCGAGGAACTCGAACAGAACCGCGAGGCCCTCTACGCCGGCGCGGGCGAGGAAGCCCGGCGCAAGGTCAAACTCGACCTGATCCTCGACGAGATCGCCAAGGCCGAAAAGGTGGAGGTGACCGAGGACGACATGAGCCAGTTCCTCTACTCCTACGCCATGCAAACCCGCCGCTCGCCGGACGACATCGTCAAGGAACTCCGCAACGACCAGGCCCGCGTCGCCGACATCCAGCGGAACATCCTCCGGAGCAAAGCCGTCGCCAGGGTCGTGGAGTTGGCCGAAACCTCCGAAGTCACCGCGAAATCCTGAACCCGCACTTGCTTCGAGCGCCGTCCTGACGGTTGCTTCCCTCCTATCCAAAAAAACCGAAACCATCGAAACCAACATTGTGAGCTATTTACCACTTCCCTACGTCTATGAGCGAGAAGGCCGCACCGAGCGCGCCTGGGACATCTACAGCCGCCTCCTCCGCGACCGCATCATCTTCATCGGCACGCCGATCAACGACTACGTCGCCAACGCGGTGATCGCCCAGCTTCTTTTCCTGCAGATGGAGGATCCGAAAAAGGAGATCCACCTCTACGTGAACTCTCCCGGGGGTAGCGTGACCGACGGCATGGCGATCTACGACACCATCAACTTCGTCAAGTGCGACGTGGTCACCTACTGCGTGGGCCTGGCCGCGAGCATGGCGACCGTCCTCGTCGCGGCGGGCACCAAGGGCAAGCGCTTCGCCCTGCCGAACAGCCGCCTCATGCTGCACCAGCCCTCCGGAGGCGCCGGCGGGCAGACGGCCGACATCTCCATCGCCGCCAAGGAGATCATCCGCTGGCGCAAAACCCTGAACGAAATTCTTTCCTTCCATTCCGGCCAGGCGGTCGAGCGGATCGAGAAGGATTCCGACCGCGATTTCTACCTCTCCGCCGACGACGCGAAGGACTATGGCCTGGTGGACAACGTGATCGCCAGCACCCGCGAAGCCGCCGCGGCGAAGGAGTCCTGATATGGCCAAAGCAACCAAAATGACCTTCTGCTCGTTCTGCGGCAAATCGCAGAACGAGGTGCAGAAAATGATCGCCGGTCCGGCCGGCGTTTACATCTGCGACTCCTGCGTCAACGTCTGCAAGACGATCATCGACCGCGAGCTGGGCGAAGAAGCGAAGAAAAAGCCGAAGGAACGCAAAGCCGAGTTCAACCTGATGCGCCCCTCGGCCATCAAAGGCGTCCTCGACAAGCACATCATCGGGCAGGACGACGCCAAAAAAACCCTCTCCGTGGCGGTGTACAACCACTACAAACGCCTCCAGAGCGGAGAGGAGGACCACGGGTTCGAGGACAAATTCGCGGATGTCGAGATCGAGAAGAGCAACGTGTTGCTCATCGGCCCGACCGGCAGCGGAAAGACCTTCCTCGCCCGCACCCTGGCCGACATGCTCGACGTGCCCTTCGCCATCGCCGACGCCACCACCCTGACCGAAGCCGGTTACGTGGGGGACGACGTGGAGAACATCATCCTCCGGCTACTCCAGGCGGCCGACTTCGATCCGAAACGGGCCGAGTCCGGCATCATCTACGTGGACGAAATCGACAAAATCGGCCGCAAGACCGACAACGTTTCGATCACCCGCGACGTCTCGGGCGAAGGGGTCCAGCAGGCGCTCCTCAAAATCCTGGAGGGAACGGTCTGCAACGTGCCTCCGCAGGGCGGTCGGAAACATCCGAACCAGGAGTACATCCAGGTCGATACCTCCAAAATACTGTTCGTGTGCGGAGGGGCTTTCGTCGGGCTGGACAAAATGATTCTCCGCCGGTCGGCGAAAAAATTCGTCGGGTTCACCGCCGGCGCGGGCTCGCCCGAGGAAAAGAAGAAGGCCGCGGTCCTCGAAGAGCAGGACATCCTCAGCCACGTCCAACCCGAGGATCTCGTCCACTACGGACTGATTCCCGAGTTCATCGGCCGCCTTCCCATCGTATCCGTTCTGCGGGAACTGACCCGCGAGGACCTCGAGCACATCCTGCTAAACACGAAGAATTCGCTGATCCAGCAGTATTCGAAGCTGCTTTCCATGGACGGGGTCGGGCTGCGGTTCACCCGCGACGCGATCGGCGTGATCGCGGAAAAGGCCATCGCCCTCGGAACCGGTGCCCGGAGCCTGCGCTCCATTCTCGAAAAACTGATGATGGAGGTCATGTACGCCATTCCGGACGACGGAACGGTCGAGGAGGTCGTCATCAACAAGGCGGTGGTCGAGGGGGAAAAACGGCCGACCCTCAAGCGGAAGAAAGAAGCGACCCGGAACAAGGATGCCGCCTGAACCGGCCAGGAAGAAGAAAAAGGTCGATTACGAGGCGCTCCACGCGCCCCTGATGCAAATCCCCCGGATGAAGGTGGAGGTGGTCCGCGCCCTCCTGAATCTCGGCATCCGCGAGACCTACGAGCTGACCGGTCGCGCGCCCGAGGTGCTCTACGAAGAGGCCCGCGCCCGGACGCCCGGCCTGCCGCCGTCCATACTCCCCTACTTCCGCATGGCCGTGTATTTCTCCGAAAACGACCCTCCCGATCCGGCCAGACTGCACCCCCACGCCTGGGAGAGTTGAGAGGCGCACCGGCGCTACCTCATGATCTCCCGGGCCATCTCGGCGAGGAGGTGGGCGGACCGGGCGTGGCACTCCATCAGGTCCACCTCGATCCGGAATAGCCGGAGCCGGTCGTCGTCCCGGTCGCCCAACCGCCCGGCCAGATCGTCCTTCCCCCTCCGCGCCATCTGGCGCACTCCGCGCTGGAGATGGACGACCTCGCCCGCGTTCTCCTCCGTAAACTCGCGCAGGGCCGGGCCCGCCGCCTCGAAAACCGCCTGGACGGCATCGGCCAGCTCGCCGAGGGTCTTCGCCGTCGGTTCGCTGACATCGGCCTTCACCTCGAGCAGATCCCGGCAAAGTCCGAGAAAGACATGGTCCATCAAATCCCCGAGGTTTTCGATTTGATTCACGATGCCCACGAAGGTGTTCAGATCCTTTTGCTGGGGCCGGGTCAGCCGCCGCTCCGACAACTTTCCGAGATACCGGAGGATGGCGGCCTGCCGCTCGTCAATCTGGTCGTCGATCCCGGAAAGCCCGGCCACGGACCGCCGGTCCGCCCGGACGACCGCCGCACTCAGATCACGGTGTACCCGGGCGACTCCGGCCAGAAAGTCCTCCACCTCCGCCCGGACCTGGGAGAGCGCCGATTCCGGATCGGTCAGATAGTAGTCGTCGATGAAGCGGTTGAGCGCCAGCCCGCCGTCGGGCGCCTCCCTCTCCGGAACCAGCTTGAGAACGAGGGCGGCCAACGTGCCGGTGAACCCGAGAAAGAGCCCTGCGTTGATCAAATTGAAAAACGTGTGGGCGTTGGCCACGGCCCGCCCGATCGAGCCTCCCGCGAGCCAGTCCGCCGAAAGGGCGGAAAGTTCGGCCAGCGCGGGCAGAAAGGGGAGCCAGATCAACACCCCGCCCACGTTGAACCCCACGTGGACGAGGGCAATGCGCAGCGCCGCACGCGGCCGCCCGACCGCCGCGAGCATGGCGGTCACGCAGGTGCCGATGTTGGCGCCCAGCGCGAGGGCGATCGCTCCCTCCAGCGAAAGAAAGCCCTCGTCGGCCAGCACAATGACAAGTCCTGTCGTGGCGGCGGAACTCTGGACCACAGCCGTAAAAAGCCCCCCGAAAAGAATCCCCAAAGCCGGGTTCTCCATCCTCCCCATCCAATCGACGAACGGCGGATAGTCGCGCAACGGACGGGTGGCTTCGGACATGAGATCCATCCCGAAAAAAACAAGCCCGAGACCGAGCGCGACGCCCCCCGCCTGCCCCACCCATTCCCGGCGGCGGAAGAACCGCGCGAAAAACCCGGCCGCAACCAGAAGAAGCCCCCACCGGGTGATGTTAAAGGCGATGATCTGGGCGGTGACCGTGGAACCGACGTTCGCCCCGAGAATCATCCCCACGGAGCTGTTCAACGTCACCAGCCCGATCGAACCGAAGCCGACCAGCAGAACCGTCGTAATGGACGAACTCTGGGTGGCCGCCGTCACCAGCGCCCCCGAAAAGAGGGCGGAGCAACGGGTCCGGGTCGTCCGCTGGAGAAAGCTCTTCAGCCGGCGGCCCGCCATAGCCCGGAGGCTGGTCGTCAACTGATCCATACCGAGCAGAAACAGGGCAAGCCCTCCAACAAGGCCGAGGAACAATTGAACCCAATCGAGATCCGAAGACGCCATGATCAGCGGACACTCTACGGTTTGCCGCCGGAAAAACGAAACCTATTTTTCCAAGACTCCATCCATCGCCAGTTGGAAAAGAGGGAGCGGGATACCGAGCGTCGAACCCTGAACATCCAACGTTGAATGCGTTCGATGTTGAAAGTTCGCCATCTTCTTTCCCCGGCTCTCAATGGCTGACGGCATCCTCCCGCAGGATGGGTTCCTCTCCCTCTTCGGCGGCCCGCTCGTTCTCACTGGTGATCTCCTGCCGCAGGTTCCCGCCGTCCCCCTCGACGACCCGCATCGTCGGATCTCCTTTGATTCCGTACTCGGAATTCGAGGCGCAGCCCGCGCCGAACAAAGCCAGAAGAAAAAGAAGGGATGTAAAACGAATCATTTCACGAAGCTGGCCGAATCCGGTGCCCTTGGCAAGTTTCCGTTCGTCACCCGTTATCCCGGCTACCACGGGGGATCTTTTCCCGCTCCCGCGCCAGGCGCGGGGCCAGCCAGCCGGCGAGGAGGAGTTGGGCGGGGTGGTAGAGGAGGAGGGGGAGGAGGAGCAGGCCCAGGTCGATCCCCTGCCGCGCGGTCCCGAAGATCATCACCGAGAGGGGGAGCCCGACGGCCAGGGTTTTCTGTCCGCCGCACATCAGGGCGGTGATCCGGGAGGGGCGGTCGAGGCCGAACCAGGCCGACGAGATCCAGGCGTAGGCGGTGCCGGTCGCCAGGAGGGCCAACACCCCGGCGGCGGTGCCCGCGAGCAGGCCCGCCGGGAGGTTCGCCCAGGTGTCGCGGGCGAAGCTTTCGCAGAAGGCCGCATAAACCATGAAAAGAATCACCGAGGTGTTGAAGCGGCGGATGGCCGGCTTGCGCCGGTCGGCCCATCCGCCGATGACCGCGCGGAGGATCTGGCCGATGATCAGCGGGACGAGGATGGTGAGAAAGACCCTGCCGAGGACGGGTCCGACCGGGGGGGCCTCCCCCGCCCCGCCCGCCCCGATCAGGCCGAGACAGAGGATGGGCACGAGAAAAACCCCGGCCACGTTCGACAGGGTCGTGTTGAAGAGCGCCCCCGCCACATTGCCCCCCGCCACCGTGGTGAAGGCGACCGCCGAGGCGATGGTCGTCGGCAGGATGGCCAGGTAGAGAAAGCCCATCCGCAGGTCGGGCTGCGTGAAAACCGCGGCGGTGGCGGCGAGTCCGGCATATGCGGCCAGGGGGAAAAAGACGAAGGTCGAGATCTGCGAACAAAGGTGCAGCCGCCAGTTACTGAATCCGCCCCGCAGTGCCTCGAACGGCAGGGACAGGCCCTGGAAAAAGAAGATGCCGACGATGCCGATGGTCTTGAGAATCGTGACCGGGAGAACGCCGTCCGCCGCGCCGACGGAGGGCCGCAGGGCGGCCAGAACCACGGCGGCCAGAACCCCGAGCACGAAGGCATTCGCACCGGGAAACCGTTTCATGCCGCGGAGTCCCATTCGCCCGGCGCGACGACCGGTCGCGGCGCGGGGACGTTTTCCAGCGGCCCCCGGGGCCGGAAATCGGTCCGCGGGCGGACGGGCCAGTCGCGGCGGCCCACCTCGTTGCCGATTCGATGATTTGTAATTTCGGCAACATTCATGTCGCGATAATCTGGATGATCCCAGCGGCTTCATCAAGCCCGGGGGCATTTCATCTGAGAATTGGTGGGGCCTGTACCCCTCACCGGTTGAGAACCGCCTCCTTCATTCCGGTGTTCCGCCGGCGGCGAGCGCCCGGCGGGTCGGGGTGTCTCCGGCCTTTTTCCATTCCCGGGGCGGGCCCGCGTAAAGGAGTCGGCCACCCTCGACCCCGCCGCCGGGCCCCAGTTCCACGATCCAGTCGGCGAGACGGACCAGGTCGAGGTCGTGCTCGATGACCAGGATGGTGTTGCCGGCGTCGCGGAGCCGGTGGAGCACGTGGACGAGGCTCGCGATGTCGTCCCAGTGGAGCCCGGTGGTCGGTTCGTCGAGGAGGTAGAGGGTGCGGCCCTGCTCACGGCGGCTCAGCTCGGTGGCCAGTTTGAGCCGCTGGGCCTCGCCCCCCGAGAGAGTGGTCGCGGACTGGCCGAGGCGCAGATACCCGAGGCCCACTTCGCGGAGGAGATCGAGCTTGGCGAGGATGGCCGGGTGGCGGCTGAGGGCGTCGCGGGCCTCGTCGATGGTCAGGTCGAGCACCTCGGCGATGTTGAGGCCGCGGTAGCGGACCTCGAGGGTCTCGCGGTTGTAGCGGCGGCCCCGGCAGCTCGGGCACTCGACGAATACGTCGCCCATGAACTGCATGTCGAGCCGGATCATCCCGTCCCCCTTGCAGCGTTCGCAGCGACCGCCCGGCACGTTGAAACTGAACCGTCCCGGAGTGTATCCGCGCACCTTCGCCAGCGGGGTTTTCGCGAAAAGCGACCGCAAAACCGAGAAAACCCCGGCGAAGGTGGCCGGATTGGAGCGGGGGCTGCGGCCGATGGCCGATTGATCGACCTCGACGACCGTGTCGAAAAAGTCGAGCCCCCCGATCCCGCCGTGCGCGCCGGAAACAGTCTTTGCCCGGTTGAGGCGGCGCGAGGCCTCGGCGGCGAGGATGTCGTGGACGAGGGTGCTTTTGCCCGACCCCGAAACCCCGCAGACGACGGAAAGACACCCGACCGGGAAGGACACGTCGAACCCGTCGAGGTTGTTCGCGGAGGCCCGGCGGATTTCGAGCCGTTCCCTGCCGGGGGCGCGGGCGCTGCGGAGGAAAGCGAGACTTTCGCGCCCGGAAAGATAGGCACCCGTCCGGCTGGCGGGGTCGGCGGCGGCCTCGGACGGGGTACCGGCGAAGACGAGGCAACCGCCCTCGGAGCCGGCTCCGGGACCCATCTCGACGAGGTGATCGGCGGCGCGGATCATGGTGCCCTCGTGCTCGACGACAACCACCGTGTTCCCCCGGTCGCGCAACCGGTGGAGATTGGCGATGAGCCGGTCGATATCGGCGGGATGCAGGCCGATGCTCGGCTCGTCGAGCACGTAAACCACCCCGACCAAGCCCATGCCAAGCTGGGTCGCGAGGCGCGCCCGCTGGGCCTCCCCGCCGCTCAGGGTGTGAAAGGGCCGGTCGAGAGTCAGGTACCCGAGCCCCACCTCCGACAGAAAACGAAGCCGGTTCGCGAGCCCGTCCACGGCTTCGGAGACCACCGGCCCGGACGCCTCCCGGATCGTATCCCCGACCCGCCGGAGCGCCCCGGCGACGGACATGCCCAGAAACCCGGGAAACGAAAGATCGCCGACCAGAATGTTCCGCGGATACGGGCCAAGGCGTGCGCCGCCGCAATCGGGACACGGGATATTCCGCTGAATCTCGCCCACCCCTCCGCAGGTTGGACAGGCCCCGTCGGGATTGTTCCACGAAAAGAGGCGGGTGGACGGCGCGGGATAGACCGTGCCACAGATCTCGCAGGCGTGGGCCTGGCTCAGGGGAATCTCCCGCCAGGGGGCTTCCTTCGTCTCCTGCACCAGGACGATGGCGCGGTCTCCGCCCTCGGCGAAAGCCAGTTCGAGGGAATCGGCGATCCGCCCGCGCTGGTCGGGCCGGAGGACGATCCGGTCGATGAGCAGGTCGAGGGTCTGCGTGCTCCGGCTCCGGTTTACGAGATCCTTTTCCTCGAGACCAGCGATGCGTCCATCGATCCGTATCCGCGTGTAACCCTTGTGGCGGAGACTCTCCAGTTCCTCGCGGATCACCGACGGCTTCGCCTCGATCAACGGAGCGAGGATCTGCATCCGCGCCCCCCCGGGCTCGGCGAAAATCCGCTCCAGGCAATCGTCGATCGACCGGCGGCTGACCCTGCCGCCGTCGAGCGGGCAATGGGGCACCCCGGCCACCGCCCACAGCACGCGGGCATAGTCGGCCACCTCGGAGATGGAGGCGACGGTGCTCCGCGGGTTGACGCCGTGGCCGGTCAATTGCTCGATGGCGATCACCGGCGAGAGACCCTCGATGAAATCCACCTCGGGCCGGTCGATTTGGTCGAGAAGCTGGCGGGCCTTCGGCGAGAGGCTCTCCATATACTTGCGGTAGCCCTCGGCATACAGGGTATCGAAAGCGAGGGACGACTTGCCGGAGCCGCTCACTCCGGTAATCACCGTCAACTTCCCCCGGGGGATTTCGACATCGATGCCGCGGAGATTGTGCTGCCGGGCACCCCGGATCACGATCCGTCCGCCGTCCTGAGGGGAAGAAGACATGGGGCAATCAGGATGGGGGAAGGCCCGGAAATCAACTCCGAATGGCGGGACCGGTCGCGCTTCTCTCTGCGCTTTCCGCGCGACGGCGGGGGAGGAACGCCGCGCGCGCTCTCCCCTGCCGCCTTCGGATCAAGGGGCAAACCCCGCGACCACGGAGGGAGACACGGGGAAGCCGAAGAGTGCCATGCCATGGGCCGCTCCCACGACTCTTTCTTCGCCGATCTTGCATCGGCGATGGGGAAGCCCGCCGCCGCGATGTTTTTTCTTCCCTCCGCCAAAGAAAGGCTTTACGCCCTCGCCCATTTCGGCAATCTCTAGAATCATGAGTTTTTTCCAGCGCCTTTGTCTCGGAGTTTTCATCCTTGGTCTTCTCGGGGCCTGCGCGTCAAAATCCGAACTGGACCCGGAGGCGACGGTGATTGGCCAAAATCCCACCCGCCCCCTCGACCTAGTCCGCGATGACGATCCCTTTCCGCCCGTTGACAACACCTACTCGGAAGGATTCGCCGAAGAAGGCCTCTCTCCGCGCGATCCGAATTTCAACATTCTCGAGGGGAACCAGGTCCGCGGGGTTTTCCCGACCGTTTACTTTGATTTCGACCAGAGCTTCATCCGCCCCGCCGACCGCCCCGCTCTCGACGAAGTCGCCGAGGCTCTGCGCGGCGCTCCCGGCGATTACCTGTTGGTCGAGGGTTACTGCGACTGGAAGGGCACGACCGAATACAATCTCGCGCTCGGAGACCGGCGGGCGACCAGCGTGAAGGACTACCTCGTCGGCCTCGGCATCGATTCCTCCCGGATCGAAATTCTTTCCAAGGGCGATCTCGAAGCCGATCCCGATGCCGGCCCCGAAGGCCGCGCCCTCGACCGGAAGGCCGAGCTGGTCATCGTGCGGCCCTATTGACCGGCGAAAAGCCGGTCGCCGCCGGAATTCCCGTGGCGGACCGGTTCACCGGGTTGCCGGACGGAGGCTCAAAACCCTTCCTTGGGTCGCTTTCCCTCGCGGAATACGCTGGCGGTCGAAATTTCGATCTCGGTTTCTCTCCCGAGGAATTCCAACAACACGCGGACCCGTTCCCGCGCACCCATCACCCTGGTGACCACAGCCTGAAGGTCTTTGAAAGGACCCTCGACAACGGTGACCGGGGCACCGATCTCGATCACCGGGTCCGGCGTTTCCGCCGTTTCCTCGGGAATGCGTTGTTTCAATTCATCGATGAACTCCTGCGACAGGGTGGGAATCCTCGACCCGTAGCGGACGATGCCGATCACTCCCTGAATCGAAAGAAGGTGCCGCAGGTGCTGGGCGATCATGAAGCGGGCGAAAAGATAACCCGGAAAAAGGGCCTCGGTGAAGCGGACTTTGCCGCGCTTGGTCTTTTTCGAGTAGGTAATCCGCGGAGCGAAAACCTCCACACTCACCTGCGCGCGGATCAGGGCGGCGGCGATGTGCTCCTGTTTTGTGCGGGAGCGCAGGCAGAACCAACGCTCGTGGGCCTCTTCCGGCGTTTCGGCCGGTTCGCTGTCTGGTCCGGCATCCATGGACAGGTCAGGGCCGAAGGCTGCGGGCGGTTTGAATCGGGTAGTCGTCCGGATCCTCCCCGCGGGCGCGGATGGCCCGCTTGAGAGCGGAGAGGTCGATGCTGTCGCCGGGCTTGATTCCCCGTTTCCGGAACCAGTGTTCGTTCATTTCCACGGCGATGACGATGTCGTCGCGGTAGGAACGGGTGGCGATCTCCACGTTCGGCAGCATGCGATGGACTTCGCGCAGAATGCCGTCTCCTGTGAAAAAGCCGATGTCGAGGGGGATCTCGGTGTTCTTCATCCAGAAGCTGGCTCGCTGCGGCTGCTCGTAGAGGAAGGCCATCCCTTCGTTTTCGCCGAGAATCAGCCGTTTCTGCAATCCCATCTGTCGCTCGGCGATCGTCAGGGCGAGTTCGATTTCCGCCTCCTGGTTGGCGATGGGTACGACGAAGGAAGCGGGTTCCGGCGCGCGTTCCCGGAAAAGATCGCAGCCGGAAAGGACAAGCGCCCCCAGAACAAGGGTCAGCCCGGCACCGCCGGTCCGCGGCGGGAAAAAACGGCGGAACGGGTTCACCGCAAGGCGGTCTGTGGCTGAGGAAAACAAGAGTCTCGCGGGAGAAGAGGAGTCCGGAATGGTGGCCAGAGGCAGAATCGAACTGCCGACACAAGGATTTTCAGTCCTCTGCTCTACCGACTGAGCTATCTGGCCGAACCTTTCCCGGAATAGGAAAACCCAAAGATTTGGCGGATTCGGACGGCAAGGTCAATCCCGGGTTTGGAAATTTTCGGCGGTGGGGTGTAACCACAAGCGCGTGGAGGGAATCTCAAAATTTTTTCGATAATAGTGCGTGCGCCGCCGAACTACGGCGGGAGGGCGGCTGTCCTCAGCCGCCGCGATACGTCGGAGGGGGATCCGATCAACTTCCGGAAGATGCCCGCGCCGCCGAATTTATTCCGTGGCTTTCCATTCTCTCCCCCGCAATGCGGCGGCTGAGGACCCGTCTTCGCAAAACTTCTTTCCGTCCAGT
>CAZDRT010000079.1:0-14549 GCA_964507815.1 uncultured Puniceicoccaceae bacterium
CTGAAGCAACCCGGCTACGGTGGGAGGCCTCCCGTGATTCCACGAGGCAGTCACAAAAGAGATCGACAACCGGACCAAGGGTCGGGTGACATGACCGCCTGGCCGCGACCTCAATTACTCCCGCCAGTGCTCGGCCGCCCAGGGGGTCGGCAGAATGTAGTGGCGCAGGTGCTTGAACAGGGGCTTCTTCCGGTCGCCGCGCAAGCCCGCCCGGATATGTTCCCGGGGAGTCCGCGCGGGCGTTCCCTTCGTGTAGATGCCGCGGATCGCCTCGCCGGGGTGGAGACCGCCGGGGAAGATGACTATCCGCGCGCCCTTCGGCAGTCTCGGCGGCAGGAAGTAGTTCAGTGGGAAAGGGCGGCGGCAATCGCGCCGGAAATGGCGCACCCAGGGCTTCGGCCACATTTTCACTCCTCCGGGGGCGCGCCGGGTCACATAGCGTTGCTCGAACCGGTATCGGAGTGCGATCTCCCGGGGTGATTTCGCGAATTCGTCCAAAAGAGGCTTCAGCTTGCCGACCGGAAAGCGGTAAACGGAGGTCTGTCCGAGGCGCTCGAGGGGGTTGCTCGGATTGTGGGCGAGGATGACGTCGTCTGGATCGCCGTATTCGAAAAAGCAGTCGAGGCCGCCGGTGACGACCAGATCGAGATCGAGGAAGAGGACCGGCCCCTCCAGATCCGCGAGATGTTCGTTCCAGAGTCGGCATTTGGGCCAGATCCCGCGCCCGGTCTCCGGAACCTCGAAATCCAGCACCGGGAGGGGAAGGGTTTCGACCTCTTTCCGGATGCCGGAGGAATCGTCGCAGAAGCAGACAAAACGGAAGGGGGGCGCGAGGTTCCGCGCCACCATCGCGTAGAGCCGGTTGATGAAAGGCGGACCGTATTTGGCGCCCCAGTTGATGCAGACGACCTGTCGCGGGAGCCCCATGGGAAGTCAACGAATCGGATCCGGCGGAGGCCGCGTCAATACTGGAAATCCGGAAAGTCGGTCTCGACAAGACCCTCGCGGGGCTCGAAGAAGATGGTGGTGAAAATGCCGCCCCGCAGTTCTTCGTAGCTCGGGGTCTTGTTGTAGCCGATGTCGGCACCGAAGGCCCATTGGCGGGTCAGGAACATCATCCCCTGCAGGTTGGAAATGAGGATGCCGGTGCTGTCGTTGGTGCCTTGGTAGATTCGCCCGTCGGGGGCCAGCGGAAAGAAAGGAGCTGCCTGTTGCTTGTTGGACTGACCGCCCACGCCGATTTCTCCCTTGAGCAGATAGTCCCCTCCCTCCTCGGTCATGAACTGGAGGTTGAGCAATCCCTGTGTGAGGAACTCGGGGCTGAAATAGCCGCCGTGCCCGAAGGTGAAGAAGCTCAGGTTCTTGTTGTAGCTGTAAAAGGTGAACGAGGGACCGAAGTTGATATAGTGGAAGCCGTCCGGCTTGAAGGTGCGGCTAAGGGCGAGGTCGAAACGGATCTTTTCGTTGTCCTCCACATTTTCACCGCTTAGTTGGCCGACTTCGAGGAATCCAAAGATGTTCAGTTTCTCAGTGATGGAATGGAACATGGAGATGTGCATTCCGGTTTCAACGACCCGCCCCCACTCCAGAGAGGTGTAGGGATCGCGCATACCGGTGTAGCTCAGGAGCGATTCCGTGATCGACTCGCGGTAGATCTCCAGATTCCACGCTCCGGAATCGTAGAGGGCGTTGAAGCCCGCCCGCCCGACGAATTCGCTATCGACCTGTCCACCGAGGGGGGTCATCCCGAGTTCGATGTAGGGGGAAAGCCAGTCTTCCCGGTAGTAACCGATTTTGGGCTGGATCATACCGTTGTAGGAGGTTTTGGGGGCGATCACGAAGCCGGGCCGGGGCGAATCGGGAACGAGCCCGATCAACGCGAAATCCGGAAGAGTCCCCGCGTCGAGGTTCACGAGACCGATTTCCACGTCGAAACGGTTGACGTCGTCCTGGAAGACGGTGCCGGTGACCATCGGGCCGTAGGCGGCGTTCAGCTCGCTCAGGCCGGGATCGCCGTCCCGCGCGACGAAATCAACGGAAGCGGTGACTTTCGGGGCGGTGATGTTCTCGATCAACGGCTGGTCCGCTTCGGCCGTCCTCGGGGAAACCTGGCTGGCCTTGAGGTAGAGGCGGCGGTCGTAGTAGCGATCACTCGTGTAGAGGGCGTAGATGTCGCCGAGGGGCCCCCCGTACTGATCGACGAGGCGTTGAATGCGGTCCCAGTTGCGCTCCCGGGAGAGGGCGGCGTAGAGGCCCACGGCGGCGACCCGGTCGCGCTCGGCCCGGTAGAGTTCCTCGAACATGCCGGCGGCCTTTTCGAGTTCTCCCTCGTGGTACAAACTCCACGCTTCGAGAATTTTCTCTCCCCGGGAGAGGGTGCGGAACTGGGCGATGCGACGGAGATTTTCGAGGGTATCGGCGTACCGCTCCGCCTTGAAAGAGGAAACCGCCCGGGTCATGTAGATGTCTCCAAGGATGTTCTCCATGCCCGGGTAGGCATTGAGCTTCCATCGGGCAACCGCTTCCGCCTGCTGGAGGTAGCCCTCGTTGTAGAGGGAAAGCGCCAGACCGTAGGCGGACTCGTCGAAGTTTTCGTCCCACCGGAGTGCTTGTTCGAACCACTCAATGGCCTTCGGGTAGTTTTCGTCGGTGAAGTAGGACCAGCCGAGGGCACCGGCCATGCCGACATCCTCGTTTTCAAGGACCCACGGTTCGAGTTCGGCGTATTCTTTGTCCTGGAGGAGTTGGCCGGGGTCGATCCCCATTTCCTCAATCTGCTCTTCGCGGGTCAGGCCGGTCTGCGTCTCGCTGAAGACGATGGTGGGGGAGGCTGGTGACTCGATCGGCTCGGCGACCGGCTCGGGAGAGGGTAGGAGGACCTGGGTTGGAATGCCGGCTTGGCCGACCGGTTCGGCCCGGGGCCGCCGGGTCGGGGTGACCGTGGTCGGTCGGGCGGGCTCGGCGGGTCGGCTTTCGGGCAGAAAATAGGGGACGCTCTCGGGTTCACCGGAAGAGCGGCGGTTGTCGGGTTCACCGGAAGTGCGGCGGTTGTCGGGCGGAGTCGCTTCTTCGACGGTCAGGATCTCCTCCATCGAGGTCGGGAAGAGGCCCTCTTCCTCGTAACTCTGCGCGAAGAGAGCGCCCGCGGGAAGAAGGGCCGCCAACCCGGACGCGGTCAGCCGGAAAGGAAAAGTGGATGGTTTCATAAATTCGCGATTGGTTTGCTTACGAGATCTTTACGGGCGTGGCAATTCCGAATATTCCTTCTTCTCTTTTTCGGCGAGATTGGAGAGAAGGGTCAGGCAGGCGGAGTAGTAGGAGGTGAATCCGCCGGACGGCGGGCCGGGCGCGGGTACTTCGAGGGGCGCGACCAGGTGGTAAACCGAAACCATGCCGGGGATGACCGTGAACTCGCCGGGCTTGTCCGTTTCCAGATTCACTTGGTCGGGCACTTGGAAGACGCTCGGCTTCGCGGTGGCCCAGGCCTCGAACGGTTCGTATAGATCCGATTTATTTTCTCCGGCCCACGCGAGATAAAGGGGAATCCGGACCGCATTGTACCCGAAGATGGGGTCGAAATCCTCAGGCAACTGCAACTCCCCGCTCCGGGTGACCAGGAGCCAGTCCGGCGGGAGATTCCACTCGCCGAAGCGGGCGGTCCGGGTGAGGCGGATTCCGGAGAGATAGAGGTCGTTCCAGAGGTGGGAGGGATCGATCCGGCGGATGTCCAGAAAGGCGGGGAAAACCCAGTAGCTGAGGTTCACGACGACCCCGTCGTCCTTCTTGAAGCCCGCTCCTCCGGGAAGGAGGAGAGGCCCGAGCGGGCTGTCGGCGAGCATGGTCGTCCGGATGGTCCGGGCGATGGTCTTCGCCTCCTCGATGTACTTCTCGTTGCGCCAGAGTTCGCCGCCCCGCTGGAGGGCCCAGGCGATGAGGAGGTCGCCATCGGTGGCGTTGTTCGGGTCCGTGATCGGATTGCCCTTTGCGTCGGGATCCCATTTCCAGGCGAAGAGACCGTCCTCCCGGACACCGAGGTTCTTCCGGGTCCAGTCCCAGATCACCGAGAAGGTCGACAAGTCGCGGTTGGCGGCGGCGAGGATCATGCCGTAGCCCTGTCCTTCCGAATGGGAGATGCCCCCGTTGGCGTCGTCAACCACGCGCCCCTCCGGGGTGACGTACTGTTTTTTGAATTCCAGCCAGGTTCCTTTTCCGGAGGCGCTCCGGGAGGCGGTGAATCCCTGGAAACCGGTCCGGCCCATTGATTCCGAGCATAGGAGGAAAAGCGCGGCGAAGGCGCAGAGGAGGGTGGTGAGGGTGGCGGAGTTCATGCTGGAAGGTGCAGGGTCACTCGCTTCTGCGTTGGGCGATGGTGCGGTCCATGTGCTTGAGGACCAGGAGGGTCATAAACACGAAGACGATGAAAACCACCCCGGCGATAACATACCAGACCCGGAGCGAGACCCCGTAGCCGAGAGGGACGGGCACGATGGTGTCCTGAAAAGATACCTCGCTGAAGGATTTGTCCGGTTGAAAGGAACGGACGCTGTTCGGCGTGTCGTTCCACGAGAAGAGGTATCCGCTGATCTGGGACCAGTAGGGCATGCGGACCAGCTGCCGGATGCGCTCGAGGAGAAGTTCGTCGTTGCGGGCGGTGAACACCAGCACCCAGCGGGAGTTGGCTTCGGGGGAGGGGAAGCTTGTCATGACGGCGCGCGGGCCGATCGATCCGTCCCGCGGGCGGTTGGTCAGGCCCGGTTCGCCGTTTTCTTCGGCGGGTTCGTTGACTTCGATTTTCACGAATTCATCCCGGATGCTCGTGAAGAAGCGCTCGATCACGGTCGGTTGCCGTTCCTCCTCCTCGTAGGAGGCCTCTTCGTCCTTTTGGGAGCCGAGTTCCGAAAAGCTGGCTTCGGGAATACGCTCGCGGAGCGTGGTGGGTATGCGGGACTGCCCTCCGATGACGATCAGATGGCGGTCCGGATTCGCGTAGGTGAAGCTGACGTCGGAGCCGTAGAGGAAGGTGTTCGAGATCTGGGACAGTTTCGCGATGACCATCCAGGCCGCGCAGACGGTTTCCTCGCGGTTGTCGGTGAGGAGAAAACTGATTTCCGATCCGTCCGGCTGCCCGACGAAGGGATAGAGCGTGCGGCTGGTTTTGCGCAGGTCGGGGAGACGGGTGCCCCGGGAGACGTTCGGGATTTCGATCGTGGAGTCGGTGTAAATGAGCAAGTCGTTCGCGGGCGTGGCGCGGGGGCTCAGGGAAAATTCCGAAACACCGCCGGAATCGGTCGTGATCTCCAGCAGGTTCCGGCCCGAGAGAAAGTTGCCGATCGGGATGGAAAAGTTCAGAAAGCGACCGCCGTAGTCGGAGGGCTGCGTCTCCCCCCAGGGGGTGCGCACGATCTCCGTTCCGTTGAGACGGACCAGGATCGCGTCGCTGGTTCGGCGTGTGGACTGCCCGACGGAAAAATGGATGGAGGCGCTCACCAGGGCGGACGGCCTTTCGAAAATGTCGGCGGGGAAGTAAACCTGTAGGCCGATTCCGCCCGAGCGGACCGGGCGGATCGGAGCACCGACCGCCTGCAAATCGGCGAAACTGTAGGTTTCGCCCGGATTGACCGGCGGCTGGCCGAAATAAGGGGGTGTTTCGGGGAAGAGCACCCGCTTGATCGAGATGAACTGGGCGGAGGGAAGATCCATGTTCACGAATCCCAGGGCGAGGACAGCTTCGTTGATCCCCTTCGCATCGGCTCCGGTCACCACGAGGACGGGTTCCTCCTCGTAGTTCGGCATGGGGATCATGCACATGCCGCTGGCCCCGATCTCGCGGACCAGCCGGGCCCCGAGGACCGGCCCGAGTTCATCCGTGGTGCCGATGAGCACGTTGAAGCGTCCGGGAACCAGCTGCGGCCCGTAGGTGATCAGAAGGGGCTTAAGATCCGTGCGAAGCCCAAGCCCCTGCACGATCGCGGCTCCGAGCGTGACCTGTTCCTGGGTGAGCAGGCCGCTGCCGGGGAAGGTGAGGTGGACCCGGACGGAATCCGGGGCGCGGTTTTGGAGAGTCTCATTGAGACTCGACATGAGAAAGGGGTTCAACTCGTCCTCTTCGAATTCGGGGAGGGGTGTGTCCGGTCCGGATTCCGCCGCAGGGGAGAGCGCGCCGGTTTCCGCCGGGGTGGTCCGGCCGACCGGCGGGGTGGGGCGGGGTCGCTCGGCGGCGGGCTCTTGTTCGGGTGCCTCCCGGAGAAATTCGGGGACGGCGGGCTCGTCCTCGGTCGCTTCCTCTTCCGGGGCCTCCTGTTCTTCGCGGAGTCCGCGCAAAAGCTCGTCGAGGGTGGACGACGACTGGGCCCGGGCGGTCGCGAAGAGCCCGGCAATCCCCATCAGGAAAAAAATTGTTCGGGCGGCGATCATGCGTTTTCGGGTTTGGGCGCTTGGCCGGACTTCGGGCCGACCCCGCCCAGAAGCGATCCGAACAGGTGGCCGAAGTGGGCGAGCGAATACTTGATTCCGATTCCGAGAAGGAAAAGGAAGCTGCCGAGGACGCCGAGGCGGCATTCGCGGTTGCGTTGGAAGGTCATCCATCGGTCGCTGCTCCCGGTCACGAAGCGGACCTTTGCCTTTCGTTCCTCGAGGTCGGCGTGGTTGAATTCGGCCCCGAGCGAGAGCATCTCCGAGTCTTCGTCGTAACGGAGAATCCGTAGGTTGATGGTGAAGTGGAATTTCGCCTGCCGCCCCGGGGCCATGACGTGAAGGATCCCGGCATCCGCCTTCTGCAGATCCCTTTCATAGCCCGGCTTCAGGAGCATGCGCACTCCTCCCAGGGATACGTCGGTGATGCGGCAGTCGTAGGTGTTGCCGTCGGCTTCCAATTTTGCCTCGAGGTTGACCGGCATGCGGGGCGTCGCCCGGCGTTGCCGCCTTTCGAGGAGCGCGCCGATCGCGGCGAGCAGGATCACGGAGTTGAAGAAGCCGAAAGCCATCGTGATCAGGGTCGCCGTCGATTCGCTGGGAACCGTGAAGTAGCGGATGGATCCGAAACAGAGGGCGGTGACGTTGATTACGAAGAGAAGATAGAAGGGAAAGGCCAGCGGGGAGATGAAAGTCCGGTTGAGGAACTCGCCCTTCGGCGTGACCTTGAAGGCGGGCGCCCGCGGGCGGAACATCGTTTTCACGATGGCGGGCAGGCAATAGACCGACTGGATCAGTTCGTAGAGTTCCGAGACGAACGAGCGCCGCACCCGCCCGTAGAGGTAACTCGACACCGTCAACACCGCGACGAGGTGGGGAACGGCGTAGGCGGTGAAGGTCTGCCAGTTCGCCGCGTAGATTTTCAGTCCGAAGACGAGGAAGGCGACCGGCGCCAGCAGGAAGACCAGCCTCGCGAAGGGGAAGAACCAGAACATGCAGCTGTTGGCGTAGCAGAGCCGCTGGGCGAAGGTCAGGCCGCGCATGATGAGCGGGCGCTTGAGGAGGAAGATCTGGACCATGCCGGTCGCCCACCGGATGCGCTGGCCGATGAATCCGCCCATGGTCTCCGGCTGGAGGCCGGAGAGCATCGGTTCGGAGATGAAGGCGCTGTTGTAGCCCCGGCCATGGAGGGAGAGGGCGGTCTCCGCGTCTTCGGTTATGGTCTCCCCCGACATGCCCCCCTGGGCCTCGACCATCGATCGGCGGAGCAGGGCCCCCGACCCGCAGAAAAAGGAGGAGTTCCAGTAATCGAGTCCCTGTTGAACCACCCGGTAGAACATCTCGTTCTCGCTCGGCGCGGAGTAAAAAGTGTTCAGGTTCTTTTCGATGGGATCCGGATTGACGAAAAAGTGGGGGGTCTGGACGAGGAAGAGTTTCTCGTCCTGCGAGAAGAGGCCGACGGTGTTCTCAAGGAAATTCTCGGTCGGGACGTGGTCGGCGTCGAGGATCAGGAGAAGGTCGCCGCTCGTCTTCTTCATCGCGTCGTTGATGTTCCCCGCCTTCGCATGGACGTTGCGCTCCCGGGTCACGTATTGGACGCCGAGGCGCTGGCAGAGCCGGAAAAGGCTTTCCCGGCGGGTGAGTGCCTGCTCCCGGGCCGCGTCGTTGCCCGTGGTGCATTTCTGGTCGGTCCCCCCGTCGTCGAGGAGGTAGATCTTGCGCTTGCGGACGGGGTAGCGCATCTGGAGAGCCGCCATAAGGGTGACTTCAAGGATTTCCTCGCTCTCGTTGTAGGAGGGCACCAGGACATCCACGGTCGGGAGCATGTCCTCGGGCGGGAGGGGCACCGGTTTCCGCTCGAAGGGCCGGATGTTCACGAAAGAGCCGAGCAGGAAAATAAAGATCCCGTACACCTCGGCCATGAAGAGAACGATGGCGATGCTGAAACTCACCCAATCGTAGAACTCGAGGGTTTCGAACGTCCGCCACGACAGGTAGCGGAGGACGAGAAACACCGAGAAGATCAGGAAGATGACGCGGGTCGTCGGCGTCTGCTTGAGGTAACGGAAGAGGAAAAGTCCGGCGAGCATGACCGCGGCCAGGTACCACTGCGCCCGGTGGTCGAGGTGGAGCGTGCAGATGAAGACGAACGCCGCGAAAGAGAGGAACCAGAAGAAAACAACCAGCGGAAGGTGTTTTGATTTGTGACGGGCTGTTTTGGAAGTTCGAACCACAGTGAATGAAAATAACTAGCAGGGATCAGGCCCCTCGGCCTGAAAAGATAACATATGGCAGAACAAGGCTGCCTTTTCCAACGATTTCCATAACAAAAATTTCAACGGCCGGGCCGGAGGCGGGAGCGGGTGTTCAGAGTTCGCCGAGGAACCGCTCCGCCTCGATGGCGGCCTGGCACCCCATTCCGGCGGCCGTGACCGCTTGGCGGTAAACGTGGTCCGAGCAGTCCCCGGCTACATAAACGCCAGGCACGGGAGTCAGGACCTGGCTGGGCGGATCGGGCACGAGGTAGCCCTCGTCGTCCATGGGCAGTTTTCCCCGGAAGGGCGCGGTGTTCGGGATGTGGCCGATCGTGACAAAGACCCCCTTGCAATCGATGCGCCCGGTCCCGCCGGTTTCGCGGTTCCGAACCGAAACGGCGGTCACCAGGCCGTTGTCGTCGGGGAGGATTTCCTCGACCACCGTGTTCCAGACCATTTCGATCTTCTCGTGATGGATCGCCCGTTCGGCCATGATGGACGAGGCGCGCAGCTCGTCGCGCCGGTGGATGAGGGAGACCTTCGAGCAGAAGCGGGTCAGGAAGAGGGCTTCCTCGCAGGCGGAATCCCCGCCGCCGACCACCACCACGTCCATGTCCCGGTAGAAGGCCCCGTCGCAGGTCGCGCAGGTGGTCACCCCCTTGCCGCCGTACATCTCCTTCTCCCCGGGGACCCCGAGAAGCCGGGGCGAGGCCCCGGTGGCGATTACGAGGGAGCGGGTCTCGAACCGCCGCGAACCGGCCCGGAGCGCGATCGCCCCGGCCGCGATGTCCGCCTCTTCGACCACGGCGACTTCGAAGCGGGTCCCGAACTTCGCCGATTGCTTGCGGAGATTGTCCATGAGTTCGAATCCGTCGATCCCCTCCGGAAAGCCCGGAAAATTCTCCACCTCGGAGGTGGTTGTCAGCTGCCCGCCCGGCTGCGATCCCTCGATCACGAGGGGATTCAGGTTCGCCCGCGCGGCGTAAATCGCGGCGGTCAGACCCGCGCAACCGGACCCGAGGATGATGATGTTTTCGGCCATCCTCCTGTTGTGGAGCGAAAGAGCGGTGAAATCAACTCTCGGTTACACCCCGCGAAATCGGGTCGGTCTCTTTTCCCTTGCTTTCCCGGGGAAAGGTGTCACCAATAAGGGGAAACCTACGAAAACGCGGGCCATTCCGATTCCCGGAAGCCGTCTTCGTTTTCCACCCGGAATTTGTTTTACAATGTTCCCCGCAGACCGTCCCGCCACTGTGCGGGGGATGGAGAAGCCGGAGGCCCGGAAACGGGGTTCGGAAAACGGATGGGAAGAATCATTGTCAAGGGGCGCGGAATCTCCGGCAGTGCGGTTTCCGTGACCAGTCCCGGCTGTTTTTGTTGATCGGTTGACGGAATTCCGGAACACTGGGGCGGTTCCCCCGGCGTCCATCCCCCCTCTTTCCATTTCACCACCTGACTTTATGAGCGACACAACCATCGTCGAGGTCAAGAACCTCTACAAAATTTTCGGACACGGCGCCAAAGAGCGTGCCCTGCCCCTTCTCAAGGATGGCAAGTCGAAGGCCGATATTCTTGAGGAAACCGGCTGCACGGTCGGGATCAACAACGCCACTTTCTCGGTCAGGAAGCGCGAGATTTTCGTGATCATGGGCTTGTCGGGCAGCGGCAAATCCACCGTCGTCCGGTGCGTGAACCGCCTGATCTCCGCCACGGCGGGAGAGGTCGTCGTGGACGGGCAGGACGTGATCGCCGCAAACGGGGAGCAGCTCCGCGAGATCCGGCGCAAGAAAATGAGCATGGTTTTCCAGCGCTTCGGCCTGCTGCCCCATCGAACGGTCATCGACAACGTGGCCTTCGGTCTCGAAATCCAAGGCGTCGATAAAGACGAACGCTACAAGAAGGCTACCGAAGCCATTGAGCTGGTTGGTCTGCACGGCTACGCCGACAGCATGACCCAGGCCCTGAGCGGCGGAATGCAGCAGCGCGTCGGCCTCGCCCGGGCACTCGCCAACGATCCGGAAATCCTCCTCATGGATGAAGCGTTTTCGGCCCTCGATCCCCTCATCCGGGTGCAGTTGCAGGACGAGCTGCTCGAACTCCAGGCCCGGCAGCACCGGACCATCCTTTTCATCACCCACGATTTGGACGAAGCGCTCAAGCTTGGTGACCGGATCGCCATCATGAAGGACGGCGCGGTCGTCCAGGTCGGCACGCCGGAGGAAATCCTCAGCAGGCCCGCGAACGACTACGTCCGCGATTTCGTGGAGAATGTCGATAGGAGCAAGGTCATCACGGCCGGATCCGTCATGCGGAAAACCGAAGTGGCTTATATCAGTTATGGCCCCCATCAGGCTTTACGGCAAATGCGGCACCTCGGTGTGGGCTCGCTCTACGTACTCGATTCGGACCGCAAGTTCAGTGGGTTGATCAAACTGGACGAGGTGTCCGAACTCGCCAGGAAGGTCCCCGAGCACGAGGACGAGCACCGGACCATCGAGCCCGTTCTCCACAGGGAATACTCCTCGACCAGGCCCGACGTGGCCATCGCCGAACTCCTCGAGGAGTCCGCGCGCAACGTGGTCCCGATCGCCGTGACCGACGACGACGGTGTGTTCCTCGGCATTGTAACCCGCCCGGCCATTCTCTTCGGCATCGCAGGATAACATCATGATCAACTTACCCATTGGCGAATATTTCGAGTCCTTCGTCCGCTGGCTGAAAGCCTCGTTAAGCGGATTTTTCGATGCCATCAGCGACATTCTCGATTTTTCCATCACCGTTCTGGAGAATACGCTCCTTCTCGACTCGGAGCACCTTTACACTTCGGTCGTTTTCGGTTTTTTCCTCGCGCTCATGGTCGGTTTCCTCGGGCGACGGCGGAAGGGGCCGAAGCTTTTCCTCCCGGCCTTTCTCGGCGCGGCGGTCGTTTTCGCGGGCACCGAATACTGGCGGGTGAAGTCACTCTCGGCCGAAGTCACTCCCGAACTCGCCGCGGAGATGGGGAAAGACTTTTCGGACCTGCGGGCGGCCCTGGAGGCCGATGCGCCGGGTGATTTTTCCGCCGCCACCGCGGTGCTCGGGGAAGTCGCGGAGGAGATTCCCGCCGTCAGTGACCGGGATTCGCCGGTCTTCAAGGCGAAGGACGCCGCCGAGGCCGGTTTGCGGGACGTGAACCGATCCCGGAGCGATTTCGAGGATGTTTACGAAGCCCTCGGGGAAACGAGGTCCGCGGTGGCTGCGGCAGGACTTCACCTGTCCGGTGACCTGTCTGAACGGCTCGCCGTCCAGGAGACCCGTTTCGGAGCCCTGACCCTGATCGAGCGCTCCGAGCGGCTGATCGACGATTTCCGCGAAGTAAGCGGCGGGGAAGGAGAGGAACTGGAGCGCCGCGGCGATTTTATCAACATCCGGTCCTACGAACGGCTGGAAGTCTTGCTGTCGATGAGCGTCGATTACTACAAAAACACGGGGAATTCCGAACTCGCCGAGCTGTCGGCACAGGCCCGCGGAGATCTCCGGATGCTGAATCCGGACAGGCTGCTTTGGTTCGCGCCGGTGGTTACAATCCTGTTTCTGGCGTTGCTCGCCTACCTGGTGGCCGGCGGCGGAGTGACGATATTCACCGTGGCCGGTCTTTTCATCGTCCTGTCCATGGGCCTGTGGGTTCCGACTGTCGAAACCCTCGCGCTCGTTCTTTCGGCCACCTTGTTTGCGTTGCTTCTGGGAGTGCCGATGGGCATCTTGGCGGCCCGCTCGGAGACAGCCGATACGGTCATCCGTCCCGTCCTCGACTTCATGCAGACCATGCCGGCCTTCGTTTACCTGATCCCCGCCGTCATCTTTTTCGGAACGGGCAAGGTCCCCGGAGCGATGGCGACGTTGATTTTCGCGATGCCGCCGTCCGTCCGGCTGACCAGCCTCGGCATCCGCCAGGTGCCGGAGGAGGTGGTCGAAGCGGCCGAGTCCTTCGGGGCAACCGGTAAACAGCTGCTCCTCAAGGCGCAGATTCCGATCGCCATGGCCACGATTCTGGCAGGGGTCAATCAGACCATCATGCTCGCCCTCTCCATGGTCGTCATCGGTGGGATGATCGGTGCCGGCGGTCTCGGGGAGGTTGTCCTGAGCGGCATCACCCAATTAAAACTCGGCCTCGGATTTGAAGGCGGCATTGCGGTCGTCATTCTGGCCATTTACCTGGACCGGGTTACCCAGGCGTTGGGCGACCCGACTTCGAAAACCAAATAGTAATACGCACATGAAAACGAAACACACCATCCTATCCGTCCTCGCCGCTGGCTCCGTAGCCGCCAGTGCCGTCGGGCAAACCGTTAAAATCGCCTACCCGAACTGGGCCGATGGCATCGCCATGACCAACCTGGCCGCGGCGATCCTCGAAGAGGAAATGGGCTACGACGTCGAGCTGACGCAGGCCGATCCGGGCGTGATCTACGCCGCCGTGGCCGACGGAGATCAGGACGTCTTCCTCGACGCGTGGCTTCCCTACACCCACTCCCATTACTGGGACCAGTACGGGGACAGCCTCGAAAACCTCGGCACCACCTATGGTTACGGAGTCACCGGGCTGGTCGTACCGGCCTATGTCCGGATCGACAGCATCGAGGAACTGAACTCCATCGCCGGCGAACTCGACTACAAAATCATCGGCATCGACACCGGAGCGGGGATTACCGGAAACACGGACATCGCCATCGACGAATACGATCTGGATCTGGTCCAGGTGAATTCGAGTGCGCCAGTGATGACCGCCGCCCTGGCCCAGGCGATTGCAGACGGGGATCCCATCGTCGTGACCGGCTGGAAGCCGCACTGGATGTTCGGTCGTTTCGACCTGAAAGTCCTGGAAGATCCCCGCGGCGTCTATCCGATCGACGGCATACGCAAGGTCGCCCGTCCCGGGTTCACCGCCGACATGCCCGAAGTCGCCGACTTCCTGAAGAACTTCTCGATGACGGAGGAACAGCTTCTTTCGCTGATGCTCGCCATCGACGAGTCCGACGATGACGCCTACGACGTCGCCTCCGACTGGGCGCGCGACAACGGCCCTCTGGTAGAATCCTGGATTCCCCGGAACTGAGACCGGATTAGGAGCGCCGCCGGGGCGCGCCTGCTCCCTCTTCAAGACCCTTCCGTTCGCGGAAGGGCCTTTTTCACGATCTGATCGAATTCGCTCCTGCGCACCGGGGTGATCGACAGACGGTTCCCTCGCTGGAGAATCTTCATTTCGGCGAGGGTGGGGGTGTCGCGCATCTCCCGCAGGGTGACGGTGCGCGGAAACTTCCGCACGAAGCGCACGTCAACAAGCATCCAGCGCGGCTTCGCGGGATCCGATTTGGGATCGAAGTATTTCGACCCGGGGTCGAAAGCGGTGGGATCGGGGTAGGGCGCCGAGGCGACCTCCGCCAAGCCCACCACCCCCGGCTCGGGGCAGTTCGAATGGTAGAAAAGAACCGCGTCGCCGACCTTCATCTCGTCCCGCATGAAATTGCGCGCCTGGTAGTTGCGGATCCCGTCCCAGGGCTCGGTCCCGTCCGGGCGGGATTCCAGATCGTCGATGGAGAAGGTCTCCGGTTCGGATTTCATGAGCCAGTGCTTCTTCATGGGTGGATTGCTACAATCGGGAGCGGGGGAACGCCAGACGAAAGTAGCCTGCTTTCGGATCCCCTGAGGCGGGGCACCCATTGATTCCGTGGCTTTCCATTGTCCTCCGGGTGTGACCACAAGTGCGTGGAGCCAGGGAAGGGATTCCCCCCATTTTCCAGTGGTCAGCCGACACAAGGGAATGCCTTTTCCGCCAAGCCCTTTCGGGGTGGACGACTAAAGTCATCCAACTACGAAGTCGCATGACTTTGGTCGTGCGATTCG
>CAZDRT010000080.1:0-14535 GCA_964507815.1 uncultured Puniceicoccaceae bacterium
TTCAGCGCCCGGTTTTCGCATCGGAAGGAAATGTTCCGGATCGCCTCAGAGGTTCAGCGTGAACGTGAAATTCCGGGCTCTCGAAGGTGGGCGCTGAAGCAACCCACCCACTTTGGCCGCCCGATTATGCAGTTTCAGCCCCCTGAAAGCAGTCCACTGAAGACACTGCCTGTGGCACGGCAGCCGCCGCGATACGTCGGAGGGGGATCCAATCAACTTCCGGAAGATTCCCGCGCCGCCGAATTTATTCCGCGGCTTTCCATTCTCTTCCCCGCAATGCGGCGGCTCCCTTAACGGATGAAATATCGGCCCATTTCAGAATCGCGATGTTTTGCGATTTTTCTCCACGCACTTGTGGTTACACCCAGCCGGGGTGGTTGGGGGTTGCACCCTCGCCGGAAACGGATTTCATCCGAGCAAATGAGTTTCAGCGTTTTGGAGTTGTGTGCCGGGGGCGGAGGCCAAGCGCTTGGCTTGGAGCAAGCCGGTTTCGAGGCGGTCGGGGTCGTGGAGATCGATTCTCACTGCGGGTTCTCAACGCATCCGATTTCGGTGTTTGCCAATTGCGTCCGCGCTTTGTTTGCGTAGCCCTGCGACCGGACGATGCCGACACCTTTCTGTGGCCTGACGAAGAACCTTGTCGCGACACGGTGGGTGACACACTGATCGATCTGATGTCCGCCAACGGATGGCCCGGGGCCCTTTCCTGGAGCCATCGGGCCAATGCCATCGCCCCCACCATTGTCGGAGGTTCAAAGAAACACGGGGGGCCGGATTTGGGCCCCACCCGTGCCAAACGATAATGGGAAACACTCGCCGTTGATGGGTAGGGAATCGCCGACGAAGCTCCCCGCAGTCGGTCGTTCCATTCCGATTCCAGGAATCTCCATCGGGTTCGATGTCCTTTCGGGAATCTCGTCAAAGCCTTCGCGCTCGGCGGGGCTCATCTCCCACCACGAACAGCTCAGGCGGATGGATTCGCTGTTCAGTTCCCAGCCGCTACGGGTTTCGTTCAACGAGCCCTCGAAGGCGATCTGATCGCCTGCCGCATCGGTTAAAATGCCGTGCTTGTTATGAAAGTACCCGTCGCCATCACCGGACAGGCGCAGCGCGATCCTCACTTCCAGGCGTTCATTTTTGAGGAGCTTGCAAAGCCAGAGCATCCCCTCTTTCTCGTCCTCTGTCCAGGAACCAACTTCGAGAACGGCATCCAATTTCGCTTCCAGACGCTCTGGCTCGGCGAGAACGAGCCTTGTGTAGGCGGGGTTCCATTGCGTCCCGCTGATGAGGCGCATAATTGTCAGTTCCAAATGCCGATTTTAATCGTCCCGACCGAAAACGGAAACATGGGAGTCCACCCCCGATGGTACAAAGCGAAACTCCGGTTCATCGCTTTCCCGGTTACCGAGCAGCGCAAACTGGCCGGGAATACGAGCAAGGACGAAAGAGGAGAAGTCACGGTTCGGCTCCGGCTTTAGCCTGGGATTTAGTAATACCTCTCCGATTTTCCGAAGGTTTGATGCGAACAACTCGGGAATCGACATTTCGACCATCCAGTAGGAGTCATCCCCAAGTGCCTCGCGCAGTGGTTGCAATAAGGCTTGCGGGATCCTCTGTTTGATTTTCCAGCCGCGCACCTCCGCCAGATGGTCCGTGTATTCGAACCCGGTGACAAGAATCGGTCGATAGACAACCAGGCCTGCGCGAACACACTGTTCCAGCCGTTCCGTCCATTCGTTGTCTTCGGACGGCATCTGGGGAAGGAGAGTGGAGAGGAAATCCAGGCCGATTGCTTCGGCGTGGATGGGGTTCATTTTGATTTCACTGGGAAGCGTGGTGATGACATGTGCCAGCCACTCCCGGTTGTCGGCCTTTGATTCCTTCGTTTTTCGGCCTCCCGAATGAAAATCGGGAGGCTTCAAATAATGCTTCGGGCAGCAGAAGTTCGAGCCCCAGTTGTCATCGTGCATGATGAATGAACTGAGCCAGGAGTCACTTGGCAGGAATCGCGTCTCATCCCCGATCTGAAAGTAGGAGCGCTCGGCATTGGAAACCCACAGATCCCGGTTGAAAGTGTGGCCGAAGACAGGGACCACATGTTTGCTCGCGTCCTCACTCGTGTCGAAAATCATCGCGGCGGGATAACCGGACTCAATGGAACTATACAAGTAATGCTGGTAGGGGATCGGCAGTGCTGGTGTGGTGCTCCTGGAGTTGGGCGACAGGGAGTAATCGGCCTGGATGCACCGCGCTCCGGCGTGTTCTAAGACTTTCAGCATGTCTCCCATGTTCAGTCCGACTCCGTTGCCGCTGCCATCGAGCGCGTCGCCGACGCATTTTTGCACATGGTCGATCCCCAGAAGATCGTTGATCTGCCGATAGGTGAGGTCTCCGGAAGGATGGTAGATCGAGGCCATCGTGCGGAGCGCCGCGTGTGCGCAGACATTGGTAAAGCCGTTTTGCTGCGCATAGAGAAAACCAGTGATCCGAAAATTTCGGCCCGCCACCCGGATCGACCAGGAAGGCTCCCGCCGGACATAGTTGTGGGTGATCCGGCTGAAGCGCAGAACCGATTCGTGCACGCGCTTGATCGAGGCATTGCCCAAACGGTCTTCCCGGTAGATGGCGTAACCGAGGAAATCTTGGTCGTCGATGGATTCCAGACCTTGGCGGACGGTTTCCGATTTCGTGGAGAAAAAACTCAGGCGGGTGACCCTTGTTTGCACTTCCCGGCGAAAGCGCTTTTCGAGGTCTTCGCTCTCGGTCGCCAGATCCTCCGCTGTTTCGGGATCTATTTCCTCAAGGACAAGGGTCTTCGCCTCAAGGCAACGGGCTTGGGAAAAAATCCGGGCGAGGGATGGCAGCTCCTGGAAACGGTTTTCGCGAAAGCCAAAGTAGGAAAACGGACGCTCAACCGAGAAAAACTCCGCTTCGCCCTGCGCCGGAGCCTCTCGCGCGAACCCAACCATGATAGGCTTTTCCCTATCGTAGCGCGTAGTCCTTCTTCGCGGAACGGGCTTCGAAACGGTTCAGCCGCCCGAGGAAAGCCGGAACATCGTCATTCGAAAACCGGATCGTCTTTGTTACCGTTTTCCGTCGGGTTTTTTCGGGAATCGCCTGAAGGATATCCCGGCAGACGGTCTGGGGCGAGCGGATGGTTTGCGACAGGGAGGACGGGTTGGTTTCTTGCATAATTTATTATGATTTGGGCTTTCCATCGGGAAAGTTGCAACAATAGGGCGCTCGTTGTCAAGTTCTCCGAACCCCTACAGCTCCAGTTGAATCAGCTTGGCTTCGTTGGTCAGGTCCGGGTCGATGATCTGTTCCGACCAGAGTTTAAGGAGTTTGAGAGCGGCCTCCGTGAAGTCGGCGGTTTCTTCGAGATAGGAGCGGACCGGAGGGATTTCACCCCCTCGGTAGGCCCGGATGATTCCATGGAGGGCATCCTACTCCGATTGCGGTTTTTCCAAGCGGATGTAACCAGAAGTTTCATCGGCCTACGTCAAATATTCGTTTCCATGCTTGTTGGCTCATTTCGCTCATTGGGTGACGCAGCCTTTTAAGAAAACGGGTGAGAGGAGAAAATTTGCTGTAGCGTAGGCGGAGAACGTGAATTTGCTGAATGGGAATAGCGAATGTTTCTAAACGCACCTGAATACTGGTGGCCCCTGCCGGATTCGAGGCGCGAAAGACCTTGGACGGATTGCCGTCTTATGAATCGCCTCCCCCGGGAAAACCACCTACCGGTCGGGCCGTCGGCGGAGGGAGCGGAGCCAGGCGCGCCAGGCGCGGCGTTTGATCTCGACGAGGCATTGGTCCACCTCGGCCTGGCGCTGGCGGAGGTTCTCGTTCGCGATGGCGGCCAGGTCGTCCATGTTGTAGAGGAACACCTGCTCGAGGTTGCCGGCGGCGGGTTCGACGTCCCGCGGCACGGCCACATCGACGATGAGGAGGGGGTCGTAGCGCCGCCGCGCGGCGATTTCCCGGAGGACGCCGGCCGTCAGGAGCGGTTGGGGGGCCGCCGTGGAGCAGATGAGGATGTCGTACAGGTGGAGGTTGCCGCGGAAGGTTTCGAACGGCAGGACGGCCCCCTGGAAGGTGCGGGCGAGAGTCTCGGCCCGGTCGAAGGACCGGCCGGTCACCGAGATGTCGCGGGCACCCCGGCCGGCGAGGCTTTGGGCGGTCTTTTCGGCGACTTCGCCGCTGCCGACCAGAAGAATCCGGGTGCCGGCGATCTCGCCGAAGACGCGGCTAACGAGATCGACGACGACGTTGCCGATGGTGACCTGCCCGTGCCCGATGCCCGTGTGGGTCCGGGCCCATTTCGCCGCTTGGAAGGCGCGCTCGAAGACGGTGCCGAGAACCGGACCGACCCATCCCGCTTCGCGGGCGCGGGCGAGCGCCTCCTTGGTCTGGCCGAGGATCTCGGTTTCGCCGATCATCTGCGAGTCGAGGCCGGCCGCCACGGAGAAGAGGTGGACGAGCATGTCGCTGTTCGCGAGACAGTAGCTCACATCCTCCAGCAGGGACGGCGGTTGGGCGCTGACCTCGGCGAAAATCGCGGTCAGGGCGGCGCGGTCGAGTTCGGCGGTCGTGCGGAGGTAGGCCTCGACCCGGTTGCACGTGTGGAGAAGGACCACCTCGGCGATTTCGGGGCGGGCGCGGAGTTTCTCCGCGAGGGTCCGCACATCTTCGGGGGGCAGGGAAAATAGTTCGCGTACGTCCAGGGGGGTCCGGTGGTGGGAAATCCCGAAGACGAGCAGTCTTTTGGGAAGGCTCATTCGCGGGGTTCGGTGTGGGTGGCCGCGGGCTCGGAAGGAGCGGGGGGGGCGCTCGAGGAGCGGACCGGCCAGAGGCTGAAAAGGGCGAAAGCGTAAAGGAGAAGGACTAGGACGGCTGTTCGCTGCGGTGGCAGCTTGCCGCGGAGCCGGAGAATCCAGACCGTGCCGTAGCCGATCCAGAGCAGAAAGACGGCGAGGAGCTTGTAGTTGAGGTGGCTCCACGCCCCCTCGAACCAGACCATGAGTCCGGAGAGGAAGGCGAGGGTCACCACGATCAGTCCGGCGGCGAGGAGCCTGCGGGCGAGCCCGTCGAGTTTCACGATGGGCGGGAGGATGGAGAAAATCCACCCGGGGGACTTTCGGGAGAGGGCGCGATACTGCAGGAGGTAAAGGGCGGCCACCGTGGCGAGAAGCCCGAAGATTCCGTAACTGAAAATGGATACGGCCGCGTGGAATTCGATGAGGGGATCCCCGCCGAAGAGGGCTTCGGTGTGCGGGAGATCCCAGTCGGGCATGAGGAGCGAGACCAGACTGGCCAGGGAGACAAAGACGGCGGAGGCGGTGCCCAGGAGATTCACGCGGAAGACCGGGCCGACGATCAGAAAGAGCAGGATGACCGACCAGAGAATGAATTGGACGATTTCGAAGGAGTTGCCGAGCGGGCAGGCGCCGATGTACAGCCCCCGCAGATAAAGCCCGGCGGTTTGGAGAAGGAAGCCGAAAGCGATGATCGGATAGGTGATCGAGCGGGCGTTCGGCCTCTGCCTGGAAAGGCGCAGGAGGGCGTGGGCGACGGCGATGGCGTAGGCGGCGGTGGCGAGCCAGATGAGGAAGCGGTCGGGTTCGGACACGGTGGCGGCGGCGGGGGGGGGGTCAGGACGAAGCGACCGGTTCCGGCGGCGGGACCGGCGCGGGGGCGGCCCGCCAGGCGTCGATGCGTTTGCGGAGGGTTTCGATCCAGGCGGGATGGTCGTTCAGGCAGGGAATTTGCTCGAACCATTCGCCGCCCGCTTCCAGGAAGGATTCGCGCCCCTCCATGGAGATTTCCTCGAGGGTTTCGAGGCAGTCGGCGGTGAAGGCCGGGCAGATCACGAGGAGTTTCCGGATGCCGTCGGACGGGAGTTTTTCGAGGGTTTTGTCGGTGTAGGGGGTCAGCCAGGGATCGCGACCGAGCCGGGACTGGAAGGAAATCCGGTATTGCTCCGGCGAAAGGCCGAAGCGCCGGGCCGCCAGATGCGCGGTGGTGTAGCACTGGTGGCGGTAGCAGGTGGCGTGGGCCGGGTGGCACCGCTCGCAGCAGTCTTCCGAGGTCAGGCAGTGCGCGTGGGAGGGGTCGGTCTTGCGGAGGTGCCGCTCGGGAATCCCGTGGAAGGAGAAGAGGACGAGATCGGGGGCTTTCTCCACATAGGGCTTGGCGACGGTGGCGAGGGCGTCGAGGTAGTCGTCGTCGCGGTAGAAGGGCTGCAAGAGCGTGGTGCGGATGGAGGGGGCTTCGGCGCGGAGGATCTCCATCGTCTTCGCGACGACCGTTTCGTAGCTCGACATCGCGTAGTGCGGGTACTGGGGCATGAGGTAGAGGTCGGTGATGCCCGCCTCCCGGATCTTGCGGATTTCGCCGGGGATGGAGGGCCGGCCGTAGTTCATCGCCAGAAACACGGGGCAATCCGGGTGGTCGAGGGCGTGGCGCACCCGTTCACTGGTCGCGAGCAGGGGCGAGCCCTCGTCCGTCCACACCTTGCGGTAGGCCGCCGCCGAACTCTTCGGGCGGAAGGGGAGGATGAATCCGTTGACGACGATCCACCGGACGGGTTTCGGGGCGTCGAGCACCCTTCCGTCCATGAGAAATTCGCGCAGGTAGGCGCGCACGTCGCCGACATCCGTCGAGGCGGGGGATCCCAGATTGAGGAGAAGAACGCCGGGTTTTCTGGCCATAAGGTATCCTGTGCCCGGGGAGGGTTCTGTCAATTCGACGGCGGAAGAATCCAGCCGCCCGTATCCGGTGTCCGGGGGGCGGGCCTTGGCGCATCGCGGACCGGTCCGCGCATGGTTTCTTCGGGTTCGGGCTCGGGTGCGGGATCCGGCTCGGGCTCGGACGCGGCTTCCAGCCGCTCGGTCTTCAGGCGGACGACTTCGCTCAGCGCGGAGTTGTACTCCTTTTGCAGCCGGGCGACATCTTCCAGGGCGGCGAGCTTCTCCTCCCGTTCCTCCTCCAGCTTCGCCTCCGCGATGGCGAGGTTGGTCTTGAGTTCGCGGATTTCCTCCTCGAACCCGAGGATGACGGCTTCGCGCCGTTCGGCTTCGGCCTGGCGGAGGGCGGCTGCGGCGGGGTCTTCCTCCGCGGCCGGCGGGAAGAGATCGAATCGGTCGGAGTTCACCAGGACGAGCAGGAGAGCCCCCGGCAAAAGGGCCAGCACGAGAATGGCGAGGAGGAGGGCGTTCTTCGATCCGTTCATTGGGAAGGTTTTACCCCTCCGGCCCCCGGGTCGTCGAGCCGGAAGAACGCCCGCGTGTTGGCGGTTGTCGTCCGGGCGAGGTCCGCCGGGTCGATTGCGAAGAAACGCGCGCAGAAGGCGGCGATGTCGGCGAGGCGGGCGGGTTCGTTGGGTTTGCCGCGGTGGGGCTCCGGGGAGAGGTAGGGGCTGTCCGTCTCGAGGATGAGCGATTCGGGACCGCTGATCCGGAGGGCCTCCCGGACCTCGGCGGCGTTGCGGAAGGTGACGATTCCGGTGAACGAGCAGCGGGCCCCGGCCGCCCGCACGGCCTCGAGTTGGCCCGGTCCCTCGGCGAAGCAGTGGAAAAGCGTGCGTTCGCCGGGAAATCCGCTGGCACGGATGACTTCGAGGCTTTCGGCGACGGTGCCGCGGGAATGTACGACGACCGGCAGGTCCAGTTCCCGGGCGAGGTGGAGCTGGCGGGAAAAGGCTTTCTTCTGGAGCGCGACGATCTCTCCGCGCCCCTCTTGCGGGAGCCGGGTGAAGTCGAGGCCGATCTCTCCGACGGCGCACGGCGGCGGCGCGCTCCCGGCGGCGAAGCAATCCTCCAGGGCCGCCAGCTGCTCTTCGACGTCTTCGGCGACGTGGCCGGGGTGCAGGCCCGCCGTCCAGTGGACTGTGCCGGGGTGGGCGGCGGCCGTTGCGGCGTGGCGGCTCCAGTCGGCGGATTCGGTGCCGATGGCGATGAGTTCGCCCACCCCGGCCTCCCGGGCGCGGGAGATCCATTCGGCGGCATCGGCGGGCGGATGGCAGTGGCTGTCGATAAGGGGGGGAGTGTTCATTCGGTCGGGGGTTCGGCGGAGGCTTCCTCCGGCACGGGCGGAAGATAAAAGGTCACGAGGAAATAGCCGGATTTGAGCCGGGCCGCGGCTTCTCCCGAGTCCAGGTCCCCGAGGAGAATCCGGTCGATGGCGTCTCTTCCACTGGAGGAGAGCGGCAGGGGCGGCGGACGGCTCCAGGGCGAGGTTCGGTCGAGGAGAAACGAGGCCGGGGAAAGGAGCGCCGAACCGGCCGCCTCCCGGCGAAGAGCGGCGGAGAGGGGCAGGGATTCGACGCGCGTTGCCCCTTTGCCGCCGAGTGCGGTGGCGACCAGGGTGATTCGGTCGGCCGGCAGCCGGAAGGCCGGGAGAGAGGCGCGGCCGAAATCGCGGAGCGAGCTTTCGGACTGCTCGAGAAGCCAGGCCCCCGGGTTGTCGTCCCGGGTGCCGGGCGGTATCCAGGCGCCCCACTCCCCGGATTGGGCGGTCGTGAGAACCGGGGGGAAGGGGCTGATCTCCCGGGAAATGGAGAGATCGCGGAAATCCCGCGCGTCGAGGGGAGGAGCCGCCCGACCGCTGGAAACGAGAAGGCCCAGCGGATCGATCAGGGCGGTGGTCCGGGGGTCCGCGTCGCCGAGGTAGGCGATGGTCGGCGGGCTTTCGACGACCGGGCTCGGCGTGGCGATTTCGATCCGGAGAAGAAAAAACACGGCCAGGTGGACGACCATGCCGACCACTGCCGCGGCGGCGGCGATCCCGGTTGGTTTTGGGAATGCCTTTTTCGGAGCCATGTCAGGGGGTGGGGACCGCCTCCGCCGCCTCCGCCGGGCGGGCCGCCATCTGGACATGGGGGAAGCCCGCCCGGCGCGCGCTTTCGTAGATCTCTCCGAGCGTTTGCAGGTCGGTGGAGCGGTCGATCAAGAGCAGAAGAGTCCGCTCTTGCGCCGGGTCCTCCCGGGCGAGACTCCCGAAGGCCGCCTGCATCCGGTCGAGCGGATACGAACCGAGTGTTGTGATGATCTTGCCCTCCCAGACCGTGGCCACCGCGTCGGCCCGGACGCCGATCACCGTGTCGGGATCTTCGAGGACGGGCAGGTCCACGGCGACCCCGGGGCTGAAGAGGAAGTGGTTGGAGAGTAGCAGCGCGATTAGGGCGATGAGCCCGAGGTCCGCGAAGGCGATGGCATCCACTCCGAAACGGGGTGCCGTCAACCGCCCGGCGAGGTCGAAGGGCCGGGTCAGGGAATCGTCCGCCGCTCCGGCGGACGCGGCGGCGGACTCATTGCTCATCGTTGTTTCCTTGGTTGACCGGGTCATCGCTTCCGACGGTGGGTTTTTCTTCCTTCAGCGTTCCGATCCATTGGAGCAGGTCGTGGCCGACGGACTCCATGTCGTGGACCACGGCCCGCAGGCGGCCATATAGGAAATGGTGCGCGAAATGGGCCATGGCGGCGATGGCCAGTCCGGCGATCGTCGTCAGCAGCGCCCGGGCGATGTCTCCGGCGAAGACCGCCGGATCGGCGTAAACCCCCTCGTTCTGGAAGAGGAAGAAGGCGTCGTAGCCCGCCAGAACGGTGCCGAGCAGGCCGAGGATGGGAGCGATCCGGGCGATCGCGGCGATGGCCCCGATGCGGCGCTCAAGGATGGGGATCTCGATCAGAGCGGCGGACTGAATGGCCGCGCGGATGCGCGGAAGCGGCTGGTCGTAGTGGAGAAGCGCGGACTTGACCACGGTGGGGATCGGGCCCGGTGTCTCCTCGCAGACGGCGAGGGCCTCCGCGAGGCGGCCCTTGCTCAGGAGGTTCCGGATCCCATCGACGAAGTTGCGCACCTGGATCTGCCCCTGGTGGAGAAAAAGGGTGCGCTCGATGAAGAAAATAAAACCGACGAGGCCCACCAGGAGCAGGGGCCACATGACGGGTCCGCCCTGGCGGAAAAAAGAGAGGTCGGGGATGTCCATGTCCGGAATGATTCGTGTGCTTAGGATTCGGGTGGAAGGGGGGCGCGGGAGCGGAGCCTGGCGAGAGCCAGCTCTTTCCCGGGAAGATTCTGTCGGTCGATGATCGTGAGAAGGCGGGTGGCTTCGGCGGGTTGTCCGTCCTCGTCGCTCCACCGGGAGAGTTCGAGCAGGGATTTGGACAGCCAGAAGGCGAGGGAGGCGTCCTCCGGGTTGCGGTCGGCCAGCAGGGGCTCGACCGCCTCCCACAGCGTCCGCCGGGCGGAGTCGTCCTGGCCGGCCCGCCGGAGGGCCTCGGCCCGCTTGAGCTGGCTCTCGAGAAGAACGGAGGCCGGCACACCGGGCACGGTGGTGATCCGCGCGAGGGTCGCCGCCGAATCGAGCAGCTCGCCGACCGGGGCGTCCGGATTGGCGAGCACCGTCTCCGCGCCCCCGATTTCCGCGAGGTAGCGGAGCGGATGCGAGGAAAAGCGGTTGGCCGTGTTCCGGAACACGAGGCGGGCGCTGCTGAAATCCCCGAGGGACCGCAGGATCTCCCCTTCTTTGATAAGGGAGTGGAAGGCCAGCGGATGGTCGGGGAAGCGGGCGACCAGGTTCTCGAGAAGGCGGACCGCCTCTCCGATCGATTCTTCGGTGCCGCGCGATTCGGCGATGATGGCGGCCTCGAACAAAGCGATGGGCGCGTAGTCGCTGTCGGGGAAACGGTCGGCGAGATTCACGAGCCGGATCTGGGCCTCGCCCGTCAGATCCCGACCGGCGAAATAGCGGGCTTCGAACAGGTAGCTCAACACGGAGGCGCGCCGCTCGGGAAACCTCTCCCGCAGATCGCTCATCACTTCCATGGCCTCTTCGGGGCGGCCCGCCTTGAAAAGGATTTCGCCTTTGAGCAGCAGGGTCTGGGCGATGAGCGAATCATTGGAGCCCTCGCCGGATCCGTCGTCGTCCGCCTCCCGGAAGTCTTCGGGCGCGGCGGCGGGTTCGCCGTCCTCCGGAAGGGGGGGCGGGGCGACGGCGGTGGTCTCTTCGTCCGCCGGAGCATCCCGCCGCGCGGATTCCCCGTCCGGCGGCTCCTCCGTTTCAGCCTCCTCCCGCTCTTCGTTTTCGCCCTCCTCTTCTTCGGGCGGGGCATCCGGCGGGGACAGATCGGCCAGCAGCGCATCCACCCGGCCCAGCGCCTCCCCGTCCCGGCCGAGGATCGAGAGGATGTAGGCCTCGAGCCAGGCGTAGTTCCGGGCGGTTGAAGGGGGCAGGTCGGGATCGTTGAGCACCTCCCGGGCTTTCCCGAGCGCGGCTTCGGGGAGATTGTCGCGGAGGAGGGCGCGGGCGAGGTTCCAGTCGATGCGGTGGACGGCCTCCGGGGGGACGGCCCGTTCGTCGTCGAGGTTCTCCCGCGTCCAGGTCAGGGCCGTTTCCGTCTCGCCGTTTTCCAAGAGGGCGAGGACGAGTTGGAACGCGGTCACGGGCGAGGCTTCGAGGCCCCAGCTGTCCCGGTAGGCCGCCGCCGCCGAGTCGAAGTCGCCGTTCTGGAAATAGAGATCGCCGGCGAGCCGGTAGTAGAAAGGCCGCTCGGGTTCGGGCAGATCCGGCACGACGGCCAGAAGACGGGTGGCCGCCGTCCGGTACTGGGGCGGCGTCTGCTTCCACGCCAGAAAGGCCTGCGACAGGCGGGCGGCCTGGCGGACCGACGTGCCGGGGTAGTCCTCGAGGAGGCTGTCGAGCGCCTCCAGGGCGTCCTCGTGTCGTCCGGCCCGGGCGAGCAGCTCGACCCGGGCAAAGAGCAGACGGTCGCGGATCGGGTGCTCCGGGCGGGCCTCGATGATCGCCCCGAGCGTTTCCGGCTGGCTCGCGGAAACTTCGCCGATCTGCCCCAGAAGCAGGCTCAGGGCGATCCGGAGGCTGTTGCGGTCGTCGCCATCGCGGAGGATTTCCCAGAGGGTCGCCCGGCCCTCCGGGGTCGAGAGCCCGCGGAAGACCGCCAGGGGCAGAAGGATCTCGTCGGCGACGGAGCTGTCGTCGGCGTCGGTCTCTTCGATGAATTCCTCGAGGAAGGAAACGGCTTCCGCCGTATTGCCGAGGCCCATCTGGACGAGGGCGTATTCGCGGGCGAGCTGGAGCCGCAGGGAGGTGGACACCGCCGCGTCGAACTGGCTCTTGAGCGTGAGCACGGTCTCCTCGTCCACCTCGCCGCGCAGGATGGCCAGCCGCGACCGGATGGAGCGGAAGGTGTCGCGCAGAAACGGGGACGGGGCCGCCTCCTCCGCTTTCTCGAACCATTCGGTCGAGGCGGTCCCATCGCCCTCGCGGTCGGCGAGAAGTCCCTCGAGCAGAAAGAGCCACGGCCTGTCTTCGCCGGAAAGGTTCGCGTCGGTCACCCCCCTCAGCCAGGACCGGGCCCGGTAGGTGTTGCCGAGGAGGAATTCGGCCATCGCCCACCGCAGCCGGTGGGCGGGATCGCGCCGGTTGCCCTGTTCGCGCAGGAGGAGGATGGCCTCGGCCGGACGCTCGACCTGGATCATGGCCTCGAGGAGCGCGGAAAGCGCCTCTTCCCGCCGGTCGGCCGGGAGGCGGTCGTCCTCGACGAGGGGGGTGAGGATCTCGATCCCCAGGGCGGGCAACCCGAGCCGCACCGCCCGCACGCCGCTCTCCAGGGTGCGCTCGAGCGCGCGCTCTTGGGGGAACGGATCCGCACCGAAGTCGGGCGCCTCTCCGGCGGTCGTCGAGGCCGCCGCCAGCCAGCCGAGCACAAGAAGCAGTCCGCCGAAAACGGAGGCGGCCGGAGCCCGAAAGGATATGGGGAACGGTCGTGCCACGGGATCTCAGTGGGTTGCGGCGACGCGGTCGTTCAGATCCGCGATCATGCGGCGGGCCTCGGTGCGGTAACCCGCGCCGAACAGATTGAGGTGATTGAGCACGTGGTAGAGATTGTACAGGGTTTGCCGGGTTTTCCAGCCCGGACGCGGGGGAATCGCTTCGGCATAGACGCGGTGGAACTCCGCCGGAAATCCCCCGAAAAACCGGGAAAAGGCCAGGTCGGTCTCCGGATCCCCCCGGTAGAAGGCCGGGTCGAAGAGGACCGGGCGCCCCTCACCGTCGGCGGCCGCGTTGCCACCCCACAGGTCGCCGTGGAGAGGGGAGACCGGGATGGGTGTCTCCGCTTCGAAGAAAACTTCCATCCCGTCGAGGAAGGGGGTCGGATCGGGCAGGGAGTGGCCGTTTGCCTCGGCGAGCCGGAACTGGTGCCGGAGCCGACGCTCGCGGAAAAAAGCGACCCAATCCGCCATCGGTCCGTTGGGCTGGGGCGTGCGACCGATATGGTTGTCGCGCTCCCATCCGTAGTCCGAATCTTCCCCGCTGCGGTGGAGCGCGGCGAGTTCCCCGCCCAGCCGCGCCCCCGACCGGGCGTCGAGGGGCCGCAGGTCGAGCCATTCGAGCACCAGGTGGAAGCCCCCGTCGGCCGCGCCGCGGGCGATCGTCGCCGGGACCTTGACCGTTCCGGTCTTCCGGATCGCCTCGAGTCCGTCGGCCTCCGCTTCGAGAAGCGCGCGCTCGGACTCCGGCGCGGATTTGACGAAGAAAACACCCTCGCCGGTCCGGATCCGCCGCGCGTGGTGGATGCAGCCACCGCCGACGGGTTCCTCGGAGATCACCCGCGTCCCGGTCCCAAGCACCTTTTCAAGCAGTTGTTCCAGAGAGTCCATGTCGTTCAATGACCCAGTCCAGCAAAGAATCGCATCCGTCCTCGAGGATATCGAGGACGCGGGTGAATCCGTCCCCCCCGCCGTAGTAGGGATCGGGGACCTCTTTCACCCCTTTCAGGGAAACGTGGTCCGCGAAGCGTACGATTTTGGCCGCGTCGGCCGGTCCGCGCGCCCGCTTGCGGATGGCGCGGAAATTCGGCTCGTCCATGGTGACGATCCAGTCGAACCGGTCGAAATCGCTCTCGTCGAAGCCCCGTGCCACGCTCGTCAGATCATGGCCGCGTCGCTGCGCCGCCTCGCGCATCCGCGGGTCGGCCCTCTCGCCCGCGTGGAAGTCGATGGTCCCCGCCGAATCGCACTCCACCCGGTCCCCGAGCCCGCGGGCCTCGATCCGATTGCGGAAAACCCCTTCGGCGGCGGGGGAGCGGCAGATATTTCCCATGCAGACAAACAGAATTCGAACCATGGCAGGAAACCTTGGCCGCCAACGGCTCCGATGGCCAGAAGAGAAAGTCGCCCGTTCGGGCCGACCGCCGGGTGGAACCACAAGTGCGTGGAGCAAAATCGTAAAGGATCGCGATTTTGGAATAGGACGTTATTCCATCGGTTGAGGGAGGGCGAGATATTCGTGGTCGGTGGGCTTGCCCTCCGATCCCCGGCGGCACGGTCAACGACCCTGATTTCCACGGATGCCTGGTGTGGGTCCGGAGAGGTTCGGTGGTGTCCGCGGCCACTACCACCTTCGGATCGAGGGGCAAGCCCCGCGACCACGGAAGAGACCGAATCGCACGACTAAAGTCATGCGACTTCGTAGTTGGATGACTTTAGTCGTCCAACCCGAAGCGGCTT
>CAZDRT010000081.1:0-14510 GCA_964507815.1 uncultured Puniceicoccaceae bacterium
GAAGAGAATGGAAAGCCACGGAATAAATTCGGCGGCGCGGGAATCTTCCGGAAGTGCATCGGATTCTTTCCGACGTATCGCGGCGGCTGAGGACAGCCCGCCCTCCCGCCGTAGTTCGGCGGCTCACGCACGATTATCGAATCAATTTCGGTATTCCCTCCACGCCCTTGCGGTTACACCCCAGCGGCTTCAAGACAAGTTATTGATGTCGCTTCGCTCGAAACGAGTCCTACAAGGAGCAGCTATCAAAATCCGCCCCGCGAATAGGGGTTTCCCCGGCGCGCTTTTTGTGTCAGGCTTCCAGCATGGGAAATTCAATCGTCCGTCGCGCTGCTCTCTCGACTCTGCCCTGCCTTCTTCTGCTGGGCGGCTGTTATACCGTGCCGGAAACCGGTCGATCCTCCTTTACGCTCCTGCCGGAGAGCCAGGTGGTGGGAATGGGGCTTTCGAGTTTCGAGGAGATCAAGGCGAATTCGCCGCTCATCACGAGCGGGCGCAACTACGAGATGATTCAGCGGGTCGGCAGGCGGGTTGCCCGGGCCGTCGGCGGCGATGTCCCGGAGGCGGAGTGGGAATTCATCTACATCGACGAGGACCAGGTGAACGCGTTCGCCCTCCCGGGCGGCAAGATCGCGGTGTACGACGGGCTCTTCGATGTGATCGACAACGAGGACGAGCTGGCTTTCATCATGGGTCACGAGGTGGCCCACGTGACGGCCCGGCACGCAAACCAGCGGCTCTCGCAGGCGATGGTTTTGGCGGGAATCGGCATCGGCGTCGGCTATGCCATCGAGGATCTGGATCCCTCCGAGAAACAGATCGTGATGGCCGCCTACGGCCTGGGGAGCACCGTGGTGGCGACCCTTCCCTACAGCCGGATGCACGAACGGGAGGCCGACCACATCGGACTCTTGTACATGGCCCGGGCCGGCTATAACCCGGCGGTCGCTCCGGGGGTCTGGGAAAAAATGGCCGAAAATTCTCCGGGCGGGCCGCCTACCTGGCTCTCGACCCACCCCTCCCACGGCGACCGGGCCGAACGCCTGCGCGAGACCATGCCCCAGGCCGAGCGGGAGTACCTGAACTCCCGGTACGTCACCGGGGCGCGGTGAATCGGCTTCCGCAGGCCTCCCGGTTCCTCTACCGCACCTGTTCCGGCGGATTCCGGAGATAGCGCTCGGTGAAAAGGTCCTCTTCAAGCCCCTGGTCGTAGCGGACATTGGCGTAGGTGAGAACGGTGTTTCCGCCGCGCTCACTGTCGCTCATTCTCGAACGGACGACAGTGGGCTTGCCGTCGATGGTTTCGACGCCGAGGGCTTCGTAGGTCCGGTAGGTCTCGCCGCGGGCGTTCCGGTACTCGGTTTTCACGGGAATGAAGGTCTCTTTGTGGATCCACGTCCGGTAGGAGGCGAATTCCACCGAGTCGGAGTCCTTCGGAGTGCTGTCGAGCACGTAGTAAACGTCCGTCTCGTCGGCCAGGGTGTGCTCGTCCTCCGACGGGGAGCGTCCGGAGACATCCTCGTAGAAGAAGTGGGATCCGACAAAGCTCGTCCGCTCGTCGCTCGCCGAGATACGGCGGACCAGATCCAGCGCGGGCAGGTAGAGCCAGCGGTCGTCGTCGGACTCCGGGTTTTTCCAGACGAGGAATGCCGTGCGGCTCACGTCACCCGGAGCTTGGAAGAAGACGTAAAAACGCTGCTTGCCGAGATCTTCGCCGCTGTCCCGGCGGAGAATGACCATGTCCCGGTTCCGTTCGCGGCCGCGCCCGTCGGTGATGGTCATGGTGACCTCGGCCCGCCCGTCGTCCCCCTGGTAGTAGGAGGCGGCGGCCGCGCGCTCGGCGATTGCGGAGCCGGTGAGCCCGTGGGCGTGGGGAAGCCCGCCGGCGAGAAGGGAGAGGAGAAGAATGCTTGTTTTCATGATGGGTCGGATTTCGGGTTTTCGGGAAAAAGCCGGCGCGCGAAAATCGTCTGCAACGCCGGCAGGAGGAGAAGGGTGGCCGCCCCCGCCACCACGAGGATGGAGGAGATCAGGTAGCCGACCGTCTGGTAGGGAACCAGCGGGGCGAGGATCAGCGGCGAGAAGCCCACGCCGACGACGATGATGTTGCGGGTGATGGCCCGGGCCGGCTCTCCGAACATCTCCGCGAGGGTCGCCTCCCACGTCGCGTGCCGCTTGCGCAGCTCGCGGCTGCGCGCCAGGAAGTGGATCGCATAGTCGATCGCCAGCCCCAGGCTCAGCGAGGAGAGCACGGCGACCGGCATGTCGTAGGCTTTGCCGATCAAACCGATCACGCCGTAGATCAGGGCGATCGTCACCGTGAGCGGAATCATGGAAAGGAGACCCCAGAAGGCGGAGCGGAAGAGCACCATCATCAACAGGAGAACCACCGCGAAAGAGGAGAGGAGAGACTCGAACATGCCCGCCACCATTCTCTCCTGCCAGGCCACGTTGATGTAGGTCAGGCCGAACCAGTTGGTTTCGAGCGCCTCCGGGGGCGGGTTTTCCGCAAGGAACGCGTCCACCCGCCCGACGACTTCCGTCATGTCCGCGTTGTCGCCGCTCTTGAGCTGGAACCAGATGGTCGCCCCGGAAAAATCCGGAGTCACCAGATGGTAAACGTCCTCCGGCCGGTGGCTGCTTTCGAAGGTCATGACCGTCTGGGCGACGGCCGGGGCGGTGTCCGGGACCCGGTGGTATTCCTCTCCGCCGCCCAGCAGTTCGCGGTAAACGGTTTTCACCAGATCGGCGAGGGACTGGGTCTTTCCGACCAGTCCGGATTCGATGGCGTGCGACTGCAACTCCGCCAGATAGCGCAGCATTTCCGGGTTTTTGAAGGCGTCGGCCCCGGCCGCCTCGAGGTGGAGGTAGGCCGGATACGTCCCGCCGAACCGCTCGTTCAGAACCTGGTCGGCGACCCGGATCCGGTGATTCGGCTCGAACCACTTGATCGGGTTGTCGTTGATCCGGATTTGGGCGATCCCGTAGGCGGCCACTCCCAAAAGCAGGATGCCCGCCGCGAGCACCCACCGCGCCCGCCGTTGGGTGAACCGGCTCAACCAGAGGAGAATGCCGCGGGCCGATGCTTCGCCTTCGGCCGGCTTTAGTCCGAATCCCTCCAGTTTCCGCTCGTCCATGAGCACGATGAACGCGGGGATGAAGAGCATCGTAAGCGCCCAGGCCAGCAGCACCCCGACGGCGACGAAGATGCCGAACACCTGCACGGGCGGGATCGGCGCCAGGGCCAGCGAGGCGAACCCCGCCGTGGTCGTCAGAGAGGTGAAGAGCATCGGCCTCCAGAGAGTGTCGATGACTTCGCGGATGGTCGCCTTCTTGTCCTTGTGCTCCGGATACCGGTCGTAGAACTCGGAGAGAATGTGGACGGCGTCGAGAACCGCGATCGGCATGATGAAGATCGGAATCATCGAACTCATGATGTGGACGGTGTTCCCCGTCATGATGAGCAGGCCCATCGTGAGAATGACCGACATCATGGCCACGAACATCGGCGCGACCACCAGCTGGAATCGCTTGAAGAACAGGAGCATGAGGATGAAAATCAGGAGCATGGCGATGGGTGCCGACATCGCCATCTGCTTGAACATTTCCACCCCGAAGGTGTCGTTGGCCACCGGCAGGCCGGTGATGTGGTACTCCTCGCCGGTAGCCGGGTCGAGGGAGTCGATCTTCCCGAGAAGTGCGGTCGAAACCTCGTGGCTGTGGTCCTTGGACTCGATGGGGATCAGGAGCATCAGCGATCGACCGTCCTCCGAGACGAGGGAGCCTTTCATCATCGGCAGGTTCAGAAGCCGGTCGCGCACCATCGCGGCCTCCTCCCGCGATTGCGGCGGGCGGGGCATGAGCCACTCGAAGGAGACCGCGCCGAGGCCGGACTGCTCGATATTGTCCACCGTCGCGGGCGAGAGAATCTGGGATCCAATGACCCCGTCGAGCCCCTTGGCGAAATCCACCAGCTCGTCCACGTGGGTCAGGACGCCGGGCGTGAAGACCCCGCGCTCATCCGCCTCGCGAACGACCCCGACCACGATCTGGTCGTGGAGGGCGAACTCGTCCTTCTTGTCGCGGTGGAAAACCCGGACCGGCTCGTCGTCGGCCAGCATGTTCTCCGGATCGGTGTCCACCCGGACGGGGTGGAGCATGGCGAACTTGTCCGGCCAGACACTCGGAAGGAGCGCCCCCAGGAGGAGGACGACGGTCAGAAACGCGCTGGCGGCGATGGTCGTTCGCGGATGGCGGATTCCCGCTTCGGTGATCGATTTCACTGTTCGCCCTTCTTTTTCGGTTCCGCCCCGCGGAAGGCGCACCCCGCCGGGAGCCCCAGCTTGCGGAAGAGAATGGCGGGCGGGCAGAAACCCGTGAAGGCCGACTGGATCATGTTGACCCCCGCCAACACGGCCAGCAGAAGCCACCACTCGCTCACCCAGTGGCCCAGCGCGACGGAAAGCAGGACCACCGTCCCGGCCACCACGAAAACCGCTCGATCAATGTTTGGTTTCATACGGGTAGTTATTTCAGTTTTTTCTAATTTATCAAGAATTAATTTAGTTTTCCGTCAAATAGGTTTGACCGCGTCGATACGATTGTGCGACATTATCCCTGTCTCTGATAATGATCCACTTGCGAAATTCCCGATTTCTCTCTGCAGCCAATGACCGCCGCCTCCACTGATTTCCTACCCCGCCGCGAGGATCTTCACGAGGCATCCTCGATGCTTTCCCTTCTGAGCAATCCGGCGCGCCTGGAGATCCTCTGCCACTTATCGCGGCACGGCGAGCTTTCGGTCGGGGAGATCGGCACCCGGATGGACCTGAGCCAATCCTCTCTCTCCCAGCATCTCGCGAAGCTGCGGAAGGCCCGGTTGGTGGAGAGGCGCCGGGACCGGCAGACCCAGCACTACCGGATCGCCCGCGCCGACGTCGGTCGCATTCTCGACCTCATGCACGAGCTGTATTGCGGGAACCCTGGCGGAACGTGATTTCTTGACCGGGTCGGGTCGGTCCACACGCGGTCATACGGGTGGACCCGAATCGGACAGTGGATCCGCCGCCCCGCTTTCGCGGATAAGGTTCGGGCCGCCATCCGGAAGCCTTTGTCCGGCAGGCGTTTGAATTCCCGGATTCCCGAAAAAAGGTGCCCGCCACAAGATGTAGTGTTCATTTCGGAAAAAATTCCTGTATTTAGTGTTTGACTGATGATTTCTAATCCGTGTCATTTGCTCCACTTCATTCGCACCTGCTCCGGAGAAGAGCCCTCCCGGCCTGTGTTCCGTCCGTCTCCTCCCAACAGGGGAGACGTGCGTTCCGCCGGACGGACCCGTTCCCGGAGGCAACTCAATCATAACCACCAAACAACCGGCAATCTCCCAATGGAATCAACCTACAAAATCGGCAACCGCACCTTCGTGCTCGACAAAGACAAGGCGGAGGAGGCTTTCGCGGCCAAGCGCATCATTCTCGGGCGCGAGACGATGACCTTCAACCTCCTCCCGCTCAAATACGGCTGGGCCTATGATCTCTACCGGACCATGAAGGCCAACCACTGGGAGCCGGAGGACATCCCGATGCAGAAGGATGTCGAGCAATGGCGGTCTGCCGACGAGCTTTCGGAGGTTGACCGCTGGATCATCATGATGGGGTTGGGCTACTTTTCGGCCGCCGAGGGGATTGTGGGCGACAATGTCATCCACGTCGTCCGCGAGCTGGTCACCGCCCCGGAGCTGAAGCTGGTCCTCGGTCGCCACGCGCACGAGGAGAACATCCACGCCGACAGCCTTCTCTACATGATCAGCTCCCTCGGGGTGAACCCTCACGAGTGCGAGGCCATGTTCGAGCAGATCGAGACGATCAGCCGGAAAAACGACTTTGTGACCCGCACCTCGCACGGCCTGCGCCGCGACATCGATCTGCGCGAGACCGCGAACAAGCAGCTTTTCGCCAAGAACCTCTTTGTCTTCGGGCAGTGCATGGAGGGGACCCAGTTCTACGGGCTCTTCGGCATGGTCCTGAGCCTCTACCGCCAGAACAAGTTCCCGGGCATCGGGCAGATGTTCCGCTACACTCTTCGCGACGAGTCGAACCACATCGAGTTGTTCCGCAACCTCCTGATGGATTTGATCGACGAGAACCCCGACATCTGGACCGCCGATTTCCGCGGCGAGCTGGTCGATCTCATGCGGGAGGCCGTCGATCTTGAAAAGGCCTTCATCACCGATTGCCTCCCGGTCAACGCGATCGGGCTCAGCACGGAGGAGTTTCTCCAATACATTGACTACATCGCCGACCGCCGCCTCGAGGGCGTCGGCCTGGACCCGCTCAACCCGGGCATCCAGAACCCGTTCCCCTGGCTCGCCGAGATGATGGACATCCAAAAGGAGCAAAACTTTTTCGAGGGACGGGTCACCGAATACCAGAAGTCCTCCTCCCTCTCCGCCGTCGATGACGACGAACTCTGAACCACTACCCGGACACGACCATGATCTCCCGCATTAACGTAGAAGAAGACAACGAACTCAAGCGCTTCGCGCTCGCTCCGCACGACGAAAAACCCCGCTACGACTGGCGCGCCCTGGCACCGGACGACGGCGATCTCCGACCGGCCGTCCAGATCCGGGACGGAGCCGACCTCCGCGATTTCAACCTGGCCGAAATCGCCGAGTGGGTCGGCGAGGCGCTGACCAACCTGCTCCTCTCCCGGCAGGAGCGGGAGATCTTCACCGACAAAAACAAGGACTTCGTGTCTCTCGTCGTCCGCGAGGTCGGCAGCCGCCTGCACAATCAGTCGGCGGTCGGGCGCAGTCTCGCCCTCTCGCCCAACGACATCTCCCTCCTCGTCGAGAAGTCGCTCATCGAGCATGAGGCCCACGACGTGGCCAAGAGTTTTGTCTTTTCGCGCATCGCGACCAACGGGACCGGCGGATCCCACGGGGGCGACGACGACGTTTCCTCTCCCGAGTTGGCGGCCCTCCGGCTGATCCGCCGCAACGGGCAGGTCGTTCCCTGGAACCGGAACAAGATCGAGATCGCCGTCCGCAAGGCCTTCCTCTCCCTCGAGATGGATTCGAACCCGGCGGTCGAAGTCTCGCGCGGGGTGACCGAGCGGATTCTCGCCCTCGGGCAGTCCTTCGTCCACATCGAGGACGTCCAGGACATCGTGCAGGAGGAACTCATGCGGCAGGGCCACTTCAAGGTGGCCGAGTCCTACATTCTCTACCGCGCCTACCGCGCCCGCCAGCGGGTCGAGGATGCCGCCCCCGCGCCCTCCGAAGACCAGCAGGAGGCGATGATCGTCGTCCGCAAGGACGACGGGGATTCGTTTTTCTGGGACGGGATCGATCTCAAGAAACGGATCGAGTTCGCGATGATTGGTCTCGAGCTTGACCTCGGCGCCGAGGAGATCGAGACCGAGCTGCGCCGGTCGGTGTACGCCGAGATGAAAGAGAGCGACCTGCGCAAGACCATCATCCTCAACGCCAAATCGCTCATCGAGCGGGACGCCGATTTCGCCTGTTTCGCGGGCCGGATTCTTTTGACCTACGTTTACGAAGAGGTCCTCCCCTGGAATATTGCCACCGACGGCATCGCCGCCCTCAAGGTGGCCCACGTCAAAGCCTTCCGCCGCTACCTGAAGCGGGGGGTCGAGATCGAGCGGCTCAATCCGAAGTTGCTCGAATACGATCTGGACGCGCTCGCCGCCGCCCTCGACCCGTCGGCCGACCTCGACTTCGACTACCTCGGGGTGCAGACCCTCTACGACCGCTACCTGATCATCGACAAGAAGGCGGCCCGCCGCGCCCGGCTCGAAACGCCCCAGTTTTTCTGGATGAGGGTGGCCATGGGTCTCTTTCTCGGAGAGGAGGGCGGGCGCGAGGAGCGGATCGCCGCCCTCTACGGTCTCTACAAGAGCCGTCGGTTCTGCTCCTCGACTCCGACCCTCTTCAACTCGGGGACCCTCCACTCGCAGCTCTCCTCGTGCTACCTCTACAAAGTCGATGACAGCATCGAATCGATCATGAACCGGGGAATCGCCGAAAACGCCTTCCTCTCGAAATGGGCCGGCGGCCTCGGGGGCAGCTGGACCTCCGTCCGCGGAACGGGCAGCTACATCAAGGGGACCAACGGAGAAAGCCAGGGGGTGATCCCCTTCCTCAAGCTGCACAACGATCAGCTGGTGGCCGTGAACCAGGGCGGAAAGCGGCGCGGCTCCGGCTGCGCGTATCTGGAGACCTGGCACAACGATCTCTACGACTTCATCGAACTCCGCAAGAACGTGGGCGACGACCGCCGCCGGACCCACGACATGAACACGGCGAACTGGATTCCCGACCTCTTCATGAAGCGGATGGAGGAGCGCGGCATGTGGACCTTCTTCCGTTCCAACGAGGTGCCGGATCTCCACGATCTTTTCGGAAAGGCCTTCGAGGAGCGCTACGTCCGGTACGAGCGCATGGCCGAGGCCGGCGAGATCCAGGGCACCAGGGTCGAGGCCATCGAGGTCTGGAAGCGGATGCTCAAGATGCTCTTCGAGACGGGGCATCCGTGGATCACCTTCAAGGACGCCTGCAACATCCGCAGTCCGCAGGACCACGCCGGGATCATCCACTCGAGCAACCTCTGCACCGAGATCACGCTGAACACCGGCGAGGACGAGACGGCTGTTTGCAACCTCGGATCGGTGATCCTCGACTCCCACCTAGACGAGGCCGGTGAACTCGATCACGCCAGGCTGCGCGAAACGATCCGCACGGCGGTCCGGGCGCTCGACAACGTGATCGACATCAACTTCTACCCGACGAAGGCGGCCGAAACCTCCAACCGCCGGCACCGTCCGGTCGGCCTCGGCGTCATGGGCCTGCAGAACGCGCTTTTCCGGCGCGGGCAGGCGTTCGAATCCCCCGAGGCCATCGAGTTCAACGACGAGTTCATGGAGGCGATCGCCTACTACGCCTACGAAGCCTCCAGCGACCTCGCGGCCGAGCGCGGCACCTACTCCAGCTACAAGGGCTCGAAATGGGACCGCGGCCTCCTGCCGCAGGACACGCTCGCCCTCCTCGAGGAGGAGCGCGGCCTGCCCCTCGAGATCCCGCACGGGGGGCGCATGGACTGGACGCCCCTCCGCGAAAAGATCGCCGCCCAGGGCATGCGCAACAGCAACGTCCTCGCCATCGCCCCGACCGCCACGATCTCGAACATCATGGGGACCTCCCCCTGCATCGAGCCGACCTACAAAAACCTCTTCGTCAAGAGCAACCTTTCCGGCGATTTCGTCGTCCTGAACGGCGCACTCGTGCGCGCTCTCAAGGAGCGCGGTCTCTGGACCAAGGAGACCCGCGACCAGCTCAAGTATTTCGACGGCGAGCTGGCCTCGGTCGAGGGGATGCCCGAAGACCTGCGCGATCTCTACAAGACGGCCTTCGGGGTGCCCTACCAGGCCTTCATCGACGCGGCGGCCCGCCGCCAGAAATGGATCGACCAGGCGCAGTCGGTCAACCTCTTCCTCGCCTCCCCCGACCTGAAGACCCTCTCCCACATGTACCGGGCCGCCTGGCGCAAGGGCCTGAAGACGACCTACTACCTGCGCTCGCTCGGAGCCTCGAACATCGAAAAGGCCACCGTAAGCGTAAAGAAAGAGGTCCGCGGCCACGCCGGGAAAAAGGAGTTCTCCGCCGAGGAGAAAGCGGCCTGCAGTCTCGACGCGATGATGAACGGCGGCGAATGCGAAGCCTGCCAGTAGCTTCCCTGTGGCCGGGGCCGCCGACCCCCCGGGCATCCTGAGGGAGCGGGACACTCCTGTCCCGCAGCGTCCTAAGGAAGTGGGACACTCCTGTCCCGCAGCATCCTGAGGGAGCGGGACACTCCTGTCCCGCGGGGGGTGTAGCCACAAGCGCGTGGAGGGATTATCAAAAATTTTTCGATAATAGTGCGTGCGCCCCCGAACTACGGCGGGAGGGCGGCTGTCCTCAGCCGCCGCGATACGGCGGAGGGGGATCCGATCAACTTCCGGAAGATTCCCGCGCCGCTGAATTTATTCCGTGGCTTTCCATTCTCTTCCCCGCAATGCGGCGGCTGAGGACCCGTCTTCGCAAAACTTCGTATTGTTCTGTGACCACGCCCCCAGTCAAATCCCGCTGACAGCAACCGACCCGAGATCTTGCTCTCTTCTGTGACTGCCTCGTGGAATCACGGAAGGCGTCCCACCGTGGCCGGGTTGCTTCAGCGCCCGGTGGTTTTCGCATCGGAAGGAAATGTTCCAGATCGCCTCAGAGGTTCAGCGTGAACGTGAAATTCCGGGCTCTCGCAGGTGGGCGCTACGCCGTGGCACGGCAGCCGCCCTCCCTCAGCCGATGGACTATCGGTCCATTTCAAAATCGCGATGGTTTACGATTCTTCTCCACGCACTTGTGGTTACACCCGTCCCGCGGCGTCCTGTGGAAGCGCATTTGACAGGAACTCCAAATGTGGACTTGATTCGTCCGCAATGAAAACAGCGACGGTCAGGGATTTGCGGAACAATTTCGCCGAGTTGGAAACTTGGCTGGCGGCGGGGGAGCGGCTGGGGATTCGTCGCCGGGGCAAGCCGGTGGCGGTGCCCGGCCCCGGCCCGGGAGAGACTTCCGGGCCACGGGTGCGACTCCCTGACTTCGAAGCGGAGGGTCTCGGTGTGCCGGAGCCCGTGGCGTGAGGCTGGAACTCGGGCAGATTCGTCCGCGCTTTCTGGACGCTGACACGATTCGGCGATCCGAGGTATGGGACCGGCGGATCGTTCTGGAGGAGGGGGAGGGTGTGGTCGCCTGCGGGCCCTCCGGGAGGGGCAAATCAACATTTCTGCGGATTCTTTTCGGGCTGGAGCGGCGCTTCGACGGCGTCCTGCGGATCGATGACGCCGATCCAAACATCCGGCCCTTTTGCGGTTGGCCGCCGTTGCGCGCGGAGCGGCTGGCCTTCGTGCCGCAGTCCTTCGAGCTTTTCGAGGGGGAGGACGGCTGGACGAATCTGTCCCGCCCTCCCGCGCGGATGAAGGGGGTGGGGGAGGAGTTGATCGCCGGTTGGGCGGACCGTATCGGCATCGGGCACCTTCTCGACCGTTGCCCGGACACATGGTCTCAGGGCCAGCGCCAGCGCTTCTGCGTACTGCGGGCGCTTGGCACGCCCTTCCGATGGCTTTTTCTTGACGAACCGGTCAGCCACCTCGACCCCGACAGCGCGGCGCGCACGATGGATCTCGTGCGGGAGATTTGCGCGGCCCGCGGGGCGGGGTGGATTCTCGCCAGCCAGACCGGGCATCCGGCGCGTCCGGAGGACCGTCTCCTGTGCCTGTGAAAACCGTCCGCAGCCGTCGGCACCGCGGGGGTGCTTTTCTTCCGTCCGCACCCGGCCGGACGGGATGGTTCTCCCGTCTCGGGCTACCGGTCGCCTCGGTCATCGGCTGGTTTCTGGCCCTTGGTGCCTTTCAGGGCTACCTTGATTTCCGGGGGCTTCTGCGGGCGGAAAACGAGTGGTTCCGGGACGGGCTTGTGTTCGTGAACCCATCCGTGCGTGCCTCGGACAGCGTCGGCCTGACCCGGGCCGGGATCGCCCCGGCGGCTTTGGCGGCGATCCGGGCGGCGTCCGGGGTGGCGGCGGCCGAGCCGGTTTTGCGGAACCGCTACCCGTTGGCCATACGGATCGGCGGAGGGCCGTTTCCCTCGCTGACCAGCGAGATTTTCGTCGAGGCGATCGGGCCGGCCGTCCTCGCGGACCAGTCTCCGGACTGGGGCTGGCAGCCGGGCGACCCGTCCGTGCCCCTTCTTGTTCCGCGGCAATTTCTCAACCTCTACAACTTTGGCTTCGCCCCCGGAAAGGGCCTGCCTCCGGTCTCCGAGTCGGCGGCCGCCCGGGTTCCCTTTTCCCTCGTCGCCTTTCCGGGTGGGGACGGGCCGCCCGAGTCTTTTCGGGGGCGAATCGTAGGCTTCAGCGACCGGATCGAATCCATCCTGACCCCGGTTTCCTTCCTCGAATGGAGCAACCGCCGTTTCGCCGATCCGGACCGGCGCTCCGGTTTCGGGCGGGTGGCGGTCGTCGCCACCGATGCCGGATCGGCCGGGTTCCTGCGTGTGCTCAAGGAGCATCGGCTGGAGACCGCCCGGGATCGTACGGGGACGGCCCGCTTGCGTGTGCTCCTCGACCTGGTTCTCGCGGTTCTCGGCAGCGCCGGCGGAATCATTCTCCTGCTCACCCTTCTGTTGCTGCGGGTCGAGGCCGAAGCGCTGCTGTCCGGCAACCGGGAACGGATCCGGAAGTTGTACTTTCTCGGCCATCCGCCTTCGGCTCTTCTGCCCGGTCTGCTCCGGTCCCAGGCGGTTCTCGCCCTGCCTCCCGCTCTCTGCGGCCTCCTTCTCGTCTGGGTGGTCCGCCGCCCGGTCGTTGGCTACCTCGAAGAGGCGGGCCTGGCGCTTTCCGCCGCACCCGGTTGGGCGACGGTGCTCCTGTGGGCGGGGCTCGTTCTCGCGGCAGGCGGGTGGTTGACTCTGCGGATTCGGGATCGGCTCCGCCGGATGTACGAGTGAGGGGTTTTTCTCCGGGGAGCACGCGCCTTTCTTACGGCGATTCGATCTTCTCCTTCGCCCGCCGCAAGCCTTCCTCCCTGTCTTCGAACACGCCGTCGAGCTGCTCCTCGAAGAGTTCGCCGAGGAGAGCGCCGATCCGGGGTCCCGGGGACAGGCCGAGCGCGAGGAGGTCGCGCCCGCGCAGGAGAGGTTTGGGGCGGGCGTCGGCCACCTCGAGTTCGCCCGCCCGCCCGAGCAGCCAGTCGGCCTCCTCGAAATCGCCCGGAGCCAGGGGGGGGCGGCCAGCGGAATCGGCGCGGCACACCCGGAGGAGCCGGTCGAGGCGACCGGCCCGCTGGGCGAGCCGGCGGATGGCACCCGCTCCGGAGCGTTGGTCGTAGAGTTGGCGCGGTCGCATGTGGGTGGCGACGAGCGGCTCAACCGCCTCGGACCAGAAGCGTTCCGCCGTCATTCGGGCGAGCAGGGTCCGCGTCGGCCCGATCCCGGCTTTTTCGTGGCCGGGCGAACGGATGGTGCCGTCCGGCTCGGTGATGGTGGTCGCCGGCTTCCCGAGATCGTGGCAGAGCACGGCCAGCCCGACCACCAGATCTTCGGTCGGGTCGCCGATTCGCCGGGAGGCGAAAGCGTCGAGGCTGTGGGCGGTGTGTTTCCAGACGCTGCCCTCCGGATGCCAGCGCGGATCCTGCGGGCAATCGACCGTGGCGGCCAGTTCCGGATAGTGGCGGATCCAGCCGACCGCTTCCAGAAAGAACAGGCCCTTCGAGGGAGTGCGCCCGAGAAGGAGCAGTTTCCTCCACTCGGCGAAGATTCGTTCCGCCGCCAGATCGTCCTGGCGCAGGGTGCGGCAGAGCCGCACGGTGCCGGGATCGACCTCGAGATCGAATCGGGCGACGAACTGCATGGCCCGCAGGACCCGGAGCGGGTCTTCCGCGAATTGCTCCGAAACATGCCGGAGAAGGCCTTTCCGCAGATCGTCGGCACCGCCGTAGGGATCGATTCTGGTCTCCTCGAGGGGATCCCATCCAATCGCGTTGATTGTAAAGTCCCGGCGGGCCGCCGCCGTCCGAAAATCGAGAGCCGGGTCGGCCTCGAAGGCGAAGTCGGTGTGGCGGGTCCCGGTCTTCCATTCACGCCGGGGGGTGGCGATGTCGATGGGCTCGCCCTTGACCTTGTAAACCGGAAAGGAGCGCCCGACTCCCACCAGGGGGAGCCCCTCGCCAAGAACGGACGGAATATCGGCGAAAGGAATCCCGAAAACCTCGCAGTCGAATTCGGCGGGCGTCCCGCCGCGGAGAAGATCGCGCACGGCCCCTCCCACCACCAGAAGGCGCCCGCCCGCCGAGCGGGCTCTCCGGGCGAGCGTCCGGACGATCTCCTCCGGGGGGGCGCTCGGCGTCGGGACCTGGACCGGGTTTTCCTTCATCCAGCCGACCCTAGCGGGCCCGTTGGGGGAGGAAAAGGATCAAACCGCCCCCGCGGGTGTAACCACAAGTGCGTGGGGATAGTCCCTTCGCGGACTCCCGGGATACCGGCCGGGTTCCGGCCAGCCGGTCACGGACGCATCTTCGGAAAAACGCTCAGCCCCTCCCAATCCCCGCCTTCCAGGGGATGGGGCCGGATCGGTCGTTTTCGGCCGGATTGCTGCGGCTGGAGCACTTCGGCAATGAAACTCCGCGAACCGATGACGAGGCTGCCGGTCAGGTGGCGACATCGGCTCCCGAGGGCTTCGGGCAGCGAGAGTTCGCCGCCCTCTTCGTCGATCACCCGTGCCGCCGCCGCCGGATCGATCCCCGCTTTCCCTTCCTTCGGAGCGGCCCCGATCCCGAACAGGCTCTGCCGGTAGCCCGCCAGACCCCCGCACGCCAGCACCTCCAGCCCCTCCCGGGCCTCCGTGTGCCCGACCACCGCCTCCGCGTAGCCGCAGAAACGGTAGTCCTTCGGATCGTCG
>CAZDRT010000082.1:0-14366 GCA_964507815.1 uncultured Puniceicoccaceae bacterium
GTCAGTGCGGAACCCCGCAGGCCATCCCGGGCAAGGCTGAAGCCATGCCCCACGGGGGATCCCGTGGCCGAGGATTACCGGCCTCCGTGGCCGGCGGCCTTCAGGCCCCGGTGGGCGACGGCGGAGCGGCACCGATTGGCCGTGCGGTGGCGGCAACGTCAGTGCGGAACCCCACGGCCATCCCGGGCAAGGCTGAAGCCATGCCCCACGGGGAATCCCGTGCCCGGGGATGGCAGCCGACCGCCTACGAAGCCTTCGGCAAGGTCAAATACCGCAGAAAAACCCGTAAGGTGCCGAGGAACATGGCGGTCAGGAGGAAAGCGACGAGTCTTTTCGTCTCGTCGCCGCCGAGAAAGGCCTGCCAGGATACGGTCATCCGCCAAGTTGAGGCGGCGAGCACAAGGACCAGCGTGACCCCCGACCCGTAGCGGGCGATGCGGTTGCGCCGGTTCCAGAGCCACGCCCAGAGGAGATGGACGGTGCCGAAGACGCCGCCCGAGATGAGAGCCGTTTTCGCCCCCTCCGGATTGTTCACATAGCCGGCGATGCCGATGGCAAGGAGAAAGAGCCCGTAGGCGTACAGGGTGACGGCGAAACTGCGGCGCTTGCGGGTGACTCGACCAGCGGCCTGTCGGTCTGCGGAAGGGTCGGAGAAGGAGGACTTTGAATCGGTCATGGTGACTGCCTTTCGGGAGGTTTCAGTGGTCCTTTTGGTTCCGGGGGAATCGGGCGAATCGGAAAAGGGCCGCACTCCAGGCGCTTGCGATCCGTGCCGGCCTCGAGCCCGTTTCACGCCTGATCGGAACCTCACGACTCGGACGGCAAGCCGTTCCGGCCACGCGGGAAAACCGGAATATTCGGCAATCCATCGGCTCAGATGAGTCCGAGTTCCATTTTCCCGGCTTCGGAGATCATGTCCTGGTTCCAGGGCGGCTCCCAGACGATATCGACCTGCGCTTCGGCCACTCCGGGAATCTGCACGACCTTGGAGCGGGCGTCCTCGGCGATCGAGGGGCCCATCCCGCACCCCGGGGCGGTCAGGGTCATGGCGACGAAGACCTTGTGGCCGCCTTCCTCGCGTTCGCGGACTTCCATGCTGTAAACCAGGCCGAGATCGACGATGTTCACGGGGATTTCGGGGTCGAAAACCTTCTTGAGCTGGCCCCAGATCGCGTCGCCGGACGGGGGGCCGTCCGCCCCGCCCTCCGGGACGGCGAAGTCCGGCTTTTCGGCCTCCTCGCCGAGGGCGTCGCCGTCCTCCCCGCCGATCCGGAACATCCCGTTTTCGGTCATCACGGTATAGTTGCCGCCAAGGCGGTGGGTGATGGTCACCCGCGCTCCTTCGGGCAGCTCCATCAGCTCTCCGTGGGGGATCAGCGTGGCCTTGACCGCCCGCGAGAGGGTTCTTTCGGTTTCTTCCATCATCGGACCGCAGAATGCCCGCTTTCCGCCACCGCGTCGAGTTGCTTTTTGTCGAACTTTTCGCGGATGAGGCCCCGCAGGTTTTCCTCGAGTTCCTCGTTGTCGAACTGGGCGATGACCTCCTCAAAGAAGCCGAAGACCATCAGCTGCTGGGCGACCGCCTTCGGGATGCCCCGCTGGAGGAAATAAAACAGCTCTTCGCTGTCCATCTGCCCCGTGGTGGCCCCATGGGAACATTTGACGTCGTTGGCCTCGATCTCGAGCCCCGGGAGAGAGTTCGCCTGGGCGGTGTCGTTGAGCAGGAGGTTGCGGTTGGTCTGGTAGGCGTCGGTCTGCTGCGCTTCCTTCGCCACCTTGATAAGCCCGGAAAAGATGGTCCGGCTGTGGTCCATGAGCGCGTTTTTGTAGAGGAGATCCGAGACGGCGTTCGGGGCGTTGTGGATCTGGAGGGTACGCTGGTCGAATTCCTGATTTTCGTCGGCAACGGTCAGCGAGTAGAGCTTCACATCGGCCCCGGCGCCGTTGATGCGCACTTCGTTTTCGAACCGCGCCCGGCGGCCGCCGAGGTTCAGGTTGATCGACCGGACGGTTGTGTCCCGGGCGACGTTGTTGGTGTCGAGCTGGAAGGAGACCGTCTTCGGCCCGTAGTTTTGGACCGTCTTGCGGAAGATCCGCGCCCCGTCTTCGGCGAAGACGTTGCCGACCGCGCACACGAAGGCCTCCCGCCCGGGATGGAGCGACCGCTGGACGTCCACGACGGTGAACCGGCTGTTGCGCCCGCCGGCCACGAGGATGTGCGGGAAGAGCGCGGCCCGGTCGCCGCCGTGCCAATGGTAGGTCACGAACGGGTCGTCGATCTCGACGTTGTCCGGCACGTGGAGGAAGTAGCCCCCGTCCGAGTAGGCGTTGTGGAGTGCGTGGAACTTCTCGGATCCGAGATCGGTGGACTCGCGGAAGAGGTAGCGCTCGACCAGATCCGGATGCCGCTCGAAGGCCTCCGCCAGCGGCAGGAAGACCACGCCTTTCGCGACCCACTCCGGAGATAGCCCGTCGAAGGCCACCGGTTGGTTGTCGAGAAAGACCAGCCGGGCCGCGAGGGCGCCGACCAGATCGGAGCGATCCACGGCCAGGGCCGCTTCGGACTCGTCCGCCGGGTCCGACAGGCGGTAGTCGTCCAGCGAAAAATCGATCCGCGAGGAAAACCTCCACTTTTCGTCCTTTCCGCGGGGGAGCGGGAGATACTGGAACTTTTTCCAGTATTCCGCCTTCCACTCCTTCCAGCGGGCGGGAAGGGTCGATAGGGCGAGATGGCGTTCGAAGGATTCCTCCCCGTCCATGCCGGGGGCTTCCTGCGGTTCAACGGCTTCAGTGATCATAATCGTGTGGCGGTCCGGTTCGCGGTTGGCTGCTGCGGCGGAGGCTCCGTCAGCCGACGGAGCCCTCCATTTCCATATCGATCAGGCGCTTCAGCTCCACGCTGTACTCCATGGGAAACTCGCGGACGAGATCGTTGACGAATCCGTTCACGGCCAGGCTCATGGCCTCCCCTTCCGAAAGACCGCGCTGCATCATGTAAAAGATCTGCTCGGCGCTGACCTTGGAGACGCTGGCCTCGTGCTGGACGGAGTTGCGGTTGCCCTGGACGTTGATGGCCGGGTAGGTGTCGGTCCGGCTGTTGGTGTTGATCAGGAGGGCGTCGCACTCGGTGTTGTTCCGGCAGCCGCGGAGATGCTCCGGCATGTGAACGAGTCCGCGGTAGGTCGAGCGCCCCTGGCCGACGGAGATGCTCTTGGCGATGATGTTGCTGGAGGTCTCGTCGGCCTGGTGGACCATCTTGGCACCGGTGTCCTGATGCTGGCCGTCGTTGGCGAGCGCGATGGAGATGACCTCGCCCCGTGCCTTGCGCCCCTTGAGGACCACCCCCGGGTACTTCATGGTGAGCCGGGAGCCGATGTTGCAGTCGATCCACTTCACCTCGGCTTCCTCCTCGGCCCAACCCCTCTTGGTCACGAGGTTGAAGACGTTGTTGGACCAGTTCTGCACGGTGATGTACTGGATCTTGGCCCCTTTGAGAGCAACCAGCTCGACCACCGCGCTGTGGAGAGTGCTCGTCTCGAACTTGGGCGCGGTGCAGCCTTCCATGTAGGTCACTTCGGCTCCCTCGTCGGCGATGATCAGGGTGCGCTCGAACTGGCCGAAGCTCTCGGCGTTGATGCGGAAGTACGCCTGGAGCGGCTGCCTCACCTTCACCCCCGGGGGAACGTAGATGAAACTCCCGCCGCTGAAGACGGCGCTGTTCAGGGCGGCGAACTTGTTGTCGTTGGTCGGAATGACCTTGCCGAAAAACTTCTTGAAGATCTCCGGGTGCTTCTTGAGCCCCTCGGACGACCCGACGAAAATGACCCCGTCCTTCTCGGCGGATTCCTGCATGCGCGAGTAGGCCGCCTCGCTGTCGAACTGGGCCTCGACGCCGGCCAGGAACTTGCGCTCCTGCTCGGGAATGCCGAGCCGCTCGAAGGTCTGCTTCACCTCGTCGGGCACGTCGTCCCAGGAACGGCTGGGAATCTGTCCTTGGGAAAGATAGTAGCGGATCTTGTCAAAGACGATGCTTTCGAGATCCTTGCTCGCCCAGTGGGTGGGCATGGGCAACCGGTTGAAGACGCGGAGGGCCTTCTTGCGGAAGTCGTTGATCCACTGCTCCTCGCCCTTGGCCTCGGAGATGTAGTCGATGGTTTGTTCGTTGAGTCCGGTGCCCGCGTCGTACTTGTAGTTTACGTCGTAGCGGAAATCCCCTTTGTCGCGGTCGATGTCGATGGTTGGTGTCTGGCTCATGGTTGTTTTCTCCTGTTGACGGTTGTTGACGAATAGAAATTCAGCTGGCTCCGGCGGCCAGTTCCTCGCGCACCCAGTCGTAGCCCCGGCTTTCCAGTTCGAGGGCGAGATTTTTGTCGCCGCTCCGAACGATGTGGCCGCCGTACATGACATGGACGACGTCCGGCACGATGTAGTCGAGGAGGCGCTGATAGTGGGTGATGACAAGAATGCCCCGGTCCGGGCCGCGCATCAGATTGACGCCGTTCGAGACGACCTTGAGCGCGTCGATGTCGAGACCGCTGTCGGTCTCGTCCATCACGCAGTAGGCCGGATCGAGCATGGACATCTGAAGAATCTCGCAGCGTTTCTTTTCCCCGCCGGAAAATCCCTCATTGAGCGACCGGGACGAGAACTTGCGGTCAATCTGGAGAAGCTCCATCTTTTCGTAGAGCTTCCGATAATACGCCGGTGCATCAAATTTTTCGTCTTTCTCCTGCCGGGCGGTCAGGGCGGCCCGGATGAAATTGGCGATCGAGACCCCCGGAATCTCCAGCGGGTATTGAAAGGCGAGGAAAAGTCCCAGCTTGGCGATTTCGTCGGGCTCCCGACCGAGGATGTTTTCCCCGTCGAGGAGAACCGATCCGCTCGAGACCTCGTAGTCCTCGTGACCGGCGAGCACCTTGGCGAGGGTGCTTTTCCCGGTGCCGTTGGGCCCCATGAGAGCATGGACCTCCCCCTTCGGAATGGTCAGGGAGAAATCGCGGAGGATTTGTTCGTCGCCGATGCCGGCGTTCAGGTTTTTGATTTCGAGTTGGCTCATGATGTCAGGATTTGGAAAGAGGCGTGTGGGGCGAAAGGCGGCTGTCCTCGGCGGACACCCCCGCCACGTTGATTTCGAATTGCTCGGGCCGCAGCCCGTCGGGGAGTTCGCGTTCGATCGCGGCGCGGACTTCGTCGGAAAGAACCACATCGTACACCTCTCCGGTGCGGCGGCAGTGGAAATGGGCGAAGTGGGGGTTGTCCTCGATGATCGCACAGTAGCGCGCCGACTGGCGCTGGAAGTTCAGCTGGCGGATGAGCCCGGCCGAGACAAACGACTCGAGGCAGTTGTAGATCGTGGCCAGGGAGATTCCCTCGAAACGCTCTTTCGCCCGCTCGTGGACGATCTCGGCGGACGGGTGATCCCCCGTCTCGCGGATCACATCGTACACCACCTCGCGCTGGCGGGTCGGCCGGAGACCGGCCCCGGAAAGAAGTCGGGCGGTCGCGGACGGTTCTGGCTTGGATTGTGGCATAATTTGTTAGAGAATATCTGTCACCAAGGGGCAAATTCCCATCTTTTCAACTCAAATGAGAATTATTTTTATTATTATTCCAAATAAATCCCGGTTCCGGGTGTATTCGGGGAGGATCCGGATCTGATGCCGCGGGTTCTGTTCATCTGTACGGCCAATTACTACCGGTCGCGGTTCGCGGAGGCGGTTTTCAACCATCTGGCGGCGAAGCGGGGTTCGTCGTGGACGGCGTTCTCGCGGGGGATCACGCCGGAGGAGGCCCCGCCCGGGTTGTCGCCGCACGCGGCGAACGGTCTCCGGCTGGCCGGGGTGGATCCGTCCTTCATCGCGAAGGAGAAGACCCCGCTGTGCGACGCGGACTTCGGAGCGGCGGACCGGATCATCGCGCTCAAGCGCGAGGAGCACGAGCCGATGCTCCGGGACCGCTTCGGGGCGTTCGTGGACCGGGTGGAGTTCTGGGATGTCAGTGACGTGCCGCTGGTTTCCCCGCCGCAGGCCATGCTCGAGATCAAGGAGAACGTGGAGGCGCTGCTCGGGGAACTCGAGGACGCCCGCTCCCCGCAAGGCCCGGGAGCCGATGCGCGATGAAATGGATCCGTCACGCCTGCCGGGCGGTCATCCTCAGGGAGGGGCGGCTGCTCTCGATCAAAATGTGCGACCGCAGCGGCATTTTCTACGTCCTGCCGGGCGGGGGGCAGCGCCACGGCGAGACGATGCGGGCGGCCCTTCAGCGGGAGTGCCTCGAGGAGATCGGTCTCGAGGTATCGGTGGGTCGGCTGCTGTACGTGCGCGAATATATCGGGCGCAACCACAGTTTTTCGAAATACCACCGGGATTTTCACCAGGTGGAAACCGTCTTTTCGTGTTCGATTCCAGCCGCCGCCGAGCCGCAACCGGGGTCGGAAACCGACCGCAAGCAGATCGGCATCGAGTGGCTCGACCTGGAGACCCTGGCCGCGGTCCGGTTCCTGCCGACGGACGCCGTTCCCGTCATCCAGCGCGAACTCGAACAGGGCAGCGACCTCTACCTCGGCGACATCAACTGAGCCCGGCATGATCCCTCCTTCCCGTAAATCGTTCGCTAAGTGCGCATCCGGGGAAATTTCGCATTGCGAACGACCCCGACCCCTGCCTATCGTTCTCATTTGGAAAGCTTTCCGCCGCCCCTGACGATGTTGAAAAAGAAATCGAAGATCCTTTTCGCCGAAGTATCGCACTACGAAATCCGCATGGCGCGGACGGATCGCACGGCGGCTCCCATCCGGGTCGAATCCCTCGCCTCCATCCCCATTCAGGCAACGGGGGAGACACGGCGGGCGGTCGAGGCCTTCGCCGGGCATGCCAGGGGATCGTACTGCCCGGCCATGTGCGCCGTCTATCCGCGGGACCGGTTCCTCCACCGCTACCATGCGGAAAACGCGGCCCGCTCGAAGGCGGACGACTTCGCGGACAAAACCCTCCAGTCGGAACTCAGACGGGACCCCGCCAATACCGCCTTCCGCCTGATCCATCCGCCGACGGGCAAGCCCTACGATCCGCAGGAGGCCCTTTCGCGGGAAATCTTCTTCGCCGGGGCGGGCCGCGACTGCCTCCTCGAAGAGCAGAAACGGCTCATCGAACTGGGCATTTACCCGACACGGCTGGAAATCGCCTCCATCGCCCTTTTCGCCGGTGCCAAGCGGGCGATCATCGAGGAGGACATGGAGGGATCGGCGCTGCTCCTGGAATTCAGCGAGAAAGCGGCCTACGGCTACGTGGTCAACCTCAGCGGTCTCGCGCTCTCGCACCTGATCGACTTCGGGATCGGATCGATCGCCGCGCGCATACAAAAGGAACTCGGGCTCCACGACACCCTATCCGCACGCAAGGTAATGCTCTCGAAGACCTTCGATTTTCAGGACATGGCCTCGAAGCTGCTGGAAGGCCTGATCACCCGGGTCCGCGCCTCCACCGGCCAGTTCGAAGTGAAGACGGGCCGGTCCGTCCGCTACCTTCTGCTACCCGGGCTCCCGGAAAGTCTGGACTGGATCGGCACGGTTCTCACCGCCGAACTGGGCATGGAGCGCTGGAAGCCGGCCCTGGGCGAATGGCTCGCCCGGTCGGGGATCACCCTTTCCGAAGCAGCCGCCTCGCAGGAGGGCCTCCACAATTTTCTCCCGCTTTTCTCGCAAATGGCCAAACTCGACCCGCAGAAATCCTGAATGAGCCCGCGCAAGAACAGGAAAAAAGATTTCCCGGCCTGGCACCCCGATTTCCGGATCGCCGAGGACCTCCCCGACATCAAGGCGGTCCGGACCGATTTTTTGATCAACCTCGCCGTCATCGGCCTGGCCTTCGCTCTTCTTGTATGGCTCGTTTACCGGGAGGCCGCCATCCACGGCTACCAATCGAATGTCGAGGTTCTCCGCAACGAGGAGCGGCGCATCGAGGCCGAAAGCAGCCAGGTCGCCGAACTCAACACACGGTTCATGAAACGGAAACGGATCCACGACGATCTGGTCAAGTTTTACGACGCTCCGTTCGACGTTCCCGCCTTGTTCGCGGACATCGCGCGCATTCGACCGGGTGAGATCGCCTTCGAGGAGATCTCCTACCGCGAGGACGAGCGGGCGGAGAAGGACGCCGTCCGCCGCTCCTACCGGCTCTTTTTGCGCGGCCAGACGCGCAGCCTGAGGATTGTCGAGGATCTGAAAAACGCCCTCGTTTCCCTGCCCTCTTTCGATGCCGTGGAACCGGTGATCTCCGAAGGGGCGAATCCGCGCAACTCCGCCCTCGGCACTTTCAGCTTTTCGCTCGAGGTCCGCTTCACTCCGGACGGAAACAAGGAGGGCGCATGACTAAAAATTCCGGAATCCCCGCGTTCGTAAAGAAATTCAGGGTCGCCACCCTCGCGGGGGTCGTTGGTCTCCTCTGCCTGGGTGCCATTCTGATCCGTTTTCCCCGGCTCGGCGATTCGCGCGAAGAGTTGCGTTCGACCGAAAGCGATGTGGCGCGGATGCGGCGCAACATCACCAACGCCGAAAATCTCGCCGCCCATCTCGAAACCATCCAATCCCTGACCGACCGAATCGAAGACCGCACGCTTGCGGCCGGAGACGCGGCGGTCAACAACGCCTATTTCTACCAGTTCGAAACCGACGGCCTGAAGATCGAATCGGTGAACCAGCGCAATTCGGAAGCCCCCAAGGACGGGGATCCGTGGAAAATGGCCGGTTTCGACACCGTCGCGTTCGATATCACCGCCACCGGAACCTTTCGGAAGGTTCTCGATCTGGCCCACCGGATCCGGGGGGGAACGAAACTGGCGCGTCTCACCGGGCTTACCCTCGTGCCGGCGGCAGATGCGGGCCCTCGGCAGCGGCGAATCCGGCTGACCGTCGAGGTGCTGGCCGGAAAACCGGATAAGGAGGAAACAGACGATGCGTAGTCCGATAGAGGGTTTTACCCGTTGCATCGGGCTCGGCCGCACCATCCGGCACCGCCCCCCCGGGTTTTATTCCCGCCGCGCCTTCGGTCTGGCGGCACTGCTCGCGCTTGCGCCAGTCGGCACCGCCCTCTCCGCGCCCATCGTGCCGCCCGGGGAGAGGCGGATCGAGTTCATCGAGGTCCTCCGCCAAAAGCTCTCCTATGACCCCGCCGCCGAAGAAGACCTCCGGCTCCTGCCCGACCCCTTTGTCTTCGGCCGCGAGATCGAAGAGGAAGGAGAAGAAGAAGAGCAAAAAGAACCCATCGTCGAAGGCCTTACCGACGAGGAACTCCTGAACGCGGTGGCCGCGATCCTCGTTCCGAACATCATCGGATACCAGGACTTCAACGGCCGGTCCTTTTTCGCGACCGAAGACTTCGGCCTTCTGCGGAACAACGACAGCCTCACCCTGGACCTACCCGGGGGCCCCGACCTTTCCGTTACCGTCCGGATCGTGAATCCGGACCGGAGCGGCTTCACCATTCAACTCGAAGATTTGGAACGATTCATTCCCGCCAATTCCACTCCCGCCGGCGTCCAGCCCTCCCAGCCATGAACCTCTTCACAAACAGACCTATGACCATCAGCCGCCCTCTCCTCCGCCTCCCCGTCCGCCTCGCCGCCTTGACCGCCTTAACCGCTTTCGCCCTCCACGCCCAGGAGGACGAAGCCCCCAACCCCATCGAGCGGGCCGTCGAGGCGAGAGAAGCCGCCGACGCCAACACCCGCCTGCTCGACCCCGTTCTTGAAGCGGCGGAGCCCGAAACGACGGACCGCGCGCCCGAATCCACCGAGCCCGAGCCCGCCGACGAACCGCCACCATCATCCACCACTCCAGCCGCTCCCGCCAATCCGGAACAAACGCTGGAAACCTTCGACCTCGACTACACGGACACGCCGATCCGGACGATCCTCCGCAACGTGGGCGAGGCGGCGGACCTCAACGTGGTCATTCCCGACTCCCTCCTCGGCAGCATCTCCATCCAGTTGAAAGGAGTCACCTGGCAACAGGTCTTCGACATCGCCCTCGAGAACACCGGCTTTGTCTGGGAGCGCGACGAAAGCGGGATCATCCGCATCCAGCGCGTCGGAGCCGACAAGGCCATCGAGATCGGCGAAAACGGCCTCGTCACCGTGAATTTCCGCGCCGTCGCCATTCACTCGGCCGTCCAGGCGCTCGCCGAGGCCGTCGGGCTGAACATTATCGTTCCGGCGGATCTGGAGGGCACGACCTCCGCCTCCCTCGCCAACGTCACCTGGCAGCGGGTCCTGACCGGAATACTGGAAGAAAACGACTACCAGTGGTTCGAGGACGAGGGGATCATCGGCATCCGGAAGGTCGATTCGCGGGTGGTCCTCGACCCGCAGACCGACACCCTCAACATCAACGTGACCGATACCACCTTTCAGGAAGTGGTCACCCTGATCGGCCAGACCCAGACTCCGGTCGTCAACGTGGTCAGCCCGCCCGAGATTGAGAACCTGCCGATCTCCCTTGAAGTGCAGGGTGTCTCGTTCCAGCAGGCGCTCGATCTCGCCATCCTCAAACTTCCCCGGATTTCCCTCGGCGAGGGCGAAGCGGACAGCCCCCGTTTCCAGACCTACTCCACCTACCAGCAGGGGCCGAACCTCGTGCAAATCGTCGATTCCCAATTCATGGCGAATCTCCGCAACGAACCGCCGGTGGTGCGGATCTTCGAACTGCGGTACGCGAGCGCGGGCGACCTGCTCATGCGCCTCATGCCGACCCCCGCCGACACCTCCGAGAGCTTGAACCAGCCCATCCCCTCGTTCCGGCAGGCTTCCGAGGCCATCCGCCCCGTGGTTGACGGCGTGCAGAGCGTGGCCGCCGATCACGCGAACAATCTCCTGCTCGTCACCGCCCGACCCGCCGCCCTCCAGGAAGTCGCTTCCCTGCTCGAACGGCTCGACCAGCCGCTCAAGCAGATTCTCATCGAGTCGAAATTCGTCGAAATCACCGGCCAGGACCAGAAAAACCTCGGCATCGACTGGGCCACGCTCAGAGGATTCCAGGTCTCGGCCGGGCCCTTCACCCGCAACTGGTCGCGCAACCGCTCGCAGCAAGACAACTCGACGACGACCACCACCCGGTCCGACACCCGGAGCGACACCTTCAACCGGAGCAACAGCTTTGACAGCAACTCGATAGACAACTCCGATGGTTCGAGTTCCTCCTCGCTGTCGAACACCTCCAACATCACGGACAACAACGGGGTCGTCAGCACGGAAAACGTTTCCGACAGCGCCAACGCCAGCGCCTCCTCGGCCGAATTCGACAGCACTGCGAACCGGGCCTTCAACCAAAGCCGGGACATCAACCGCACCATTTCCTCAACGGACAGCTTTACCAACACCTTGCAGAACGTCGCCTCCACCGCCCGCGCCGATTCCGCCATCTTCACCACCGACCAGTTCGCCCTGATTCTCCGCGCCCTCGAGGAGGAGAGCGACGCAAAGCTGGTCACCAACCCCAACGTCGTCGCCATCAACGGAAAACAGGCCCAGGTCGAACTGGCCGACTACTTCTTCAAACCCGGTCCGGTTGAAACGTCCGACGGGGTCACCACCCGCGGAGAACCCGTTCCGCTCGAACCCCGCCCGGGCACCACCCTGTCGGTGACTCCCACGGTCGTCGGGGGCCAGCTCATCGCCCTCAAGGTCATCCCCCAGGTGAACAGCGTCGTCGGCAACCAGACGATCGACGGCAACGAGATCCCCACCGTCCGCCGCCGGGCCACCGACTCCGAAGTCCTGCTGCGGAGCGGCAGCACCCTCGCCATCGGCGGCCTCATCACCGATGAGAACGTCAGTAGCACCAACAAAGTTCCGGTCCTCGGCGACATCCCGGTGCTCGGCAGGCTCTTCTCCTCCGAAACCACGAACGTCCAAACGACCAATCAGATCATCTTCATCACCGCCAGTCTCCTCAACCCCCAGTCCAACACCTACATGGACGTCATAGGCATCGACCGCTTCAACGCGATGGGCCTGACCGACCGCGAGGTCCAGGGGGTCGGCGCGCGGAAGCTATCCCCCGAGGAAATGGCTCTGCAACAGGCCGTCCGCCAGGCCCGCAACGACGAGGCCTACGAGGAAATGCTCCGCACGCTCCGCGCCCGGCGCCAGGTCGAGGAGGCCGAGCTGGCCGACGGCGACGAACCGGAAGGGGACGAAGCGGAAGAGATCGAAGACGGAGGGGGCGGAACTCAGTCGCGAACGAATGACCGACCGTATCGCTTCGGCCCGATCGGACGCCGTTGAACCGGAGGACGAACCATGAAGAACCGCACACTTCTTTTCCTCGCCATCCCGGTCCTCGCCGCCGCCGCCAGCGCGGTGGCGCAGCGGACCGACGACGATTTCCCAACCACCGAAAAGTATTATTCGGACGAGATGGGGACCCGCCTCATCGTCAGCCCCGAGGTCGCCGATGCCTCGCGGATCCGCGACATCGAGCTTCGCCTGATCGATGAGACTTTTTTCGACCACGCGAAATCGGAATTCGTCTCCAGGGAAGTCGCCGCAATCACCGGCGGAGGACTCGGCTCTCCCGGTCTTTTATTCTACGTCGATAACCCCCGGGGGCGGGAAGAGTTCATCCAGATTCTCGAAGAATTCCAGCGGAAGACCGAAACCTTCGGGAACAACCGGCGGACGCTCGCGGACCTGGAGGAAGACTGGATGGGAACCGGCGGCACCGCGCTGAACCAGTCCCGCGTGCTCACCGAATTCCAGACCGATTTCATCAACAGCCCGTCCGAGGTCACCCTGAACTGGGATCTGGAGGCGAACCGGCTGTGGCTCAGCGTCGATGGCTTCATCAACATCGACAGCCGCATCGCCGAGCCGCTCCTCCGCCTCATCCAGCGCATCCCCGTTTACTCCCGCCAACGCGCGCGCTACACGGAGGAAATCGCGTCCAAACGCATCCGCATCGACGAGCTTCTCGACATGCGCCCCGCTGAGTGACCGACGCAAAATACGCTGACAGTCCCGCCGAAGGGAAGTAAGCGCAGCGAATCGGAAATCACAGGGACACTTGTGTATAAATGGTAGGGCTTGCCCTCCGATCCCCGGCGGCACGGGCAACGACCCCGATTTCCTCGGATGCCCGGTGTCGGTCCGGAGAGGTCCGGTGGTATCCGCAGCCACTGCCACCTTCTGATCGAGGGGCAAGCCCCGCGACCACGGAAGAGACCGAATCGCACGACGAAAGTCATGCGACTACGTAGTTGGATGACTTTAGTCGTCCAACCCGCACCAGGCTTGGCGGAAAAGACATTCCCTTGTGTCGGCAGACCATTGGAAAATGGAGAAACCTCCCAAGAAGGTATTTTAGCTATGGTGCAGGGAAGACTTCCACGGGATTCCCCGTGGGGCATGGCTTCAGCCTTGCCCGGGATGGCCGTGGGGTTCCGCACTACGCTCTGCCCCCCTACGCCAAGGCTTCGGAGGACAAGCCGAGCTACGCAGGACAAGGAAGGCCGCCGGCCACGGGGAGAGAGCCCGAAGAGTGCCATGCCATCGGCCGCTCCCGCGACTCTTTCTTCGCCGATCTTGCATCAGCGATGCCCCCGTGGTGGAGTGTCGGGGTCGTGCGGCCGATTACTCGACCGCACTCCCACAGACCCGTGCGAGCGCGATTAACGCACACGGTTCCTCAGATCATGGTTTCGCTGGGAGGAAGCGTTTACCGGAGGTTTTCCGGCACACCACATTATAGCCTTTTCGCGATTTGCCCCGGTAATGCGTAAATCCGAGGAAGTCGAAGCTTTCAGGTTTTGATTCCCGGCCGTTCCGTGCAGGTATGCATTACTGAGCAAGGGGCTGATCACTCCCCCCTGCGGGCTGCCGACTTCGGGATTTTGCACAAGGCCTTCTTCCCATACGCCGGCTTTGAGCCATTTATTGATGAGACGTGTGATCACGCCGTCTCCCACCCTGCGGTGGAGTATCTCGCGAAGATGCGCGTGGTCGATGCTGTCAAAATACTTCCGTATATCGACATCGAGCACATAGGCCACATCTTGTTCGAAGCATTGGTCACGCAGGTATTTGAGTGCCTGATGCGGTGACTTGCCAGGGCGGAATCCGAAGGAAAAGTCGTAAAACTCCTCCTCATAGATCGGCTCCAGCAACATCACCACGGCCCGTTGCAGGAGAATCTCAAAATTTTTTCGATAATAGCGCGTGCGCCGCCGAACTAAGGCGGGAGGGCGGCTGCCGTGCCACGGCGTAGCAATGTCTCCAGTCGGCTGCTTTCAGCGGGCTGAGACTGCATAATTGGGCGGCAAAAGTGGGTGGGTTGCTTCAGCGCCCACCTGCGAGAGCCCGGAATTTCACGTTCG
>CAZDRT010000083.1:0-14308 GCA_964507815.1 uncultured Puniceicoccaceae bacterium
CGCACGACCAAAGTCATGCGATTTCGTAGTTGGATGACTTTAGTCGTCCAACCCGCACCAGGTTTGGCGGAAAAGGCATTCCCTTGTGTCGGCAGACCACTGGAAAATGGGGGAAATTCCTTCCATAGCTCCATTCGCTTGTGGTTACACCCCTTGGGATGTTACCCCCCCCGGAAAGGTCGTCGGGGTTTGTGATTGGGCGGGATTTGTGCGTTTTGAAGGGAATGATTTTGAAAGGTTTGGGATGCCGGACACCGCCGGAAAGCTATTCGCAGGCGGACTGTCTGGCCATACTCCGGGGTTCCGAGGCGTTCGGTCGGTTGAAGAGTCGCTCGCGTCTGTTGTTGGAAAAGGTGTTGTCGGGAGAGAACGGGATCGACTCCCGGCACTTCGCGATGCCCGGGGTCGAAGGGCTTTTCGACCTGGGGGCCGGGGAGCTGAACCGCGGGTTCGAGCGGGAGGCGCCGGCCCTCGCTTCGGCGGCCCTGGGGGATGCTCTGGAGAAGGCGGGGGTGCTTCCCGGCGATGTCGATGCCCTGCTGGTCTGCACCTGCACCGGCTATTTGTGTCCGGGGGTCTCCAGCTATGTGGCGGAGCGGATGGGGATGCGCCCGGATGTCTTTCTGGGCGACATGGTTGGCCTCGGTTGTGGCGCGGCCATCCCCACGCTGCGGCAGGCTTCCGCGCTGGTCCGCGAGGATCCGGGAATGACGGTCGCCTGTGTGGCGGTCGAGATCTGTTCGGCGGCCTTCTATCTCGACGACGATCCCGGCGTCCTCATCAGCCTGTGCCTTTTCGGTGACGGAGCGGCGGCGACTGTCTGGAGCGGGGGCGAGGCGGCACCGGACGATCTCCGTTGCGATGGGTTCGATACCCTTCACCTGCCGGAGAAGCGGGATCTGCTGCGGTTCGAGAATGCCGGGGGCAAGTTGCGGAACCGGCTCCACCGCTCGGTGCCGGAGCATGCGGCGGCGGCGGTGAAGACTCTTTTCGACCGCAACGGCCAGCCCGAGGCGGCGGTGATCGCCCACGCCGGCGGGCGGGATGTGATCGACGAGGTCGCCCGGTCGCTCGACCGGGCGGATCTTCCCGATTCGCGGTCCGTTCTCCGCGATTGCGGGAATATGAGCAGCCCGTCGGTTCTCTTCACCCTCGACGCGCACCTGGCCGCCCGGCCCACGGGCCCGCTACGACTCTGGGGCACTTCCTTCGGGGCCGGATTCGCCTGCCACTCCTGCCGGTTCACGAGAGGGTAGGGGGGATGACCGAAGGTTTGAGGGATGGTTTTCGAGAGAGCGGCTGTTTGTTGGTTCCCCGCGGCGGCACGCGCGGCAACAGCCGTCGCTCTTCGAGCTATGGCCGTCAAGAGCACGCGGCCCTACGACCGGTTTCGAACCGAGTGCGAATCCGGACTTCCCGGCGGCTCAGGCTGGTTCCGTTTTTCCGCGCCCGAAGGCCGCTAGAAACTCCCGGTTCCCGTCGGTCCCGGCGAGAGTGGACTCCTCGGTCCGGAGGAGAACGCAGTCCGGGAGGTCGGAGGTCGCGAAGTCCACGACTTCTTTCAGGATCCGCTCGCGCACCGCGGGGTCGCGGATGATCCCGCGGCCGGCGTCGGCCTCCGCCCGGGTGGCTTCGAACTGGGGCTTGACCAGGCAGATCAGCAGGCCCCCGGCGCGCAGCCGGGGCCAGACCGCGGGCAGGATTTTCCGGAGGGAGATGAACGAGAGATCCATGACCACCCAGTCGTAGTGGGGGTGGGGCAGTTCCGCTCCGGGAAGCCGGGCCGCGTGGAGTCTCTCGTGGTTGGCGACCCGCGGATCGGTTCGCAGGCGGTGGTGCAGCTGGCCGCGGCCGACGTCCACGCAGGTGGAGTGGACCGCGCCGCGCTGGAGAAGGCAGTCGGTGAACCCGCCCGTCGAGGCCCCGACGTCGAGAACCCGTTTTCCGGCCGGGTCGAAGCCGCCCTGGTCGAGGAAGCCCGCCAGTTTCTCGCCCGCCCGGCTGACGAACTGGGGCGGTTGCTCGACGGCGAGATCGGCGTCGGCGGGGATCTCGCGACCGGGTTTGTCGAGTATTTCCGTGCCCCGGCGGACCTTTCCGGCCAGGACGAGGGCTCTCGCCTGCGAGCGGCTTTCGCAAAGACCGCGTTCGAGGAGCAATTGGTCGAGACGTCTTTTTTTTCCGCTCATGTCCGGCGGGTCCCGGGCCCGTCCCGTCCGCGTTTCTCCTGCCGGAGTCCGCTCATTCGCCGGAGAGGGCGAGAAGTTCGGAGGTGGCCGGTATCTCCTTGATGATCTCGTCGGGGTCGGGCCCCACGCCGATGTAGCGGAGGTTGGGCGGATGGTCGGGCGGATTCCCGTCGGCTCCGGCGCAGAGGACCGTCGCCCGGACCATGCCGATCACGTAGCGGCGGGCGTTCGCCGGCAGATTGTCGAAGGAACGGACGCCGGAGAGATCCTCGTCCCACGGTGCAAAGTCCTCGTAAACCGGGGCGCAGGCCCTCCGGAGCACTTCGTCCCGCGGCACCCGGCGGAGGATCTCCCCGCCGGGCGCGCGGTAGCCGGTGCAGATCCGCAGGACTCCTTCCCATGACGCGGACCGGGAGAGCGCGTCGAGCTTGTTGATGGCCAGATCGTCGAACCCCCCATAGCGGAGCGCCGTGCCTTTCTCGACGGCGTCGAACCAGCCGACCATGCGCTGGCGTCCGGTCGAGGTGCCGAACTCGATCCGGCGCAGCTTGACCGCGAGCGGGTGATCGACGGGAATCTCGGTCAGAAAGTCGTGGGTGCCCACCTTTGTGTCGTAGGCCTTGCAGACGCCGAAGGTGTGGAGGGGTTGGACGGGGATGCCCGCCGATTGGAAAAACTCGGGGGTGAACGAGTGGGAGGCGGTCACGTTCGGCGGAAAGCCGTGGCGCTTGTCCAGCCAGTAGGCCTGGCCGAACTCGCCGATCACCGAGCGGCCTTCGGCCACGGCGGAAAGGACGTCCTCGCGGATATCGACGATGCGGTCGGCGAACCGGCGGCCGGTTTCCCAATACGTGTCGAAAAGGGCGTCCCGCTCCAGGGTGAAGGGCTCGGCCCCCCGGAAGCGGGTGAAGTCGAATTCGGAGGCGGCGAAGACGCCGTCGTTGATGGCGGCTTCGTTCGCCCGGGTCTCGGCGATGGTCAGCGTATCGAAAAAGTCGAACCACTCGCGCTCCGTGACCTGGCAGACCTCGCGGATGGTCAGGAGCGCCCGGTCGAGCCGGGATTCGAACCGCTTGCGGAAGCGGTCGCGGTCTCCGTTGAAGTCGGCGAAGTGGATCGGCCACTGCGCCACCTCGTCGGCGTAGGCGGGGGTGATGCCCCGGCCGGTGGATCCGCGGGCGGGCAGCGAAAGGCGGTTCTCGCGGTAGGACTCCCAGGCCAGATCCAGAAGCCTGTGGCCGAGATCGCTGACCATCGTGCGCTCGTCGATCCGGAGCCGGGAGAAAACCGTGAATCCCCGCCCCTCCGTGGCCCGGGTCTCCCACCAGAGCTTGCGCGGATCGGCGACCACGCCGGCCCCGAGCCCGAGAAACGGGACACTCGATTCGATGACCCCGCCGGGCAGGAGGTTGAGCTTGAGCCCTCCGGCGGTGTGGCCGGAATTCGCGCCACCGTTGACCTTGAGAACGAGCCGGACGGGGTCCGCCAGGCCGGTGGCCGCCTGCAACTCGCGGACAACCTCGGCGATGAGGCGGCCCTTGCCCTCGTCGCCGAAACTGATGCCGGTGTCCGCGATGAGCGGGCTTCGGAAGGGGAGCAGCGCCATCTCTCAGGCCTCCTCCGCGGTTTCCGCCTTTACCACGATCACGTCGTGGGGCGAGGCCTCCCGTTGTCCGGCGGGCGACACCCGGACGTAAAGGGCGTTCCTGCGGAGGTGCTCCAGATCAGGCGCCCCCAGATAGCCCATGCCGCTCCGGAGTCCTCCCGCCAGTCCGGCGATGACTTCCTCGACCGAGCCGGAGATTTCCTTGAGGGCCTCGATTCCCTCGGCGGCGACCTTTCGATTCACGTCCTTCTTTTCATGCCCGTAGCGGGCCGCCGAACCGGACTTCATGGCGGCCTCGCTGCCCATGCCCCGGTATTGTTTGTACAGCTTGCCCTTGATCTCGAGAATGGTGCCCGGGGCCTCCCGGCACCCTGCGAGGAGCCCGCCGCACATCACGGCGTCGGCCAGGGTTAGCGCTTTCACGATATCGCCGGAGCGGGTGATCCCCCCGTCGGCGAGGATGCGCACACCCCTGCGCTCCGCCGCCCGCGAGCAGACGTAGAGGGCGGTGAGTTGCGGAATGCCCACTCCCGCGATCTGGCGGGTTGTGCAGATCGACCCCGGACCCTGGCCGACTTTCACGACATCGGCACCGGCCTCGGCCAGGAACTCCACTCCCTCGCCGCTCGTGACATTCCCGGCAATGATGGCGAGATCGGGGAATTCGGACCGGATCAGCCGGACGGTTTCGCCGACCCCCGCGCTGAATCCGTGGGCGGTCGAAACCGCCACCGCATCGAGTCCCTCGCCGACCAGTTCGCCCACGTGCGAGACGATCCGGTCGCGGTCGAGGGATCCGTCCGCCGTCCGCACCGCGCTGACGGCCGCGCCGCAGAGAAGCCGGAAACGGTCGTCGCGGGCCGGCCGGAGATTGGAGCGCGCCTCCTCCATGATCCGCTCGATGTCGCTGAGGGTAAAGAGGCCCTCCAGGCGGTCGTCCTCGTCCACCACCAGCAGTTTGTGGATTCCCAGGTGATCGCTGAAGAACCGGTCGGCGGTGGCCACCGGGTTTTCGCCCAGGTCCTTTTCGGAAATGGTGTGGACCTGGTCGCGCCCGTACATGGCTTCGAGGACCTGGTGGTTCCGGTAGCGTTCCTTGACCGCCCGACCGGGCAGAAGACCGACCAGCTTCTCGGTCGCGTCCACGACCGGAAAGGTGCGGAACTTCACTTTCTTGCGCTCGACCAGATCGAGGACATCTCCGATCGACTGTTCCGGATGGGCGACGAACGGATCCTGGATGAGGCCGTTCACATAGTTTTTGACCCGCGCCACCTCCCGGACCTGCTCCTTTTCCGGCATGTTGTAGTGGACGACCCCCATGCCCCCCTGCAGGGCCATGGCGATGGCCATGCCGCTCTCGGTCACCGTGTCCATGTCCGCCGAGAGGACCGGGAGGTGGAGAGAGATTCCCCGGGCGAGGTCGAGATTCAAACTGGCGTTCCGGGGGAGGATCTCCGAATAGCGGGTCGCCAGGGAGACATCGTCGAAGGTCAGGCCCGTTGGCATGAACCCGGGAAAAAAGGAATCGGCGTCCGGATAGGTGATGGAGGCTGGCATGGCGGTGCGGGAAGAGGGAAAACGTAGAGACATCCCACACTCGGGGCGTCCGTGCAAGCAAAACCCCGGGGCGGCCGTCACGCGGCGGCGTGACCACAAGTGCGGGGAGGGAAATCGCAAAGCATCGTGATTTTGGAATAATGTCCCATGCGTTCCCGTGGTCGCGGGGCTCTTGACTCGGCGAAGCCCCGCGGCAGCGGGGGGCGAAAACCGCTACTCCCCGGAGCGTTCCGATCCAAACGCACTATGGCTGTATTCGCCGTCCCGATAGTGCATGGGCAGCTCCCACTTCATTTCCTCTCGTCCGTTATAGTGAACCGGCAGCCGTTCGAATCCGTTTTCGTGCAGTCTTTCGACCGCCTCCTTCCATCGCAGGTCGTCGGACGGAGGGGCGTGCAGACTCCGGATGAGTCCCGACGAGGCCAGGATCAGGCAGATCGCGCACAGGACGCGGGTTCCCGTTCCTCGGGAGAAAATCAGCGTGGCGATCAGCATCCACGACAGGAGCACCCATGGATAAAAGAAGTAACGGGGAGCGGCTTCGAGTGGATGCATGAGGGTGAAATCCACCCGGATGACGGCAAGGAGCAGGGTGCCGGCCAGGAACATCCACAGGTAAAGAAAGAGCGGCCTGCCCGTCCGCCATCCGGAGACCGCGAGAAACCCGATCAGGAACAGCCCGGCGAGCGCGAGAAGGGACTGGGGCCAGACTCCGTCGGGGACATTGGGGAAGAGAAATTCCCCGAAAAACCGACGGATCAGCCGGGAGGCGGACTGGAACGGCTCGGCCCGGTAGCCGCCGAGAATCTCTCCGACCGATGTGTCGCCGGCGGTTCCCTTTCCGTGGAAGAGGAAGACCAGCGCCTGGACACCGGCCGTCGCCGAGAGAAGGGCGAAGAGCCCGAACCCGCCGCGGAAACGGTCGCGGAAACAGAAGAGGCGCACGGCCAGCACCACTGTGGCCAGAGGGGCGATCACTCCCGACAGTCCGCAGAAAACGGCGAGGGCGAGATCGCCGGCGGCGAGCCCCGGGCGGTCGTGATCCGCGCGAAGAACCAATACCATGAGAAGAAGCCCCGCCCACCAGAACGCCATGAAGGGCAGGCAGAACACTTCCGGGCCGGTCGGCACGAGGGCCGCCGCCAGCGCGAACCAGAACGGTCGGGGCAGGAGGGAGGGGGTGGTGGCGATATAGACGAGGACGAACACCCCGAAAAGGGTGGCGAAGACGCTTCCCCAGAACGGATATCCCGCAAGCCCGCCCGGCAGAAGAGCCAGCGAACCGAAAAGCCGCGTTGTCAGGGCGAGATACCCCTGCACTGGCTCAAACAGAGCCCCCCATCCGACGGTCAGCGCGTCCGGCAGCACGATCATCCCGTCTTCGGCATAGACGTTCGGGCTGGTGAATTGGTCCCACCGGCGGAGAAGAAAGATCGCTCCCAGCGAAAGCGCGAGTCCCGCCCAACCCGGGATCCGCGCTCCGGAGGGATCGGGTGCGGACGGGGAAAGCATGGGTGGATCGGCCGGCTCGCCGGAGGCGGCTCAGGAGTCCCCGTTGGTTTCGGAGTGCGTTCTCCGGGAGAAGATGAAATCGGCGAGGTCGCGGAGGCCTTCCTTGACGGCGGCCGGGTACGGACTCCCCGGAACCCATTCCCGGGCGGATTGGAAGCAGCCGTCCACGTCGGCTTTCATCGTGGCGAGGGCCTCGGTGGAGTGGATGAGGTCGTGCAGCCGGTTGATCGAGGCTGCGTCGGATTCGCAGCGGGGCAGCAGGGTGGTGAGTTCCTCGCGACCCGCGTCGTCGAGCGCGTCGTACAAGCGGCGGAGAAAGAGGGTTTTCACGCCGGTCTGGAAATCGTAGGCCAGGCGGCGGAAGGATTCGCGCGGGAGGGATGCCTCGTGCAGATCGTTCTCCATCTGGAATCCGAGACCGATGGGGCGGGCGAACTCGACCAGCGGCTCCAGATCAACCGCCTTCGCCCCGGCCGCCCGACCGCCGAGCCAGAGCGGGGCTTCGATGGTGTAGCGGGTGGTCTTCAGGTAATAGACTTCCTCGATCCGCTGCCTGCTCACCTCGGGCAGGGTGCGGTGCAGGAAGGTCAATTCGAGAGCCTCGCCGAGGCCGGTGTCCTGCGTGACCCCGGCCAGGTACTGCTGCAGGGCGGCGACGGTCCGGTGATCGAGACCCGGCGTGCTGAGCAGATCGACGGCGAATCCGAAGAGGATGTCGCCGAGAATGACCGCCAGGTGGTTTGCGGTCGTGAAGGGGATTTCGAGACCTTTCTCCAGCCGACGGTGGAGCGTGGGGCGGTTCCGTCTTTGGTCGGACTGGTCGATGACATCGTCGTGGACGAGAACGAATGCGTGGAAAACCTCCAGCGCGTGGGCGGCGGCGAAGCATTCCCGGCTGGGCGGGCGCCCGCCCGAGAAAACCCCGTAGGCGGCGAGGGTCAGGGCCGGGCGCAGGTTTTTCCCGGGGTGGGTCAATTCCTCCATGAGGTGGGCGACCAGCTCCCCGCTCCCGATCCGGGAGCCCAGTCGATCGGCAAGCTCACGGTTTCTCCCCTCCGCGAAGGTCCGGTACCCTTCGAGGCTCTCTTCGAGGAAATCCGCGACCGATTGATCCATGTCCGGTCAGACCAGCATCAGGGCCGGTGCTTCAAGGATCTGCCGCAGGGCGGCGAGGTATTGGGCGCCGACCGCGCCATCGACGACGCGGTGGTCGGCGCTGAGCCCGATCGTCATCCGCTGGCCGACGGCGAGCTGCCCGTCGGCTCCGACGACCGGCTTGGCAACCGTGGCCCCCACCGAGAGAATGGCGGCGTTCGGCGGGTTGATGATCCCGAAGAAGGACTGGATCCCGAACATCCCGAGGTTGGTCACGGTGAAGGTGCTGTCCGACATTTCCCCGGGCTTGAGCTTTTTCGCCTTCGCCTTTCCGGCCAGTTCCTTGGCCTCGGTCGAAATCTGGCGGAGGGTTTTCGCGTGGGCGTCGCGGATGACCGGGGTGAGCAGCCCCTCCTCGACGGCGACCGCGAAGGCGAGGTGTACCGCTCCGTGGCGGACGACCTTGGACTCGGCCCAGGAGGAGTTGACGGTCGGAACGCGCCGGAGCGCCTCGGCCGATGCCTTCAAAATCAGGTCGTTGACCGAGAACTTCGCCCCGCCGGCCTCGGGCGGCAGATCGGCGAGGCCCTCGTTCACACTCTTGCGCAGAGCCACGAGCGGGGCGGCGTCCACCTCGATCTCGAGGTAGAAATGCGGAATGGTTGTCTTCGACTCGAGAAGCCGCTTCGCGATGGTGGCACGCATGTTCGAGACCTTCTCCTCGCCTCCTTCCGGAAAAGAGAGCCCTCCGGCGGTCGCGGCCGGGGCGGCGGTCGGCTCGATTTCCCTGACCTCGCCCTTCTTCGGCGCGGGCGCGGATTTTCCGGACTCGGCCGCTTTCAGGACGTCGGCGCGGACCACCCGTCCGCGCGGGCCGCTCCCCTCGATGGTGGCGAGATCGATGCCGTGTTCGCGGGCGATCTTGCGGGCGAGGGGGGAGGCCGGCACGCGGTCTCCTTCCGCGCCGGAGGATTGCTCCGACGGCTCCTCTTTCGCGGACCCGTCTTTCGGTTCGGCGGTTTCGTCCTCTCCGGAGTCTTTCTCCGTATCTTCGGATTTGTCGTCGGAATCCGAGCCGGACCCGCCGAGCACCGATCCGCCGCCGCCGACATCGGGGGCGTCCTCCCCCTTTTCGCCGACCGCGCAGACCGGGGCGCCGATGTCCACCTGGTCGCCTTCCGAAACGTAGTGCTTGAGCAGGACGCCTTCCTCGAAATTCTCCAGCTCCATGGTCGCCTTGTCCGTCTCCACCTCGGCGAGCATGTCGCCGTTCGCGACGGCATCTCCTTCTTTTTTCAACCATTTGACGAGGGTGCCCGTCGTCATGGTGTCACTGAGTTTCGGCATTTCGATGATTTCGGCCATGGGAATGATTCTTCGTGGGTTGTGGTTGCGGGTTGGGCGCGGGCGGAAAAAAACGCTCAGGCGGGGGCTTCCTCGAGGAGCGAGAGCGCCGCTTTCTTTACCCGGGCGGGATTGGGCAGTTGCTCTTTCTCCAGCGGGTCGGAATAGATGGCGGGCGCGTCGATGGAAGTCACCCGGCGGATCGGCGCGTCGAGGTCGTCGAAGGCCTCGAGTTGGATCATGTGGGAGATCTGCGAACTGACCCCGCAAAAGGGCTTGTTCTCATCGACGAGGAGCACACGGTGGGTCTTGCGCACCGACTCGAGCACGGTGTCGATGTCGAGCGGGCGGATGGAGCGCAGGTCAACGACCTCGGCTTCGATGCCTTCTTCGGCGAGTTCCTTCGCCGCCTCCAGGGCCGTGATCACGGACCGGCCATGGGCGACGATGCTCAGGGCACCGCCCTCTCTCTTGACGTCGGCCTTGCCGAGAGGGATCGTGTATTCCTCCTTCGGTACCTCCCATTTCTGCCCGTAGAGCAGGGTGTTCTCCATCACGTACACCGGGTCGTTGTCGCGGATGGCTGTTTTCATCAGTCCCTTCGCGTCATAGGCGTTCGAGGGGCAGACCACCTTCAGCCCGGGCGTGTAGGCGATGAAGTTCTCCGGCGTGTGGGAGTGGGTCGCGCCGACGTTGGTCCCCCCGTTGGCCGGACCGCGGATAACGATGGGCACGTGGATGAGTCCGCCGGACATGTAACGGACCATCGCCGCGTTGTTGACGATCTGGTCGAAGGCCACGTAGGAGAAACTCCAGAACATCAGCTCCATGACCGGGCGCATGCCGAGCATGGACGCCCCGATGCCGAGGCCGATGAAACCCGCCTCGCTGATCGGGGTGTCGATGATCCGTTTCTCGCCGAAGCGGTCGAGCAGACCCTCGGTCACCTTGTAGGCACCGTTGTACTGGGCGACCTCTTCGCCCATGACAACGACCTGGTCGTCGCGCTCCAATTCCTCGATGAGGGCCTGTTTGACGGCCTCGCGGTAAGTGATTTCTGGCATGGTGGAAAAATTTCAGGAGTGGAAGAACATGCGACCGCCGCTCTGGCGCTGGTCGGGATGGTCGGTCTCCCAGTACACGTCCTCGGTAATGGATTCGGAGGAGGGGAAGTCGCTCTCGTCGGCGAATTTGGCGGCCTCGTTGGCCTCTTCCTTCGCTTTCTTTTCGATCTTTTTCACCGCTTCGTCATCGACGACGCCCTCGTCGGTCAGGGTCTTCCGGAAGACGGTGATCGGATCCATGGTTTCCTGGTACTTCTGGATCTCCTCCTTGGTGCGGTATTTTTCCGAATTCGCGTCGGCCACCGAATGGCCCCGGTAGCGGTAGGTTTTCAGCTCGAGGAGCACGGGTTTCGATTTCTCGCGGGCGAAATTCGCGTGGCGCTCGGTCGCTTCGCGAACGACGTAGGCGTGGTTGGCGATCACGCTCTCCCAGGCCATGTCGTAGGCCTCGGCCCGCCGGGCGAGACTGTCGGTGAACTTGCTGGAGCGCTCCTGGCTGGTCCCCATGGAGTAACCGTTGTTCTCGATGATATAGACGACCGGAATGTCCCAGAGCGCGGCGAGATTGAGCGACTCGTGGAAGACCCCCTGGTTGACCGCCCCGTCGCCGAGGTAGCAGAGGCAGCAGCCCTTGACCCCGTTGTATTTGAGCGCGTAGGCGAGCCCGAGGCCGAGGGGGGTTTGCCCGGCCACGATCCCGTGCCCGCCCCAGTAATTCTTGTCGGGCGCGAAAAAGTGCATCGAGCCCCCCTTCCCGCGCGAGCAGCCGGTGACCTTTCCGTAGAGTTCGGCCATGCACTCGTTCATCGACATCCCGCAGGCCAGGGCGTGGCCGTGGTCGCGGTAGGCGGTGATGAAGTGGTCATTCTCCCCGAGGACGGAAATACTGCCCACCGCCACCGATTCCTGGCCGATATAGAGGTGCAGGAAGCCCCCGATCTTTCCCTGCTGGTAGGAGCGCAGCGACCGCTCTTCGAACCGGCGGATACGGATCATATCGGTCAGAAGCCGGATCTTGTCCTCCTTCGAAAGAGAGGCGTTGATCTCCGCCTTGGCGGCTTTCTCAATCGGACCGGATTGCGCACGGGTTGTCTTTTTCGTTGCCATGAAGGCTAGGAGAGAATGCCAAAAGCGGTGGTGGTTCAACTCTATTTCCCGGAGAAGCCCGGGATAGGTCGCCTGCCCGCAGTATTTCTTGTTGAACTCCTCCGGCGAATCGGCATATCCGTCGGCAATGAAAAGACCGAAATTCCTCCTCGCCGCTTTCGCGGTCTCCTTGATCACCGCCTCCTCGCCGCTTTCCGCCGGAGAGCACCGTATCGGAGCGGGGGCCAATTACTGGGTCACCCTCGACGATCTGGATGTGGATGATATCGACGACAACGGCTTTTCCTACCTCGTTTCCTATCAATACCGGGACGGACTCTGGGCGTTGGAATTGGACGCCGAGTTCCTGCCCGACCGCTTCGGCGATAACGCCTGGGCACCCGAGGCTTACCTGATTTTCGGCGATGGTCTCTACGCGGCGGCCGGGATCGGGATTATCCATACGGACGGCGATTTCGAGAGCAGCCCCTTCTACGCGCTCCGGGCCGGGTTCGACGTGGAGATCTTTTCGGGCCTCCATCTCGACATCTCGGCGAACTACCGCTTCAACGACACCGCGGATCTGTCGGACAGCGACACCAAGATCGACACCCACACCGTCTTCCTCGGTGCGGCCCTGCGCTTGGCCCTCTGAAGGGTGCGGCCTCTTTTCCCTCCATTTAGATTTCCGCGTCCGGATTCTCCGCCAGAATCCGCGCGTCGCGGGCGAGAGCGGTCGCCGTGGCGATCTCGTCCGAGAATTCCTCCGTGCTTGCCTCGAAGGCCCCGCGGTCGTCGTCCAGCAACGCCTGCATTTGCAGGCCGAGGCTGCGGAAGGCGTTGTAGAAAACGGGGTTCACCCGGGGCATCATTTGGCGGATTTCCTGAAGCCGGTCGGACAGGGCTCTCCGGACGAGCGGATTCTTCCGGTATTCCCATAGTCCGGCTACGGTGGTGAAGGCCGGACGGCCTTCGTCGAGGAGTTCGAACCGGTTCAGGAGATAGAGTTGCCGGCTCGACCGCTCGATGGAGAGGACGATGCCGGTCTGCCGGTGGACGAGGTCCTGGAATCCGATGACCCACCAGGCCTCGGCGCCGTTGGCGAAAGAGGGGTTTTCCCGGGTCTGGTTTTGGAGAACTTCGAGCGGAGCCCCCCCGGCGACCACCGCGTCGAAAAAGTTCCGGATTCGCTTCGGGTTGTCGAAGGTCACCGTGATCAGCTCGAGAAACCAGAAGGCGCCGATCCTTTCCGCCGCATTGAGATCCCCGGTCGGTCGATCCGCCAGCAGTTCCTCCAGGGAAAGCATGGGTGCTTCCCGACCGAACTCGCGGAAGTATTCAACGAGCGCCGGGCGCAGGGCGACCTGGGCGCGAAGGGTGGCGGCGGCGATCAGCCAGGAGGGGACGTTCTCCGCGCGATCCCGGTTGGCCAAGGTATAGACGATCTGCCGCAGGTAGCTGTCCGTGAGCGCCTGGATGAAAAGCGATACCGGCAGGTTTTCGTTCCAGGCCACCGCCAGACCGTAGTCCCCGGCCACATCTTCGTAGATCCGGATTTGCTCCTCGTCCAGGTCCCCCCGGCCGTCGGGGACGAGCTTGACGGAGAGAGTGGGTATGCGCTCGTCGGGCGACGAGATCAATTCATCGCAGACATCGAGAACAATCCGTCCGATCCGGCGGGCGACCTGGAGGGAGGAGGGATCGGCGGCCACGAAGTCGAAGGTTCCCATGCGGCCCTCGAAGGTTTTCGGCCGGGAAGCGCGGTCGGCGGAATCCGCCGCCGGCGGGGGCGGGGAGGGCTCTTCCGGCGCGGCGGCCTCCGGTGCCGATTCGACCGGGGCGGACTCTTCGACCGGGGCGGACTCTTCGCTCGGGACGGGCGGAGAGTCCTCCTGCCCGAGGGCCGCCGCGAACGCCGGTAGGCACACAACGATGACCGTCAAATACCGGAAAAGCCGGCGGGGGAGGGGGCGTTCCATCATCGGGCGGTTAGAGTGGCGGTATCCCCGGAGAGGCGGATGGTGCCGATCCGTTTCCACGCGGCGAACAAGGGGGAGTCGGGGGAGAGTTTGCGGATCGATCCGACCAGGGAGTTCATCATCCACCCGGCGGCGAGCGGGGGGATGCGCGCGGAGTTGATCCAGGCTTCCTCCACCGCGAACCGGGGAGCGCCGTCCTTCCCGTTGAACTTGCCGATCACGACGAAGAGCGCCTTCCCCTCGAAACCGGGAAGGAGGATCTCCAGGGGCAGGGTGCACTGGAGAACCGAGTCGGCGATCCGGAAGTTCGGAGTGTCGGGAAGAAGAGCGACGGAGGGCCGGTCTTCCGTGGTGTTCGCCTGTTCCTTTCCGAGGGTGAAATTCAAATACTCGGTGGCGATCTGGTTCAGATCCGCCTCGTTGAGTTCCACGGAGTATCCGGCGTCGTTCCCCTCGGCCAGGCGACTGAGCATGCGGTTCCAGTCTCCGCTTCCGTCCGACCGGCCGGGCGGGAAGACGGGAGTGATGGCCTTTTCCTTTTCAGAGGCCCGTCCCGTTCCCGACAAAGGCACCCGGGACACCTCGGCGGCGAATCCCGCCACCAACCCGAGCAGCACGGCGGCAAACACTCCGGCCAGAACAGCCGGGAGCGAGGCCTGTTTTTTTTCTTTGGTACGGATCATCCGGGAAAAGGGTGGGAGAACGAAGGCCCGATGGCAATACGAGTCTTCCGGGGGGGGGAGGCGTGGCGGTGTACCCAATGCCATTGCATCAATACGGAATTGATCGCACGACTAAAGTCGGGCGATTCGCTACTCTTCCGTGGTCGCGGGGCCAAGTCCTGCCATTTATGCGCAAGTCGATTCGCGGCAT